>NZ_JBEOUK010000003.1:0-200634 GCF_040304045.1 Kitasatospora sp. NPDC094016
GGGGGGGGGGGGGGGGGGGGGGGGGGGGGGGGGGGGGGGGGGGGGGGGGGGGGGCCGGCCCCGGGGGGGGGGGGGGCCCCCCCGCCCGCCCCGTTCCGTCCCCCGCCCGTTCCGTTCTGTCCCTCCGATCGGGTTGGATGGTCGGATGAGCGAGGAGAAGAGCGCCGTACCGGCGTGGGAGCAGCGGTTCAGGGCAGCACGGGTGTCACTCCCCGACTGGGCCGAGGACGCCCCCGACCGGGCGCTGTACGTGTCCAACGCGACCGGCACCTACGAGGTCTACGCCTGGGACCGGGTCACCGGCACCCACCGGCAGGTCACCGACCGCCCGAACGGCACCACCGACGCCGAGCTGTCCCCCGACGGTGCCTGGGTGTGGTGGTTCGACGACCACGACGGCGACGAGTTCGGCGTCTGGCGCCGCCAGCCCTTCGCAGGCATGCCCGCGGACCGCAGCGCCGGCACCCCCGACGAGGAGGCCGTGCCCGGCCTCGCCCCCTCCTACTCGGCCGGCCTGGCGCTCGGCCGCGACGGCACGGTGGTCGTCGGACGTTCCACCGACGAGGACGGCACCACCCTGCACCTGCGCCGCCCCGGAGCGGCCGAGGCCGTCGAGATCTACCGGCACGCGGAGTACGGCGGCGTCGGCGACCTCAGCTACGACGGCACGCTGCTCGCCATCGACCACACCGAGCACGGCGACGCGATGCACTCCGCGATCCGGATCGTCCGCCTCTCGGACGGCACGAGCGGCGCGAACGGCACGACGGGCGAACCCGTAGAGCCCACCGAGACCGTCGTAACCGTCGCCGAACTCGACGAGGTGACCGGCCGGGACGAGCCGCGCGGCGTCGCCTGCCTCGGCTTCGCCCCGGTCGACGGCGACACCCGGCTGCTGGTGGCCCACCAGCGCACCGGCCGCTGGGAGCCGATGATCTGGGACGTCGCCACCGGTGCCGAGACCGCGCTGCCGCTGCGTGACGAGCAGGGGCGCGAGCTGCCCGGCGACGTCTCCGCGCAGTGGTGCCCCGGCGCCGAGGTGCTGCTCGTGGAGCACGAGTACGAGGCGCGCAGCGAACTGTTCTCGTACACGCTGGCCGACGGTCGGCTGACCCGGCTGGACACCCCGCGCGGCACCGTCGGCGGCGCCACCGCCCGCCCGGACGGCACCGTCGAGTACCTGTGGTCCTCCGCCGCCGAGCCCTCCGCCGTCCGCTCCACCGCCGGGACGGTCGTGCTGCGGGCGCCCGGCGCGGTGCCGCCCGGCTCCATCCCGGTCGAGGACGTCTGGGTGGACGGGCCCGGCGGGCGGGTGCACGCCCTGGTGCAGCGCCCGGCCGGGGCGGGCGAGGGCCCCTTCCCGACCGTGTTCGAGATCCACGGCGGCCCCACCCACCACGACAGCGACTCCTTCGCCGCCGGCCCGGCCGCCTGGCTGGACCACGGCTTCGCGGTGGTCCGGGTCAACTACCGCGGCTCCACCGGCTACGGCCAGGCCTGGACCGACGCCCTGCACGAGCGGGTCGGCCTGATCGAGTTGGAGGACATCGCGGCCGTCCGGGAGTGGGCGGTCGCCGGCGGCCTCGCCGACCCGCGCCGGCTGGTGCTCACCGGCGGCAGCTGGGGCGGTTACCTGACCCTGCTGGGCATCGGCGTCCAGCCGGACAGCTGGACGCTGGGCGTCGCCGCCGTGCCCGTCGCGGACTACCACACCGCGTACGCCGACGAGATGGAGGCGCTCAAGTCGCTGGACCGCACCCTCTTCGGGGGCACCCCGGAGGAGGTCCCGGAGCGCTTCACCGCCTCCTCGCCGCTCAGCTACGTCGAGCAGGTGCGGGTGCCGGTCTACATCAGCGCCGGGGTCAACGACCCGCGCTGCCCGATCCGGCAGATCGAGAACTACGTCGGGCGGCTGGAGCAGCTGGGCAAGCCGCACGAGGTCTACCGGTACGACGCCGGGCACGGGTCGCTGGTGGTGGAGGAGCGGATCAAGCAGCTGCGGCTGGAGATCGACTTCGTCCGACGGCACCTCCCCGCAGCGTCGCAGGCCGGCGACGGGGAGACGGTGTGAGGCGTCTGCTGACGCTCGCGGGGGTCGCGGTGGCCGGAGCCCTGGTGCTCACCGGCTGCTCGGGCGGGCACGGCGCCGAGGCCGCCTGCCCGCCCCCGGTCGGCCCCACGCCGACCACGGCCGTGCCAACCGCACCGGCCGCCACCGCGACCCGCGCGAGCGCGCCGGGGCCGAACGCGGTGGGGCCGAACGCGGTGGGGCCGAACGCGGCAGGGCCGGGGCCCGCCGTCGCCCGGGCGGCGTACGCGCCTGCGGCGGGCGAGGACGCGGTCCGGCTCGCCAAGGGATCCAGCGGGTCGAAGGGCTCGTCCGGCTCGAAGGGCTCCGGGTCCAAGGGCTCCGGCTCCAAGGGAACGAAGACCGGGCGCACCGTGCACCACCACATCGACCGCTACGACTCGAACGACGACGTGAGCGGCGGCCACGGCCGGTGCCACGACGAGCCGGCGTTCACCGGGTCGCCGACGCCGGTGCCGTCCTCCCCGACGGCGCCCGGGAAGCCGACGACCGCACCGGTCGTCCCGGCCCTGCCGTCCGCTCCGCCCGCCCCCGGCAGGCCAACCCGCTGAGGCAGGCCGGCCGAGCAAGGGCCGGCCGGGCAAGGGCGGGCTGGGCAAGGGCGGGCCGGGCAGGGGCGGGCGCCGAACCGCGGAGGTCAGTCCAGGACCGGGTCCAGTCCAAGGGCCCGGTCCTGCTCCGCCTCCCCCTCGCGGCGCACCAGGCGGAACCACATGAAGATGACGAAGCCCCCGAAGACGAACCACTCCAGGGTGTAGCCGAGGTTCTGGAACGCCCGCAGGGTGAGCCCGTCGCCGCCCTGCGGCTGGACCGTCGGCACCGGGGTCAGCCCGGCCGGCACCGTGTCGGCGGCCACCCAGCCGTCGTACCAGCCGTCGTAAGCGAGCGCGTTGAGCAGCGCCGCCCGGTTGACCGTGCCGAGCTGACCGGCCGGCAGACCGCCCGCCACGGCGCCGTTGCTGCCACTGGACTCACCGGCCTGCAGCCGCCCGGTGACGGTCACCTGGCCGGGGGGCGGCGGCGCGGCCGCGGACGCGCCCTCGGCGGGCGCACCGGGCGCCCAGCCGCGGACCACGGCGGCGAACCGACCGTCGGCGGTGCGCAGCGGGGTGAGCACGTAGTAGCCCTGCTTGCCGTCGACCACCCGGTTCGGGACGAGGAGCTGATGCTCCGCGTCGTAGCTGCCGGTCAGGGTGACGGGCTTGCCGACGGTCTCGGTGGTCACCTGCGGGGTCGCCTGGTTGAGCAGGTCGTCGATCGGCCGCACATCACTCGAAACGGTGACGTTCTGCTTGGTCTCCTGGTGCGACGAGAACCGGTCCTCGAACCGGCCGAGCTGCCAGGAGCCCAGCCAGACGCACACCGCCACGGCCGCGACGGCCAGCGCGGTGCCGCCGAGCCAGCGCGGAGTCAGGAGGAACCGGTACACACCCCCACGGTAACCACTCCTCACACCCGTCCCGGCCGCAGGGGTCCGCCATCGGCCACGTCGGACCGGCTGGTCGCCCGTCCGACCCTGCCCACCCGACCCCGACGGCCCGCCGACCGCCCGCCCGGGCCGCCGCCGGACCGCCGCCGGGGCCGCGAAGCCCGTCAGCCCGCCGCGGGCACGTCCGACGGCTGCGGCGCCGGTGCGCCCACCGCCTGGACGCCACCGCGGTAGAGGGTGCCGGCGCAGGTCACGGGGAAGGTGGCGGTGGCAACGGCAGGGCTGCCGGGGGCGGGGGTGTGGGCGATGGTGGCGGTGGCCGGCGCGATGGTGGGGTTGCCGGTCGGGGTGGTGGTGGGGCTGGGCGCGTTGGTCGGCCCGGCGCTGGGGGACGAGCTGGCCTGGGGGTTGGTGCTGGGGGCCGCCGAGGCGTCCGAGGCCGCCGGGGCGGCATCGGTGGCGGCGGTGGGTGCCTGGGAGACCGCGAGGGCCTGGTTGGCGCCGCCCTGGCTGGTGGGCCCGGTGGTGGCGGTGCTGCCGCCGGAGGTGGGGCAGGTCCGGTCGGGGATCCAGTCGAACGGCACCTGGTAGCCGGCCTGCGGGGCGAGGACGGGGGGCTCCGCGTCCATCGCGGGCAGGTCGCCGGCCGGGTCGCCGGCGGCGTGGTCGGCGGTGCGCACGCGGCTGCGGTCGGTCCCGCTCACCGCCGTGACGGCGACGGCGCCCGGGCCGCCGAGCCGGCAGCTGTGGCCGGAGACGTTGTACACGGTGAACGAGCCGTGGATCCGGCCGTCGGCGCCGGCCGGGCCGACCTGTGCGCCGCCCTGGCCGAGGTCGGCCCGGGTGCAGAGCGGGGTGATCGGGCTGTCGCCGGTGCTGGCGGCGGGGGCGGGCGGGGCGGTGGTGCCGTCGGCGCGGGTGGTGCTGGCGCCGGGGCTGGGTGAGGCGGTGGGGGTGCCGGAGGGCGATGCGGTGTCGCCGGTGCCGCTGGGGCCGGGCCGCGGGGGTGTGCCGGTGCCGGGGGCGCCGCCGGTCCTGGTGCCGGTCGGGGCGGCGGGGGCCGGGCTGCTGGCGTCGGCCGAGCCGGGGCCGCCGGACAGGCCGAGGTGCTCCCCGTCGTGCAGGGCGGGCAGGGCCACGGCGACGGCGAGGGCGAGGGCGGCGGCGCCGGTCCAGGCTCCGCGCCGGGCGGCCCGTCGGCGGGGTACGGCGTACCGGATCCGCGGCAGGCCGCCGGGTTCGGGCTGGATGCCGGCGACGGCGCTGCGCATCAGGTCGCGGACGCTTCGTTCCTCGGCGGAGAGCCCGTCGCCCTCACCGTCCGAGGGCCACCGCCCGGCGCCGTCAGCCATGCCCGGCCGCCATCTGGGTGCGCAGGGCGGCGAGTCCGCGCGAGCCGTAGGCCTTCACCGATCCGAGCGAGATGCCGAGGGTCTCGGCGACCTGCGCCTCCGTCATGTCCACGAAGTAACGCAGCACCAGAACCTCCCGCTGACGGCGTTGCAGACCACGCAGCGCGGCCTTCAACTGGTCGCGCTCCAGCGCATCGTAAGCGCCTTCTTCTGCACTGGCCATGTCAGGCATGGGCTTGGGCAGCAGGCGCAGGCCGAGGATCCGTCGGCGCAGGGTCGAGCGGGACAGGTTGACGACGGTCTGCCGCAGGTAGGCCAGGGTCTTCTCGGGCTCGCGGACCCGGCGCCGGGCGGCGTGCACCCGGATGAACGCCTCCTGGACGACGTCCTCGCAGGTCGAGAGGTCGTCCAGGAGCAGCGCGGCGAGCCGCAGCAGGGAGCCGTAGTGTGCCTGGTAGGTCTCGGTGAGCAGGTCCTCGCTGGTACCCGCGTCGGTACCGGCACCGGAGCCCGCCGCACCGGGTGCGACCGCGGTCATCTGGTCGTCTTCCGGCCTACTCGCCGGCCACGGGGCGCGCGAGGGGAAGGCCACCACGGCTCTCGCCGGGATGCCCGCCCCTGCTCCCACCATCACGTTCGCCACGCCCGTTGGACACTCGATCCCCTGTCATGGTTGCCCAGCCCGGGGGCCATTCTTCCGCATCGGCGGAAGAGGCCTCCAGGGGATTCCATCGGGATTCCGGACAGATTGTGTCGAGGAGCGGACACGCCCTCCCCGGATCGGGGGCCGGGCGGGCCCGGGACCGGGCGGCTCCAGGCCTTCCCGGGGCATCTTCCGGGCCCTCGCCCGGGCCTCCTGCCAGGCCTCTTTCCCTACGCCTCGCCCGGGCCTCCTGCCAGGCCCCGCCCTACGCCTTCTCCTACGCCGCTTCCGGCGCGCCTTCCTGCGTCACCGTCAGCTCACCCGCCACCAGCTCCGCGATCTGCAGCAGGTTGAGCGCCGCACCCTTGCGCAGGTTGTCGCCGCAGAGGAAGAGGTCGAGCGCGGCCGGCTCGTCGAGGGCCCGGCGCACCCGCCCGACCCAGACCGGGTCCGTCCCGACCACGTCGTTCGGCGTGGGGAACTCGCCGGCCGCCGGGTCGTCGTACAACACGACCCCGGGGGCGTCGCGGAGGATCTGCTGCGCGTGCTCCTGGGTGACCTCGCGTTCGAAGAGCGCGTGCACGGCCAGCGCGTGGGTGCGGACGACCGGGATGCGGACGCAGGTCGCGGAGACCTTGAGAGCGGGCAGGCCGAGGATCTTGCGGGCCTCGGCGCGGATGCCGACCTCCTCGGAGGACCAGCCGCCGTCCACCAGGGAGCCGGTCCAGGGCACCGCGTTGAACGCGAGCGGGGCGGCGAACGGCCCGTGGTCGGCGATCACCGCGCGCAGGTCGCCGGCCTGCCGGCCGACCTCGGTGCCGGCCACCAGGGCGGTCTGCTCACGCAGCGCCGCCTCGCCGATCCGGCCCTCGCCGGAGGCGGCCTGGTAGGAGGCGACGACGAGTTGGGCGAGCCCGTACTCGGCGTGCAGGGCGCCGACGGCCGCGATCATCGCGAGGGTGGTGCTGGCGGGGCTGGCGACGATGCCGCGAGCGCGCAGCCGCAGCGCGGCCGCGTTGACCTCGGGGACGACCAGCGGCACGTCCTCGGCGGTACGGAAGGCGGCGGAGTCGTCGACCACCACGACGCCCTTGGCGGCCGCGATCGGCGCCCACTGGGCGGAGACCTCGTCGGGGACGGCGAACACGGCGACGTCGATCCCCTCGAAGGCCTCCTCGGCCAGCGGGACGACCTCGACCGGCACCCCGCGCACGACCGGCTTGCGGCCGGCCGAGCGCGGGGAGGCGACGAGTCGGATCTCGCCCCAGACGTCCTGGCGCAGGGAGAGCAGGCCGAGCAGCACCTCGCCGACCGCGCCGGTGGCGCCGACGACGGCGAGGTTCGGCCGCCGGGTCATCGCCCGGTGCCTCCGTAGACGACGGCCTCGTCCGTCTCGCTGTCCAGTCCGAAGGCGCTGTGCACGGCGCGGACGGCCTCCGGCACGTCCTCGGCGCGGGTGACGACCGAGATGCGGATCTCCGAGGTGGAGATCAGCTCGATGTTGACGCCCGCGGCGGACAGCGCCTCGAAGAAGGCCGCCGTGACGCCCGGGTTGGAGCGCATGCCCGCGCCGACCAGGGAGATCTTGCCGATCGCGTCGTCGTAGCGCAGCGACTCGTAGCCGATGCCCTCCTTGACCCGGCCGAGCGCGTCGATGGCCTTCTGGCCCTCCGCCTTGGGCAGGGTGAAGGAGATGTCGGTCAGCCCGGTCGACGCGGCGGAGACGTTCTGCACCACCATGTCGATGTTGACCTCGGCGTCCGCGATGGCGCGGAAGATGCGGGCCGCCTCGCCCGGCTTGTCGGGCACGCCGACGACCGTGACCTTGGCCTCGGACGTGTCGTGGGCGACTCCGGAGATGATGGCCTGCTCCATCTCGCCCCCTTCGGGCTTGTGCGGGTTCTCGTTGCTGACGATCGTCCCGGGAAGACCCGAGAAGGACGAGCGTACGTGAATCGGGATGTTGTAGCGCCGGGCGTACTCCACGCAGCGGTCGAGCAGCACCTTGGAGCCGGACGACGCCAGCTCCAGCATGTCCTCGTACGCGATCCAGTCGATCTTGCGGGCCTTCGCCACCACGCGCGGGTCGGCGGTGAACACGCCGTCCACGTCGGTGTAGATCTCGCAGACCTCGGCCTTGAGCGCGGCGGCGAGGGCGACGGCGGTGGTGTCCGAGCCGCCGCGACCCAGCGTGGTGATGTCCTTGCTGGTCTGTGACACGCCCTGGAAGCCGGCCACGATCGCGATGTTGCCCTCGTCCAGGGCGGTGCGGATGCGACCAGGCGTCACGTCGATGATGCGCGCCTTGTTGTGGACGGAGTCGGTGATGACGCCGGCCTGGCTGCCCGTGAAGGACTGCGCCTCGTGCCCCAGCGATTTGATCGCCATGGCCAGCAGCGCCATGGAAATGCGCTCTCCAGCGGTCAGCAGCATGTCGAACTCACGGCCGGCAGGAAGCGGTGACACCTGCTCCGCGAGTTCGATGAGCTCGTCCGTCGTGTCGCCCATTGCGGACACCACGACGACGACCTCATGGCCGGCCTTCTTGGCGTCAACGATTCGGCGGGCAACGCGCTTGATGCCTTCGGCATCCGCAACGGATGAGCCGCCGTACTTCTGCACGACAAGGCCCACGTGCGCTCCTCGACTTGTGTCGTCTTCCGGGGGCACCAGGCCCCCGCACCCCCGGGGAAAAGGGGCTGTGCGGTCGGCGCCAGTCTACCGAGCAGGGGTGCCTCAACCGGCGCTTTCCATATGATGAGACGCCCGTTTCAGCAGGTGGTCGGCGAAACGGGCGGCACCACCGGCAGGTCTGCGGGCAATTCGCCACCGCCCCGAAGAATCGGCGGATCAACGGACGGTGATCCGGCGGGATTTCTTTTCCGCGCGGAATGCTGAGGCATTCGTCACAATCGGCCGAGGACCGGTCGACAACCGATCGACAACCGGCCGGTGCCCGGCCGACGACCGCCGGGGGCGCACCGAAAACCGGCGCGCGCCGGGGCGACGTCCGGGCGTGCCGGAATCACGCGGACGTGCCGGAATCGCACAGGCGTGCCGGAACGGCACGGGCGCCGGAGGGCGGCGCTACCGCCCGAGGCCCAGCTCCGCCGCCATCAGGTCGCCGGCCTGCTGCTCCAGCTGCTCGTCGGTGAGCCCGTCGTCGTCGGTGTCGGCGCCGTCCGGCACCGCGCCGATCGGACTGTCCAGCCGGACGTGCGCGATCAGCGACTGCAGCGCCCGCAGCACCGCCGTGCAGGTCGTGCCCCAGTTGGAGAGGTACGAGAACTGCCACCACCACAGCGCCTCGCTGACCCGGCCCTCGCGGTAGTGGGTCAGCCCGTGCTGCAGCTCGCCGACCACGCCGGCCAGGTCGTCCGAGATCCGGAAGGCGTTCGGCTTCTCCGGCGGGCCGTACGGGTCGAAGACCTCGTGGTAGACGTCGATCGGCGCGAGCAGCTCGGCCAGCCGCTCGCGCAGCTGCTCGCCGTCCGGCTCCGGCCCGGCGTCCGGCTCGAAGCGGTCCTCCGGGACGACGTCCTCGATGGCGCCCAGCCGGCCACCGGCCAGCAGCAGCTGCGAGACCTCCAGGAGCAGCAGCGAGACCGCGCTGCCCGGCTCGTCGCCCTTGGCGACCTCGGTGACGGCGAGCACGAAGCTCTCCACCGAGTCGGCGATCTGCACGGCGAAGTCGTCCGGCTCCGAACCGTGCGCATGGGTGTGCGGGGTGTGGCTCTGCGACTCCCCGTGCGGCTGTCCGGGGGCCGGCTGGTGGGCCTGCCCGTGGGACGGCTGGTGGGGCGTGTGGGGCTGCTGGTCGAGCGTCCGGTCAGACATCGAGAAGTCGTCTCCCTTCGAAGGCGCGACCGAGGGTGACCTCGTCCGCGTACTCCAGATCCCCGCCGACGGGCAGGCCGCTCGCCAGCCGGGTCACCTTCAGGCCCATCGGCTTGCAGAGCCGGGCCAGATAGGTGGCGGTCGCCTCCCCCTCCAGGTTGGGGTCGGTGGCCAGGATCAGCTCGGTGACCGTGCCGTCCGCGAGGCGCGCCAGCAGCTCGCGGATCCGCAGGTCGTCCGGGCCGACGCCCTCGATGGGGCTGATCGCGCCGCCCAGCACGTGATAGCGGCCGCGGAACTCGCGGGTGCGCTCGATGGCGACGACGTCCTTGGACTCCTCGACCACGCAGATGACGCCGAGGTCGCGGCGCGGGTCCAGGCAGACCCGGCACTGCTCGGCCTCCGCGACGTTGCCGCAGACCGCGCAGAACCGGACCTTGTCCTTGACCTCCAGCAGCGCGTGCGCGAGGCGGCGCACGTCGGTCGGGTCGGACTGCAGGATGTGGAAGGCGATCCGCTGGGCGCTCTTGGGCCCGACGCCGGGCAGCCTGCCCAGTTCGTCGATCAGGTCCTGAACCACGCCCTCGTACAACGTCGCGCCTTCCCTCGGATGGTCGGTGGTGCTCCGGTGCCATCATCCAACGAATCGGGCGCCGGACACACCGCCCGACGCCCGACTCCCACATAAATCACATGGGTCCGTTGTCTGAACTTCAGAACTTCAGGACCTCAGACCTACCTGGTCGGAGCCCCCGTCCGGGAACTCCCCCAGGTCAGAACGGCAGACCGGGGATACCCCCGCCCAGGCCCTGGGTCAGCGGGCCCATGCGCTCGGCCTGCATCTTCTGCGCCGACTGGTTGGCGTCCCGCACGGCCGCCAGGACCAGGTCGGCCAGGGTCTCGGTGTCCTCCGGGTCAACGGCCGCCGGGGCGATGGTCAGCGCCACCAGCTCACCCGCACCGGTCACCGTGGCCTCGACCAGGCCACCGCCCGCCGAACCGCTCACCTTCGTCTCCGCCAGCTCCTGCTGCGCCTGCGCGAGATCCTGCTGCATCTTCTGCGCTTGCTTCAGCAACTGCTGCATGTTGGGCTGGCCACCACCGGGGAACACGGCTCACTCCTCGCTTCGTGCTTGCTGTCCTGCGTCGCCGTCCTGCCTGCGGTCACGTCCGCTTGCAGTCCCGCTCGCGTCGTCACGGCCGAGCCTACGTGCTGGCGGGGCGGGCCGTCGCTCAGTTGCCGCGGTGGTGGATCTCCTCCAGAACCGTCGCGCCCAGCTCCCGGATGATCAGCTCCTGACCGGAGAACGCCTCCTCGTTGAGGTCCGGGTCGTCCTCCTCCGGGATGTCGTCCTCCGGCGCCACCGCGCGCACCGGACGGGCCGGCGGCGCGGCCACCGGCGGCGGGGCCTGGACCGGCGCGGGCGCCGGGGCGGCCTGCACCTGCGGGGAGGGCTGCGACCGGACCGGCGCGGGCCCCGGAGCCGGAGCCGACACCGGCGGCGCGGCGGCCGCCGGACGGGCCGGTGCCCCCCAGCCACCACCGCTCGGGGCGACACCGCCCAGGCCACCGCCACCGACGGCCGTACCGCCGCCGAGGGAACCGCCCCCGGACGGGTCGACGATGCACTCGATCCGCCAGTCCACACCCAGCGCGTCGGTCAGCGCCTGGCGCAGCACGTCGTCGCTGTTGCTGCCGACGAAGCTGTCCCGGGCGCCCGCGTTGATGAAGGACACCTGGAGCACGCTGCCGTCGAACCCGGCCACCTGGCCGTTCTGGCTGAGCAGGATCCAGGTGAAGCGGCGGCGGTTCTTCACCGCCTCCAGAATCTGCGGCCACAGCTGCCGGACCTGCGCCGCGCCCTGCTGCGCGGCGGCCGACGCCGGCTCGGCGGGCTGCCCGGCCGGGGCGGGCGCGGGCGCCGCAGGAGTGGGGGCGGGGGCGGACACCGGGGCCGGGGTGGCCTCGACGGCCTCGGCGGCCTGGGCCGGCGGCTGCGGCGCGGGGGCCGCGGCCGGGGCCCCGCCCGCCGGCGGGAAGCTGCGCGGGATCGGCCAGGCACCCGGCGCGGGCCCGGCGGGCGCCGCGGGGGCTGCCGGTGCAGTCGGTGCAGTCGGTGCAGGGGCCGGCGCAGCGTGTACCGGCGCAGGCTGCACCACGGCAGCCTCCGCCACCGGCGCCGGCGCCGGAACGGGCGCGGCCATGGGCGCCGCCACCGGCACCCCCGCCCCCATCGGCATCGGCATCGGCATCGGCGCGGCGAACCCGCCGGCCGCCGCCCGGCGCTCCAGCTTGTCCAGCCGCGCCTGCAACGACAGCTCGTCGCTGTACGCGCCCGGCAGCATCACCCGGGCGCAGATCAGCTCCAGCTGCAGCCTCGGCGCCGCGTTGCCGCGCATCTCGGTCAGCCCGGTGTTGACGATGTCCGCCGCCCGGCTCAGCTCCGCCGAGCCGAACGCGTCCGCCTGCGCCTGCATGATCGCGACCCGGTCCGCAGGGGCGTCGATCAGCCCCTTCTCCCCCGCCTCCGGCACGGTGGCCAGGATCACCAGGTCGCGCAGCCGCTCCAGCAGGTCGGCGACGAAGCGGCGCGGGTCGTGCCCGCCCTCGATCACCCGGTCGATCACCTGGAACACCGTCGCCCCGTCGTGCGCGGCGAAGGCGTCCACCACCTCGTCCAGCAGCGCCGAGTCGGTGTACCCGAGCAGCGAGGTCGCCATCTGGTACGTCACGCCGCCCTCGGCGGCGCCGGCCAGCAGCTGGTCCATGACCGACATCGAGTCACGCACCGACCCGGCCCCGGCCCGGACCACCAGCGGGAACACCGAGTCCTCGACCTGGATGCCCTCCCGCCCGCAGACCTCCGCCAGGTAGTCGCGCAGCGTGCCCGGCGGGACCAGCCGGAACGGGTAGTGGTGCGTCCGGGACCGGATCGTCCCGATCACCTTCTCCGGCTCCGTGGTCGCGAAGATGAACTTGAGGTGCTCCGGAGGCTCCTCGACCACCTTGAGCAGCGCGTTGAACCCGGCCGAGGTCACCATGTGCGCCTCGTCCAGGATGAAGATCTTGTAGCGGCTGTGGACCGGCGCGAAGAACGCCCGCTCCCGCAGCTCGCGCGCGTCGTCCACACCACCGTGCGAGGCCGCGTCGATCTCGATCACGTCGATCGAGCCGGGCCCGCCGGTCGCGAGGTCGCGACAGGACTGGCACTCCCCGCAGGGCGTGGGGGTCGGCCCCTGTTCACAGTTCAGACAGCGGGCCAGGATGCGCGCACTCGTCGTCTTCCCGCAGCCGCGCGGCCCGCTGAACAGGTACGCGTGGTTGACCCTGTTGTTACGCAGGGCCTGCTGGAGCGGAGCGGTCACGTGCTCCTGCCCGATGACCTCCGCGAAGGTCTCGGGGCGGTAGCGGCGGTACAGGGCTAGGGACACACCCCCGACGATATCGGGACGCACCGACAAACGCGTCGCCCCTCGCCTCCCCACCGTCCCCCGGCGCCCCCGATGACCGCCCGGGAACGCAAAGACCCCCCGTGCACCCGCCAGAGCCCTCTTACCCTTGCTGCCTTCCGGCCCTGGGGGGGTTCAGAGAGATAACGCCACACGAGGGGCTGACACCCACACTACCGGATCCGAGCCCCGACGATCCACAGGCAACCCCACCCTCCCGCCTACGGGATCGCTGGTCGCGACCACCCCCGAACATGTACTAAGCTCTCCCACGGAGGATTCGCCTAGAGGCCTAGGGCGCACGCTTGGAAAGCGTGTTGGGGGCAACCCCTCACGAGTTCGAATCTCGTATCCTCCGCCGGCAGAAGGCCCGGACCGCACAGCGGCCCGGGCCTTCGTCGCTTCATGGCTGCAGTTGGCACATTTACCGGCTGTAGAACGCAGCAAACGTCAGTGATCGGTGTCCCAGCCACGTTCCGATGGCTCCTGTCCGGCGGAAGCTTCCGACTCTGCCGACAGCACGGAGACGTCGGTCACCTCGTGTCGCGACAACGCGCCCCAGGTCACGCGATTCATATCGTAGTAGTCGTCCACTGTGTTGAGCCTCTCAGTTCGGTCGGCGATCGGCATCTGATCGGCCTGCCCACCATGATCTCGGTGGCCTTGGTGCTCGGCCCGCTGCTCCTGGACGGTCTCGCCGGAGCCCGGGGAGGGAGTCGGCATCTGCGACTGTTCGCCCTGCGTCTCCTCAGCAGGCGACGCCTTGCCAGGCCATCGACCCGACAGGTGCTGCCGGATTCGCTCCGCGGCGACGACTCGGCCGGCGGCGTCGGTCGAGCGTGCGATTCGGTGCACGAGCACCTCGCGCTCGGCAGATCCCTCCTCCAGGCCAAGTTCCTCCAGCAGTTGGCGAATATGTTCGACAACGGCCTCGTCCGATTCCACCACCGGCGAAGCGCTGGGACCGAGCGGGATCGCCACTCCGGCGCGGTCCTCAGCCGGATGCTCCGGCGAGGCGGGGTCGCCCATGGGGACTGCCGGCCCGGGGGTCGAAGTGCCTGCCACGAGGCGCCGGAACGGCTCGGCGACCTCGGTGTTGTTGGCGGCGGCGGAAAGCTGGGCGAGCGGGCCAATCATGTCCACTGCCTTTTCGACCTCGTCTTCGTGGCGTGTCAGCCACCACACCACCGCACTACCTGGGCTCTTGAGCACCTCCTCGCCGAGGTAGGTCCGCCTGTTCCGCTCATAGTGCCGGTGCTGTTCCCAGGCATCCTCCGTCTTGTGGAGTCTTGCCAGCTTCTCAAGACGGTCGCGGTCAGCCGGGTACAGGGTCAGTGAAACGTCGGTCGCCAGCGAGGTGACACGCGCCGACGCGTCCGCGGCCTCCGCGCCCAGCGTGCCCGCCAACCGATAGCTGGCTGCGGCCGAGTGGTACGGATGTTCGTGGTTGGTGACGAACTGCGCCCGCTCCAGTACTGCGGACACGGCGAGGTTCGCCAAGTTGGCGTGTGCAAAGTCGTGAAGGCTGTGGGTCGCCCGCCAGCGCACGGTGGCGGAGAACACGAAGCTGTAGTCGGGTAGTGCACTCGGAAGCGCCAGACCCTCCACCCGGGTCTCTCGAAAGGGCGGTTCCGCAGGAGCGCTCGGACCGGCGTACAGCGGCTCCGGTGGTACCTCGACCACCTGGGGAGACGGGACAGGATGGCGCATCACCAACAGACCCAGGCCGGCTGCCACGGTCGTTGCGAGGAAGACGTCCAACCAGACCGGCCAGCCCGACAACCGACCAACCAGGACGAGTGCCGCCCCGCAGACGAGGACGAGCAGGATGGGCAGCGCCTTGCTCTTGAACTTCATCGGTGCTCCTTTTCTGAGGCACCAGGACGACCGTCAAGGGTCTCGATGCCCTGCTCGAAGTCGATCTTTTGCCAACACCGGTACGCGGTCGCCATACGGGAGGCCGCCTGCTCGGGCGGCACCTGAGCCCCGGCCTCGGCCCAGTCACGGGCGATCAGGTAGAAGTCGTTCAGAACGGACTGGCGGCCCCCGGCCGCCTGAAGCATGACGTCCAACGCGCACGCCCATTCATCGGCGTCTACTGCGGTGAGCCACTCGTGCGCGATCGGCGCCCAACGGTCTGCGGGTAGCACGAGCACCGCCTGCCATCCGGCGCGCAGGGTCCGCCACGGCGGCGGGAACGGAATCCCAGCGGGTTCCAGAAGTTCAAGCAGCAATGTGAAGTTGGGTTCCGGCGCGGTACGCAATCGGGCGAGCACCCGGTCGACCAACTGCTGGTAGAGGCGTCGGTTCGCCCTGACCAGTTCCAGAAGCTCCGCCCGAGCGGCGTCAATCTCTTCACCACCAGAACGGAGCGCAAGGTGGTGCAGCCGCACGACCGCCTGATCGGGGTGGGTTGGGGCAACGATGTGCCGACAGACACCTGTCAGCACGCGGACGAGATCGGGGCCGAGCCGCGGGCCGACCGCCCATTCGTAGATCTTCGAGCGGACCTTGGCGCCGTACCGCTCGTGGGTTAGTCCCTGTTCAAGGAGGGTCGCCGCCTCGGTGTTCAACCGTCTGGACCTGCCAGGACGTGTCCACAGTTCGGCCAGGGTGAAGAGGTCGCCAGGGCGTCCTGCAGCAAGTGACTGCTCGGCGAAGCGGACAACCAGGTTCGTCCGGTCATCACCCGTGAGTGCTGGCAGCGTGACGGCCCGGCCAACCCAGTTCCGAAGGTTCCCCCGTAGGTCTGGAAAGTTGGCCCAGAAGTGAGTCCGTACAGCACTGTCGTACGCGAGTCGCTCAAAACCGATCCGGCTATCGTGGTCACGCCGGATATGTAATGACGTCAGCTGTTCGCCAAGATCGGCTTGGGCCAACCGGTGCGTCTCGTCACCGCTGTGCCGGAGTTCGGCCAGTAGACCGAGCGCTCCGTGAAAGACAGCGTCGGAGGTGGCACCGTTCAGCATGGCGGCGGTGAGCAACAGGGCTCGATCCTGCGCGGTGCGATGGGTACTGACCTGCCTGGCCACCTCACCGGCCCAATTGGTAACCGCGGCAACCGCCTCGGCGCGCCAAGCGGAGAACTCGGAGCCGTAGTGGCCGCTGTCCCGCGCGCGACCGATCATCTCAGCGAGTCTGGCGAGCTCGCGCATCGGAGACTCATGCAGGAGTTCTTTCAGCTCTGGTCCGTCCAGCTCTTCCGGGTCGAACCCGATGCCGGCCACTCGGAGGTAGCGGCTGAGCACCGCCGGCCCGTACGGCCTCCCAACCCGTACGACGAGTGGCGCGAACTCGGCTTTCAGTAGGTAATCGAGACCAGCTGGCAGAACAACGACCAAACGAGCACCGCTGTGTTCGACCACCGCTCGGTAGGAGGTCAGGACGCGCTGAGCGCCCAGGTACCGGTCGTCGGGCGTTCCGGACAGGTCGAGAAGAAACCGGTCGTGCGGAGCGGCGTCCAGACCGCCTTCATCACGCTCCACCGACAGCTCCTCGAACCTCCCTGCTGGGAGGTCGAGTTGGTGAAGCAGCATGGTCGCCGCGGTCCGTCGACCACAACCTTCTGGGCCCTCCAGCAGGACCACGGAACCGGGGGCGGTCAGCCTCTCGACGGCGGTGCCGTAGTGGTCGGGCGGCACGAACCAACGGCTGAGCCGCAGCCGATACTGGTGGGCGATCACCAACGGATTCACGCCTGCCCGGATCAGACGATCGGAGGTGGCAGCGGTGTGCCAGAAGTTGTACTGCGGCCCACTTCCGCTGTGGAGTGGGCCCGCTGACTCGCTGACCCAAGTATTCTCCCCGCCGCTCACCTGGCTCCGTCCTCGGGGCGACGGCGGTTGTCGACGTCGGTGCGAAGGGTGCCGGAGTGCTTGCCAGCAATGTAGGTAACACCCATCCCGTCCCCGGAGAACCGCGGAGCTGTGTACTGATCTCCGCTGCCTGTGTGAACCGGTCCGCTCGACTCACTGACGAAGGTGCCGGAGAATCCTCCGGCGAGGTTGCCGATGCCGCCGCGTTGGCGGCTGCGGATCTCATGGGCTCGGATCTGGACGCCGTGGTACCGGGGGTCGTCATCCTCGGCCGACCGCCGCTGGTCGTCGCTGGCATTCTGGTGGTCGACAGCAGCCAGTTGCGGAACGAGATCGGCCAGGTCGTTCGCGATGCGGGTGAGGTCGGCATCGGCATCGCGCAAGTCCAGTCGCCGATACTGGTGATCAGCCAGCCCGGCCAACGCCGACGGTAGTTCCGCCCGTTGGAGCCTCGGCGCTCGGTCAACCAGGATAGGAACGATCAGGGCGCCGGACTCGAACGCCTCGATGATCTCCCTGCGAGTCCAGTCCTCGGGATTGTCGAGTGCCCGGCCCCCATCCGCGCTCCGCGCGTCCACCCAACGCGATCCGATGACGGGCAGCAGGACACTACTGCGGCGGACGGCGGTGATCAGGGCCTCCGGGAAACGCTGGCCTGCTTCGATCGACTTGCTGGCCCGGAAGACGCGCTCGCTGCCGAAGCGCCGGGAGAGCTCCCGCTCGATCAGGGTGGCGGTGCCTTCCTCATCGCCGGTGCGGTAGTTGATGAAAATGTCAGGCATGGCGGATTCCCCTCCAGAGGGTCGGTGTTTTCGAGTACAGCAATGGAGCAGTCACATCGGGCTCCCACACGAGGAGGTGCCACGCAGGAGGGAATCCGGTGAAGCGGGATTCCCTTGATCTCAGGCCGGCCCGCGGTATCAGGACCGGCTCTGATGCAGGGCGCTGGTCAGCGCAGGTTGGAGATTGCGGACAGATCGGTTAGTGCGAAAGCGCGCCAACTCCTTCGCAAGACGCCGGATGTCCGCGGTCACCGTGGCCGAACGCACAGCTACGGCCAAATCGAGCAGTTCGCCGGCAATTTCACAAGAGTGTTCGATCTCGCCGGCCGCGGCGTGTGCCAGTGCCCGCCGCAGTCCGTACCTGGCCCGGGTTCGTAGTGCCTGCGGCGAAATGCGCAGGCACTCCCGGTCGAAGACTTCGGCGGCCTCACGAGGTCGCCCAAGGTCGAACAGGCACCACCCAGTCACCATGGCGGCCGGATCGACCAGGTGACTGGTACCGATCACCGGTCCGGTGCCAGCCCGTGCCGAGGCAGAGTCGAGCAGCTGACGGGCTCGGTCCAGACTGCGCATGCAGGCCAGCTCGTCTCCGGCCAAGGCGTGTCCCTGTGCCTCGCGTTGAGCGGCCAACCCACGAATCCGCGGTGGCAGTCGACTCTCCTGCGCTCGGCTCGCGAGCGCGATGGTCTGTTCGGCATCGGCGTCGTAGAAGGTGACGAGTGCGCGCCGGACAAGGGCGTAGAAGGCAAGGTCACGGTCACCCCCCGCCTGAGCGAGCCCAACAGCCTTGGCGGTCCAGTCGAGGGCGGACGCGTTGTCACCGGCCTCCTGTGCCATCCAGCCCGTGTAGTCGGCAAAGTGGGCGGCAAGGACGAACAGTCGTGCACCGTCACGCGGACCGCTGCTGGCGGCGACCTTGGCAACGGTACGGGTTTGGGCTTCGAGCAGGTCGAGGAGAGCGGACGGCTCGGTGGCCTGGCCAAGCTGTCGCATCTGATCGAGTTGCGCCCGGAACGGCCCGACAAGTGACACGCCGTCCGGCGGGTCGATCCGTTCACCATCAACTGGACTGAACCCGATCAGCGACGCCGCTCCAGCTGCTAGCAAGCCACGACGTGCCATCAGCCGACCTGCCCCGGACATCCGTCCGAGACGGCTGGACGGGTGCGGGCCCACCAATGCCTGCAAGCGTCCAGCTGATCCGAACAATGCGTCGCACCGCCGGGCCAAGCCGACGGAGGGCCGCTTTTCGCCACGCTCGATTCGGCTGAGATGGCTCCTGCTGTAGTTCACCTCTTGGGCAAGACCCCCAAGGGTGAGACCGGCCTCGTCTCGCAGTCGGCGCAGTTCCCGACCGAAATCAAACGACATGATCATGCCAATCCTTCCCATGGCGATGCCTGAAACTGGGTGATCTGGGCGGGTGATCGGAGCAATCCCACTGCTCTGAGGGAGAGTTTGGCACGCACTCCGCCCGCAAAGGGGCGATCCGGACGAGTTGTCCGTTGCCTCTTTGCGGTGACTCCAGAGCAGCCGTCCGACGTTACGGCGCCATGCGTGGAGCCGGGGTTCGAGACCCCGCCGGCCCCAAGCCTCGTCCCGTCGCAGCCCTCACTACCGCGCCGCCGCGACTGGCAGGGCTGCCTCCTCTAACCAATTGAAGAACCTTCTGACAGAGCCCCAGATGGAGCGGTCAGAATTCGCGAACAGACGAGCCCGCGACGCACACGAAGGCCTACGCCCACCGACAAGACAGAGGCAGCTGGTCTCACTTCTGGTCTCGTTCGCCACCGTCCGGAGCCGTTCGAAGGAGGCTGGGGCAACCACACCGCTCCAGGTCAGTACTGGTGTGGACCCCGCTGAACGGAGCCGAGGAGAATTGGAAAGCGTGTTTGGGGCAACCCCTCGCGAGTTCGAATCTCGTATCCTCCGCCGGCAGAAGGCCCGGACCGCATCACGCGGTCCGGGTCTTCGTCGTTCCGGCCTCGGCGTCGGCGGCGCGCCCGGCCGACGGCGGCCCGCTCGTGTCAGCCGAGTGCGGGGTGGACCAGCCGTCCGTGGTGGATGAGGGAGACGGACTGCTTGAGGCGGCGGGCGCGGATGCTGATCTCGTAGCCCCGGATGCCCTCGGTGCGGGCCAGGCGGCTGCTGAGGTAGCGGTAGAAGGCGGGGGTGTCCTCGCAGATGACGACGGCCATGAGGTTGTGCCTGCCGCTGGTGGCGGCGACGAAGGCGCATTCGTCGTGCCGGGCGAGCTCCTCCCCGATCCGGTGGAGGTCGGGCAGGTCGACCTGGAGCCAGAGGATGGCGTTGAGGTCGTAGCCGAGCCGTTCGGCCAGGATGTCGATGCCGTAGGTGAGGGAGCCGGTGGCTTCCAGCGCCTCCAGTCGGCGGGCGACGCGGGTCGCGGACCAGCCGGTGGCCTGCGCCAGACGGGTGTGGGAGGCGCGGCCGTCCTCGGCCAGGGCCTCGAAGAGGGGGCGGTCCCCGTCGGTCGGGGCGGGCGGGGGCCCGGCGGGTGCGGGGCGCTGCGCTGTCAGCTGTTGCACCTGCTCGTCGGTGAGTGAGCGCTTGCCGCCGGCCCAGCCTGCCGTGCCTGGGCGACTGAACGGGTGGAGGAGAAGGTCCACGCTCATGTCCAGGATCGAAGCGGCTTTCGGGAGTTGCCGCAGCAGGACGTCGTCGCGCCCGGTGTCGGGGGTCGAGCGGATGGTGCAGATGATCTCCGATCCGCCGGAGGCGACGCTGGCGTAGCCGACTTCGGGTCTCCGGGCGAGTGAGTCGGCGACGGGCCCCGCAGCATCCGGGCGGCACCGCAGCCGCGCGATCCACTCCGCCAGTCCGTGGGCGACCGGGTTGCTCAGCCCGACGACACGCATCACCCCGTCGCGGCGCAGCGCGTTGTAGCGGCGGGCCACGGTCTGTTCGGACACGCCGACGACCTCGCCGAGGCGACGGAAGGAAGCACGCGGGGCGCAGTAGAGACCATGGATGATCCTGCGGTCGAGGTCGTCGTACATGGAGGAATAGTCACATGTCCAGAGGCCGTGATGGATGTTGCTCCGCACCTTCCGGGATCGCTTGGGGATTTCTCGTCCGCCTGGGTGAAGCTGGTCTGCGCCCCCGCAGCAGCCGGTGCCCGCGCGGCACCCCGCAATCGAAGGAACCACTTCGTGAACTCCGCAACGGTGCAGCGCCCCGGGGCCGGACGAGGCGTCACGCTCGTCATGGCCTGCCTGGGCGTCTTCGTCGCCTACCTTCCCGTGACCACCGTGTCGGCGAGCCTGCCCGCGATCCAGCGCGCGATGGGCGCCTCGACCTCCCAGCTGTCCTGGGTGTCGGACGCGTTCGTGCTGCCGATGGCCGCGCTGATCCTGACCACCGGGGTGTGGGGAGACGTCCACGGCCGCAAGCGGGTGTTCCAGACGGGCATGGCGTTCTGCGCACTGGGCGCGGCCGTCTCGCTGGCCTCGGACTCGGTGCAGTCGCTCTGGATCGGGCAGGCGGCCTCCGGCCTCGGGGCGGCAGCGCTGCTGCCCACCACGCTGGCCCTGATCAGCCACGCCGTCCCCGACCACCGGGAACGCGGCAGGTTCATCGCCCTGTGGGCGATGTCCATGCTGGCCTCGCTGGCCGTGGGACCGCTGATCGCCGGGGTGCTGCAGGAGCACGTCGGGGTGCGCTGGATCTTCCTCCTGCCCATCCCGGTGTCCCTGGTCGTGCTGGTCGTCGCGGCCTTCCTGCTGCCCGACTCGCGGGCGCCACACGGCCGCAGGCTCGACTGGCCCGGGCAGATCAGCGCGGCCGTCGCGGTCACCGCGGTCGTCTACGGCGTGATCGAGGGCGGCGCCGATGGCTTCGGCACACCCCATGTCGTGGCGGCCCTGGTCCTCGGCGCCGTGAGCGCGGCCGCCTTCGTCGTCGTGGAGCGCCGCAGCAGCAGCCCGATGCTCGACCTGGCGCTGTTCCGCAGCCCTGCCTTCGCCGCCACCTCCCTGGTCGCCATGATCAGCTTCCTCGGGCTGATCGGCTTCTTCTTCGTGCTGAGCCTGTACTTCGGCCTCGTGCAGCACCTGACCACGCTGGAGGCCGGACTGCGGCTGGTCCTGGTGTCCGGGACGTCCCTCGTCGTCGGCATCCCCGTCGGACGGCTGATGCACCGGATCTCCGCCCGGGTCATGATCACCACCGGCCTGGTGGTGATGGCCGGCGCTCTGCTGTCGCTGACCGGCGTCGACGCCGACACCTCCTACGGATCGATCGCCTGGCGCCTGGTCCTGCTCGGCCTCGGCATCGGCGCCGTCCTCACCCCGATGACCGCCTCCGCCGTCTCCTCCGTACCGCACCACCTGGCCGGCATGGCCGCGGCGGGCAACAACGCTTTCCGCCAGCTCGGCGGCGCCCTCGGCCCCGCCGTGCTCGGCGCCCTGCTCACCACCCGCGCCCTCGACGCCCTGCCCGGGCGCCTCTCCGACTCCGCAGTGCCGACGGAGAGCGGCGGCCACGTCCTCGCCGTCGCCCGGGAACAGGGGCTCGGCGCCGTGGCCGGACTCGACCTGGGCACCGCCACCGGACCGGCCCTCTCGGCGCTGGGCGGCTCCTTCCTCGACGGCCTCCGGCTCTGCCTGATCGTCTCCGCCTCACTCACCCTGCTGGCCGCCCTCACCTGTGCCTTCCTCCTGCGCCCGGCCGCGGCGGGCGGTCGCCCGTCCCCTGCCACGCCCGCCCCCGCCCGGGACGCGCCCGCCCAAGAACTCCAGCGCACCCCGTGACGGCCGAGGCGCCCGGCGTTCTGCCGGGCGCCATGCCGCCGCCCCCGTCCACGAAAAACACGTGAGGCAGTTGCGGCACCACCTTGGTTCCGCTGACCCTGGAGTCCAGGGTCAGCGGAACCCGCATTCGGCCCGGTACCGACGGTCCTGGTCTCAGTTCTGGTCCCGTTCAGCCCCGTCCGGTCAGATTCAGCCGCCACCCAGCCGTGCTCTCCGCCGCAGGTCAGGACAAGCATGAACCCCGGTGAACAGCATTCGGGAGAATTGGAAAGCGCGTTGGGGGCAACCCCTCACGAGTTCGAATCTCGTGTCCTCCGCCGGCGGAAGGCCCGGACCGTTTCGACGGTCCGGGCCTTCATCGTTCTGCGGTGCGGGGACACCGCTGGGCGAACTCCGCGCGCTGGGCGGTTCGACTGCTGCATAACTTTGAGTTGTGAGACTTCACTCTTCGCGCACGAGGTTCTGGGGGCGGGTCGGCGTGGTCGCCGCCGCCGTGGTGGTGTTCGGCCCCACGGCGGCGGGTGGCGCCCTCGGCCGGGCGCCGTTCCTCGGGCCGCTGAACACCGTGTCACCGGTCGCTTCGACCGTGCCCGCGAACGGGGACCAGAACCCGTACGGCACGTTCGTGGTCCAGCGCAGCGTGGGCAAGCTGCGCCGCGGCAACGTCCTCATCAGCAACTTCAACAACGCGCAGAACCAGCAGGGCACCGGGACCACCCTGGTCCAGGTCGCCCCGGACGGCACCGTCAGCGTGTTCGCCCGGATCGACCCGGCGAAGCTGCCCGGGCCCTGCCCCGGCGGGGTCGGGCTCTCGACCGCGCTGACCGTTCTGCCGGACGGCTGGGTCGTGGTCGGCAGCACGCCCACCACCGACGGCACCTCCGCCACCGTCCAGACCGGCTGCCTGCTGGTCCTGGACAGCAACGGGACGGTCCGCGAGACGATCGTCGGTGACGGCATCAACGGCCCGTGGGACATGACGGCCGTCAGCTTCGACGACCGCGACGAACTGTTCGTGACCAATGTGCTGAACGGCACGGTCACGGGCGGCGGAGCCGAGGTCGACCAGGGCACCGTCCTACGGATCACCCTGTGCCGGCAGGGCGACGCGCCGCCGCAGCGGGTCGCGACCACCCGGGTCGGCTCGGGCTTCGGCCAGCGGACCGACCAGGCCGCCCTGGTGATCGGCCCGACCGGAGTCGGGCTGGGCCACGACGGCACGCTCTACGTGGCGGACACCCTCGCCAACCGGATCGCCGCGATCCCCGACGCCGTCCACCGCACCACCGACGCGGGCACCGGCACCACCGTCGGCACCGGCGGCCACCTCAACGGGCCGCTCGGCCTGGCCGTCGCCCCGGGCGGCACCGTCCTCACCGTGAACTCCGGCGACGGCAACCTCGTCGAGACCACCCCTGCCGGCGACCAGGTCGCCGTCCGCACGCTCGACAGCAGCGGCACCCCGCCCGGCGCCGGCGCCCTGTTCGGGCTCGCGGTCGACCTCGACCACGACGCCGTGTACTTCGTCGACGACGCCACCAACTTCCTGGACGTCCTTCACTGACCTGGACCGCCCACGCGGAGGGCCCGGACCGCCTCACACGGTCCGGGCCCTCGCCGGTTCCACGGCTCCCCCGGTCAGCCGGTGCCGGAAGCGGCCT
This sequence comes from Kitasatospora sp. NPDC094016, assembly GCF_040304045.1. NCBI lineage: Bacteria > Bacillati > Actinomycetota > Actinomycetes > Kitasatosporales > Streptomycetaceae > Kitasatospora > Kitasatospora sp. NPDC094016. The sequence goes on from NZ_JBEOUK010000003.1 coordinate 23,831, forward strand.
CCGTCCTCCCGCGCTGCGCCGCGAGGGAGACTAATCGACCAACTAGTCCCGGAATTAATTCAGGTTAATACCTGGACGCCCGGAGACATGACGTGCAAGTATCTGTCCTGCCGCCAGACGGGCGACACGTCGGAGGGGAAGAAACATGACGCAGGACAACCAGCAGTTCATCTCGGTGCCGGTGCCGGCTCAGTACGTCACGCAGGTGTACGCGTTCCTCGCGGAGCTCTCGGGCGCCGCTGCGGGGCCTGCGGTGGCGGCGTCGGCCGAGGGGGGTCCGCAGGAGGACGGCGAGTGGCCGTTCGTCGAGTGGACCGTGCAGGATCTGCGCCGGCTGACGGCCGACCCGCTGGACTCGGTGCAGGCGGTGACCGGGGTGCTCGACATCCTGGCGAAGCAGCCCGGCGAGCGGGTGAGTTACACGTCCCTGGTCGAGCTGCTCGACGTGGACCGGAAGCGGCTGCGCGGCGTGCTGTCCGCGTTCACCCGGGTCGTGCACAAGCACTACGGCCGGCGGAACTGGCCGATGAGCTGGGTGGAGGCGCTCAGCGACGGGGCCGAGTTCAAGTCGGAGTTCTTCTACACGGTGAGCGAGACCACCGCCAACCGGTGGCGGGCGGTCCGCGCCCAGGGCTGACGGCGCGCAGGACCGGCGGCGCCCAGGACTGACGGCGCGCAGCCGGTTCGAGGCGGGCGCCGCGGTCAGGCCGCGGCGCCCAGCCGCCGGCGCCGGCCCTCGTCGAGCAGCTCGACCAGGGCGCCCAGGCTCTCGTCCAGCTGGGCGACGGAGCTGGCGCCCACGACCGGGATCGTCGGCACCGGGTGGCCCAGCAGCCAGGCGAGCACGGCCGGTGTGCGGACCAGCCGGGAGAGGCCGGGGCGGGCCGCACCGGGCGTCCGATTCGTTCAAGACGGGGTGTCCGGGCGCCGCCTACCGTGACGGGCATGAACAGCACACCAGCACCGCAGTTCGCCGTCGTGGGCCTGGCCGTCTCGGACCTGGCCGCCTCGATCGCCTTCTACCGGCGGCTCGGACTCGCGTTCCCCGACGGGGCCGAGCAGGAGCCGCACGTCGAGGCCGTGCTGCCGGGCGGGCTGCGCCTGGCCCTCGACCCCGAGTCCACCATCCGCTCGTTCCACCCGGACTGGCGGCCGCCGACGGGCGGCGGCCGGACGGCACTGGCGTTCCGGTGCGCCGACCCCGCCCAGGTGGACGCGGTCTACGAGGACCTGGTCGGCGCCGGGCACCACGGCGAGTTGAAGCCGTGGGACGCCTTCTGGGGCCAGCGGTACGCCGTGGTGCACGACCCGGACGGCAACGGCGTCGACCTGTTCGCACCGCTGCCGGGCGCCGCGGACTGAGTCAGCGGACCGAGTCAGCGGGGCAGCAGGGCGGTCGCCGGCATTCCCGCCAACTCCCGCACGTCACGCGCCAGATGGGCCTGGTCGGCGTAGCCCGTCCGGGCCGCCGTCTCGGCGAGGGGGACGCCGGAGCGGGCCAGCGCGAGGGCACGCTGCAAGCGGAGGATCCGGGCCAGGGTCTTGGGGCCGTAACCGAAGGCGGTCAGTGAGCGGCGGTGCAGTTGCCGCGCGCCGAGGCCGACCGACTCGGCGGTCGCCGCGACCGAACGGCCGGCCGCCAGGGCATCGGCGACCGCCCGGACGAGCGGGTCCACCGGCTGCGCGTCGGCCGCCAGACGCAGCGCCAACTCCTCCAGGGCCACGGCCGGGTCGGGCGCCGCGTCGATGCGCCCGGTACGGCGGCGCACCTCGGCGGCGGGCCGGAGGTCGGCCAGGTCGACCCGCCGGTCGCGCAGTTCGTACGCGGGCACGCCCAGCAGGGCGGGGGCGGCACCGGGCGGGAGGCGGACGCCCGCCCACGGGCCGCGCAGCCCCGGTCCGAGCTGGAAGGCCCGGCTGTCCGGCCCGGCGACGAGGAGCCGGCCCTCGGTCCAGAGCAGGTCTATGCAGCCGTCGGGCAGGACGAGCCCGGCCGCGCCGCCGCCCGTGCTCCCGGCGGCCCGGCGCCTCCAGACGACCGCTCCCGGCAGCTTCGACGCCCGCTCCGCGTACTCGGGGGACATGGGGCCCAGGCTACGCGCCGCCGCCAGGGGTCGCCGAGGGTCGCCGGGCGTCGGCGACACGCCGGCGGCACGCCGACGGCCCCGGCCGCGCGAGGCAGGCGAGGCTGGGGCGAGGCCGGGGCGAGGCCGGGGCGAGCAAAGCCGGAACGAGCAGGGCCCGAGCGAGCAGGCTCAGCCCACCCGCTGGACGACCTCCGCCGCCGCCGCGCCCTCGACCGGGCCCGCCTCCGCCGGAGCGGTCTTCCGGCCGTCCCGCATCAGCACCAGGGTCAGCCCCGCGGCCGCCAGGACGGAGATCCCGCCCGCCGTGAAGGTGACGGAGGCCGCGGTGTTGAACGCGTCGCGCGCGGCGGCGGCCAGTCCGCCGTCCCCGGTGCTCGCGGCGAGGGCGAGCGCGTCCGTGATCGCGTGCTTCCCGGCGGCGGGCGTGTCGGCGGGCATCGAGCCGGTGAAGGTGCTGGACAGGACGGCGCCGAGGATGGCCACGCCCAGCGCGGAACCGGACTGCTGGATGGTGTCGTTGAGCGCGGAGCCGACGCCGGCGTGCTCGCCGGGGATCGCGCCCATCAGCGCGTTGGACGCGGCCGGCATCGCGAGGCCGGAGCCCGCGCCCAGCACCAGCATGGCCAGGGCGACCTTGCCGAAGCCGTCGCCGACCGAGAGCGTGGCCAGCAGCCCGAACCCGGCCGCGATGACCAGCATGCCGGCCGAGGTCGTCACCCGCGGGGCGGCCTTCTTGCTGAGCACGGCGCCGAGGGCGTTGAACACCAGCGAGGCGACGGCCAGCGGGAGGAACGCCAGGCCGGTGTCGGTGGCCGAGAACTTCAGCACGAACTGCAGGTACTGGGTGAGGACCAGCATCAGGCCGCCGGTGGCGAAGGTCAGCAGGACGAGCGAGAAGCTGGCCCCGGTGAACACCCGGTTGCGGAACAGCTTGAGCGGGACCATCGGCGAGTCGGTCCGGATCTGGCGGACGACGAACCCGGTCAGCGCGAGCACCCCGACGCCGAGCGTGCCGAGCGTGCCGGGGCTGGTGAGGCCGTCCCGGGGCAGCACGGTGATCGACCAGACCAGCGCGGTCATCCCGGTCATCGAGAGCACCATGCCGGGCAGGTCGGGTCGGCGCCACGGCCCCTTCGACTCCGGCATCAGCACGACCGCCGCGATGACGGCGACCACCGTGACCGGCACGTTGATCAGGAAGACCGCGCCCCACCAGAAGTGCGCGATCAGCGCACCGCCGAGTACCGGCCCGCCGACCATGCCGATCATGGCCACCGCGCTCCACACGGCGATCGCCTTGGGCCGTTCCTCGGCGTCGAAGACGGTGATCAGGATGGAGAGCGTGCTCGGCATGACCAGGGCCCCGCCCACGCCCATCAGCACGCGTCCGGCGATGAGCTGGCCGGGGCTGTCGGCGACGGCCGCGACCAGGGAGGCGGCGCCGAACAGCACCAGCCCGATGATCATGACCTTCCGCCGGCCGAACCGGTCGGAGAGGCTGCCCGAGGTGAGCAGCAGCCCGGCGAAGACCAGGATGTACGAGTCGATGATCCACTGGATGTCCTGGGCCCCGGCCCCGAGGTCCGCCGCGATCTGCGGGATGGACACCGTGAGCACCATGTTGTCGACCACCAGCACCAGGCTGCTGAGGCAGAGCACGACCAGGATGAGCCAGCGGCGCGGCTGACGGTCCACCGCGGTCCCCCTTCGAAGTGAGCGCGCCGGCCGCAGCCGGACGGAAGTCGTCGCGGGCGCACCGCGGTCCGTCCCCACGGCCGCGACGCGCCTCGCTCCGCACGCCGTGCGGACAGCGCACACTGTACGGATTCCGCACAGCGTTCGTAAAGCCGTACGGTGTGCGGCGCGGCTTATGCTGAACGGAGCAGCCGAGCCGAGCCAGGCGGGCGAAGACCGAGAGGAGGGCCGGATGCCGGCCAGGTCGAAGGACGCGCCCGGGACACCGTGGAGCCGCCCCGAGCGCCCCCGGCGCGAGCAGCCGGCCCTCAGCCGGGCCCAGATCGTCGCGGAGGCCCTCGCCATCCTGGACAGCGACGGCATCGAAGCCCTGAGCATGCGCAAGCTCGGTGCCCGCCTCAACGCCGGCGCCACCTCGATGTACACCCACGTCGCCAACAAGGACGAGCTGCTCGCCCTGGCCGTCGACGAGGTGTTCGGCAAGATCTGGATCCCGGCGGTCACCGACGCGGACCCGGCGGACTGGCGCACCAGCCTCGCCGAGTGCGCGGCCAGCGTGCGTCAGGTCGTCCTGCTCCACCCGTGGATGGTGTCGGTGCTCGGCGACCTGGGGCTCGTCTACTTCGGGCCCAACTGGATGCGCCTGTCCGAGGCCCTGCTCACCTTCCTGGATGCGGCCGGCTTCACCCCGACGGAGGCCAACGACGCGATGGGGGCCCTGCTCGGCTACGTCATCGGAACGGCCAGCGTGGAGGCCGCCTGGCTGAGCGCGCTGGCCCGGCAGGGCCGGGACGAGCAGGGCTGGATGGACGAGCTCGTGCCCGCCGTCATCGAGGCCACCCGGGACTTCCCGCGCCTGCACCGCCTGTACAGCACCGAGGTCGGCTCGGCGACCGACGGCGGCCGCGACAGCGGCTTCACCAACGGCGTCCGACTGATCCTGGCCGGAATCGAGGCCACCCGTCAGGCCCGGCCCGCCAGTTGACGGGACATCACTTCCAACTGGACGCCCGGACCCAGGCGTAACCCGACCCCGGACCGACCGTGCCACCGCCGCCGACCGCGCCGCCTCACGCCGCCGACGGTTCGGCCCGCGCCGAACCGTGCAGGCGCGACCATGGAGGCATGTCGCTCGCCGCCTTCGCAGCCCTGCTCGCCGACCCCACGCGCGCCGCGTTCTGCACCGCGCTGCTCGACGGCCGCGCCTGGACGGCCGGCGAGCTGGCCCGGCACGCGGGCGTCGCACCGTCCACGGCCAGCGAGCACCTGTCGCGGCTGGTCGCGGGCGGGCTGCTGGCCGAGGAGCGGCAGGGGCGGCACCGGTACGTCCGGCTGGCCACCCCGGAGGCCGCCGCCCTGATCGAGGACCTCGCCGCCTTCGCCGGCCAGGGCGACCGGCCCACCCCGCACGGCCTGCGCGAGGCCACCCGGCAGAGCGCCGAGGCCCGCGCCCGCACCTGCTACGACCACCTGGCGGGCCGCCTCGGCGTGGCCGTCGCGGACGCGCTGCTCGCCCGCGGCCTGCTCACCGACGACGCCGGGCTCGCCGTCACCGGGCGCGGCCGGGCCTGGCTGGCCGCGCAGGCGATCGAGCTGCCCGCTCGGGCGGGCCGCCGGGGCGGGCGGCCGGTGGTGCGCAGCTGCCTGGACTGGACGGAGCGCCGCAGCCACCTCGGTGGGGCGTTGGGCGCGGCGCTCTGCCGGACGGCGCTGGACCGCTCCTGGGTGGAGCGGATCGGCTCCGGCCGGGCCCTGCGGATCACCCCGGACGGCGGCCGCGCACTGCGCGAGCTGCTCGGCGTCGAGCTCTGAGCGGTCCGCCCACCGGTCCGCCCACCGGTCCGACCACCGGTCCGCCCACCGGACCGCCCACCGGTCAGCCCAGAGCCGCCACCCCGGCGGCCGGAGCCGCGCCGGCCAGCGGCGGGCGCAGCGAGGCCGTGCCCAGGCCGGTCGGGCCGACCGGCACGGCGGCGGGCACGGCGGCGGGCCCGGGCAGTGCCTCGACCGCCGTCCCCGCCCTGAGCTCCCGCTCCGCGCCGAAGTGCCGCAGCAGGTCCTCCTCGCGGTACCGGCGGCAGTCCCGGTGCCAGACCAGGATGCCCGCGAGCCAGTTCTCCAGCTCCTTCACGTACCCGTCCAGCAGCTCCCGCACGTCCGGCTCCAGCGCGAAGTCGTCATACAGGACGGGGAGTTCCTTCGCCGCGACGTGCTGGAACTGGTCCAGCCGGGAGTGCATCAGGTCGTCGACGATCCGGACCGCCGACGGGTAGTCGCAGGTGAAGAAGTTCTGCACCACCAGGACGGCGTTGTGCACCTCGCCCTCGTACTCGACCTCCTTCTGGTACGAGAACAGGTCGTTCATCATGCACGCGTAGTCCGCGGCCGAGTTCTCCAGCGAGCGCATCGAGCCGTGCTCGTACACCCCGGGCGGCACGACCTGGCCGTGGGCGAGCCGGCACAGGCTCATGGTGAGGTCGGAGCCGAAGGTGGCGCGGCGCATCTCCAGGTAGTCCACCGGGTCCGGGATCCGGTTCTGCACCTGGTTGTTGAGCTCCCAGATCCAGCTCGCGGTCATGTCCTCGACGGTCCGGCGGAACTTCCGCCGGGCGTCCGCCGTCATCGGGCCGGCGGTGCGCTCCCAGATGTCGGCGAGGCCGCGTTCCAGGGCGTTGGCGGGCTCGGGCGCGGGGCTGCCGTCCACCGGCATGAACAGCGGGAGCCGCTCGTTGGCGAGCTTGGCGCCGGCCAGGTCACGGGTGCGTCCGAAGACCACCGGGTAGTAGTCGTCGGCCCAGGTTCCCCAGGCCAACCAGGCGGAGGAGATGTCGAGTTGGTCGGCGGTGGCGTCCGGGTGGATACCGGCCGCGCAGAGCGGGAGGTCGTAGTCCCGCATGGACTCGGCGTCCCAGATGCCGGATCCGGGGACGCCGGGCTGCTCCTCCAGCAGGCCCATCCGCGCGGCCCACTCGATCACCCGGTCCCGCGCGCCGTCCAGGTGCGGGCTCAGTGTGGCCTCGAACGGCAGTTTGAACTCCGGCAGTTGGGACGGCCCGACGGCCTGGTACGGCACGTGGCCGTGCGACCGGGCCCGCCGGACGGCCGGTCCGACGCCGCCCGGGCCGGCCGCAGCTCCACCGCCGCCCATCGCCCCGCTGCGCAGGATGTCCAGCGCCGAGGTGCCCACCCCGCCGATCGCGAACGGGTCCCACCAGTTGCCGGTGCCGGGCAGCGCGCCGCCCGTTCCCGCCGCGACACGGCCACCCGAACCGGCCGCCGCACCACCGCCGTTCATGTACCGGCTGGAGCGCATGTGCCACTCGTGGCCGCCGGACTGCCAGTCCTGGAGGCCCTTGACGTACGCCAGCACCCGGGCACGGCCCTCGGGGGCGAGCCCGGTCTCGGCGAACAGCACGGGAAGTTCGGTGAACACGGTGTTCTCGAACTGCTGGAGCCGCGAGGTGAGCAGGTCGTTGACCGCCTCGGCGGCCTCCTGGGTGGAGCACTCCAGGAACTTCTCCAGCACCAGGATGCCGTTGCTCAGCTCGCCCTCGTCCTCCACCTCCCGCTGGTAGGAGAAGATGTCGTTGCGCAGGTGCACGCCGTCCGAGAAGGCGTCCATCAGCACCCGCAGCGCGCGCGAGCCGGAGACCTCCTTCGGGACCTCGGCACCGGCCGCGTACTCCACCAGTTGGGCGGACCAGGGCGCGCCGCCCACCTTGCGGCGCATCTCGATGTACTCGACCGGGTTGGAGACCCGGCCGGCGTTGATGTTGGCGAGCTCCCAGAGCGACTCGTTGAGCAGGTTGCGGGTGCTCTCGGCGAAGCGGATCCGCCAGTCCTCGCCCATCACCGGCACGGTGCGCCGCCACAGGTCGGCCAGGCCCGCCTCGACCGGGTTCTCCGGCTCCGGCATCGGAGTGGCCGGGTCGGCCGGCATGAACAGCGGCAGCCGGTCGAGGTGCGCCTTGCCGGCCTCGCGGTCGTTGGTGCGCTTGAACATGTCGAGGAAGTGGTCGTCGAAGAAGAAGACCCAGACGTACCAGTCGGTGACCAGCGAGAGCGCCTGGGCGGAGGCGTCGGGGTGGGTGTAGGCGCAGAGCAGACCGTAGTCGTGGGCGTCCAGGTCGGCCTGGTCCCAGATGCCGGAGCCCTCCAGCATGCCCATCTCCCGTGCCCAGACGGAGGAATGGGCCCGGGCCTCGTCCAGGTGGGGGTTGAGGCGTGCCGGGTGCGGCACGTAGAAGGACGGCAGTTCGAACGGCTGGGTCACGGCGGGCGGGCCTTTCTGGACGCGTCGATTGCACCAAGAATGGCCCGCCGGCAGGTGGCCGCACCGACGCAACAGAAACAGTCATACAAGATGACCTATCTCCCTCCAGCCCGTCCGCGCCGCCCTCCTCCTCGCCACCCGACGCGGGCAAAAAGTATTCCGCCGGCTCTCCCAACCGCCGGATCCGGTATCCCAGGCGGTCGCTCCGCCAACGAACAAGCCAGCTACGCCAAGGCCCTGGAACTCCAAGACTTCCCCTGCTACGGGCGTGTTGACCGCCTCCGCCCCCGCCCCGTCCACCAGACTGGGCGCCGACCCGACGTCAACTCCGAGGAGGGCAAGCCCATGAACGTCACCGTCCGGCTCGCACAGCAGCCCGAGGCCGACGAACTGCTCGGACGGAGTGCGCTGGCCGCGCTCGTCGGCATGCTGCTCGACCAACAGGTGCCGATGGAATGGGCGTTCACCGGTCCGCTGACCATCGCCCAGCGGCTCGGACGCAACGACCTGGACGCCCGGGAGATCGCCGTGTACAACCCGGAGGAGTTCGTCGCCCTGCTGTCCGCGAAGCCCGCCGTGCACCGCTACCCGGCCGCGATGGCCAAACGGGTCCAGCAGCTCTGCCAGTTCCTGGTGGCGCAGTACGACGCCGACGCCGCCGCGCTCTGGAAGGACACCCGCACCGGCAAGGAACTGCTCAGCCGCCTCAACGCCCTGCCCGGTTTCGGCAAACAGAAGTCGCAGATCTTCCTGGCCCTGCTCGGCAAGCAGTACGGCGTGCGGCCGGAGGGCTGGCGCGAGGCGGCCGGCGTGTACGGCGAGGAGGGCGCGCACCGCTCGGTCGCCGACATCACCGGGCCCGAATCCCTCGACCTGGTCCGGGAGTTCAAGCAGGAGATGAAGCGCGCCGCGAAGGAGGCCAAGTCCGCGGCGAAGACCACGCCCCGGACGACGGCGGTGAGCACGGCCGGGGCGCGCTGAAAGCCGATCACCCGGCCGACCCCCGCCGGGAGCCGTTGCCAGGAGCCGTTGCCGGGCCGCCGAGGAGTCCACCGCCGTACGCGCGGTACGGTCCATGGCCCTTCCCGGATGTGCCGAGGGCCCCGGTCGCACCGCGCGACCGGGGCCCTCACCCGTGCCCGTCAGGCCAGGACGGGCTCCCGCTCGTCCGTCGGATCCGCCGCACCCGCCGACGCCGGCGCGTCCACCGCGCCCGCCGCATCCGCGCCGGCCGGCGCGACCGCCTTGCGCCGCGGCAGCGCGAACATCAGCAGGAACACCACCAGCAGCGCCCCCGCGACCCACCACATCGCGTGGACGAACGCCCCGCCGAACTCGGTGCCCATCGCCTCCGGCGCGACCACGTCGTCCATCGCCCCGAAGAAGGCCACCGACACCAGCGCGAGCCCCAGCGCGTTCCCCATCTGCTGGACGGTGTTGATCAGCCCCGACGCCGAACCGGCGTGCGCCCGCGGCACCTCCGCCAGGATCGCGTCGGTGATCGGCGCGACGATCAGGCCCATCCCCAGGCCCATCACCACCAGCGGCAGCGCCATCTGCCAGGGCGCGATCGCCGTCCCGTACCGGTCCGCCTCCCAGATGTACGTCAGCACGCCCGCCGCCATCACCAACGCGCCGGTCTGGAGCACCCGGCGTCCGAACCGGGGCACCAGCTTCTGCACGGACAGCCCGGCCGCGGCCGAGACGGCGAGCGAGAACGGGATGCCGGTGGAACCGGCCTTGAGCGGGCTCCAGCCGAGGCCCAGCTGCATGTACAGCGTCCAGACCAGGAAGAAGATCCCGCACACCACGCCGAAGGCCAGCTGCACGCCGATGCCGGCCGCGAAGCTCTTCACCCGGAACAGCGACAGCTCGACCAGCGGCGAGCCGTCCCGCCGCGTCTTGGCCTTCTCGTACGCCACGAACAGCGCGAACACCACCAGGCTGCCGGCCATCGACAGGTAGCCCCAGAGCGGCCAGCCGGCCTCCCGCCCGTGCGTCAGCGGGTAGATCAGCATCAGCAGGCCGACGCTCGCCAGCGCCACCCCGACCAGGTCCAGTTTGAGCGCCCGCTCGGCCTTCGACTCGTCGATGAAGCGGCGCCCGAGCAGCAGCCCGGCGATGCCGACCGGCAGGTTGATCAGGAAGATCGGGCGCCAGGCCAGGCCGAACAGGTCCCACTCGGTGAGCAGCGCGCCGATCAGCGGCCCGGAGACGGCGCCCAGGCCGACCACCGCGCCGAACATGCCGAACACCTTTCCGCGCTCCTCCGCCGGGAAGGTCGCGTGGATGATCGACAGCACCTGCGGCACCATCATGGCCGCCGTGCCGCCCTGGAGCACCCGCATCCCGACCAGCATCTCGGGGCCGGAGGCCAGGCCGCACAGCGCGGACGCCACGGTGAACCCGCCGATGCCGATCAGGAACAGCCGCTTGCGGCCGTAGATGTCACCCAGCCGGCCACCGGTGATCAGCCCGATCGCGAAGGCCAGCGCGTAGCCGCCGGTGACCCACTGGATGGCGCTGAAGGAGGCGCCGGTGTCCTCCTGGATGCTCGGGATGGCGATGTTGACGATGGTGACGTCCACCAGGTCCATGAAGGAGGCGACCATCACGATCGCCAGCGCGATCCACCTCCGTCGGTCCGCGTCCGCGGTCTTCATTCGGTACTCCTCATTCGTCCTGCTCGTCCTGCTCGTCCTGCTCGTCCTGCTCGTCCTGCTCGTCCTGCTCGCGCTGCTCGCACTGCTCGTCGGCACGTCCACGAGGGTACGGGGCATATAGGTCAGATCCTGTCCCAGTTGTCCGGCATCCTGGACGGCATGACGGACACCCCGGCACGGCTGCTGAACCTGCTGTCCCTGCTGCAGACCCCGCGCGAGTGGCCCGGCAGCGAACTCGCCGAACGGCTCGGCGTCAGCCCCCGGACGATCCGGCGCGACATCGACCGGCTGCGCGACCTCGGCTATCCGGTGCAGGCCACCATGGGCGCGGTCGGCGGCTACCGGCTGGTCGCGGGGACGGCGATGCCGCCGCTGCTGCTGGACGACGAGGAGGCCGTCGCCATCGCGGTCGGGCTGCGGGCGGCCGCCGGGCACGCGGTGGTCGGCATAGAGGAGGCCTCGGTCCGCGCCCTCGCCAAGCTGCTCCAGGTGCTGCCGGGCCGGCTGCGGCACCGGGTGGGCGCGCTCAACACCGCCACCATGCCGCTGCTCACCGGCGACGGCCCGACCGTCGACCCGGACGACCTCACCGTGCTCGCCGGCGCCGTCACCAACCGGGAACGACTGCGCTTCGCCTACCGGGCCGGCGACGGCGCCGAGACCAGGCGCAACGTCGAACCCGAGCGGCTGGTCTCGGCCGGCCGCCGCTGGTACCTGGTCGGCTACGACCTGGACCGCGACGACTGGCGGCTCTTCCGCGTCGACCGGCTCAGCGAGCCCCGTGCCACCGGCGCCCACTTCACCCCGCGCCCGCTCCCGGCCGAGGACGCCGCCGCGTACGTGGCGGGCAAGCTGCGCCGCCAGTCACCGGCCCGCGCCGTGGTCGCCACCGTGCACGCCCCGGCCGCGAACGTCCGGCGGCACTTCGACCGGGGCGACTCCGAGATCGAGCCGATCGACGAGCACCGCTGCCGGCTGCGCTCCCGCACGGACTCCCTGGAGTGGACGGCGGTCCGGCTGCTGACGCTGGACTGCGAGTTCGAGGTGCACGAGCCGCCGGAGCTGATCACCCACCTGCGCACCCTGGCCGCCCGCGCCGACCGGGCCACCCGCGCAGACGGTTAGGCCTCGATCCGGTACCAGCGGTCCCCCGCGCGGAACCACAGCGCGCCGTCCCGGCCGTGCGCCCGCACCCGGTCGAGCGCGCCGGGCACGCTCAGCTGCCGACGCCGGGTCTGCTTCCACTCCTTGCCGATCAGCTGGTACCAGGTCAACTCGCCGCCGGTGGACAGGAAGACGCCCTGCCCGCGGTGGATCGCGAAACCGACCGGCAGCCGGACCGGGCACGGCACGGTGGTGGACGGCCGGTCGACCTCGTCGATCCGGGTGAGGTGGCTGACCGACGGGCTCGGATACCAGGCCAGCCAGGCGCTCCGGCCGTCGGTCGCGCCGGCCAGGCCCTCCAGCGGGTAGGACGGCAGCTTGTCCGGGCTCCACACCACCCGGCCGTGGGTGTCCGCGGCCCGCAGCCCGGCGGCCGCCATCGGGTGGTCGCCGTAGATGCCCTCGTCCCCGTAGGCCATCCAGATCCGGCCGTCCCGGTCGGTCACCAGCACCTGGACGTCGTCACCGAGGGCGAGCTCCCGTTCGAGCGCCCCGTCCGCGCCGTACACGGCCGCGTTGGGCAGCCATTCCTCCCCGTCCTGCTCGGCCCGGTACCCGGCCAGCAGCACCCGGCCGCCCGGCAGCAGCCCGAGGTGGTCGGGCGAGCAGGAGACGCCGGACAGCGGCACCCGCCGCTCCCCCTGCGGGGAAACCACGACCACCTCACCGTCGAACGGCAGCCGGACCGGCGGCCAGGATCCGGCCGGCGCCAGGCGCTGCTCCGGCACCACCAGGACGGCCGGTTCCCCGGCCGGCCCGACCGTCCAGGCCACGGCCCTGCGACCGGCCGACCGGTCCTCCTCGGGCAGCCGCCAGACCTCGACCGGATCGTGGCCCATCGTGCTCAGACCCCGTACTCGGCGGTGAGCAGCGCCCGCCCGAGCGTGTGGAAGGTCAGGTGGAAGCCGATCTGGGCCGCCGGAGTGTCGGCGGAGACGTCCAGCTTCTCGACGTCCAGGGCGTGCACCGCGAAGACGTACCGGTGCGGGGCGCCGGGCGGCGGGGCGGCGCCGTCGTACCGGTGGCCGGGGAAGTCGTTGCGGCCGTGGAAGGAGGCCGCGCCGGGCAGGTCGTCGTCCGAGGAGCCGGCGCCGCGCGGCAGTTCGACCGTGTCGGCGGGCAGGTCGAGGGCGAGCCAGTGCCACCAGCCGGAGCCGGTGGGCGCGTCCGGGTCGTAGCAGGTGACGGCGATGCCGCGGGTGCCCTCGGGCAGGCCCGACCAGGCCAGCTGCGGCGAGAGGTTGCCTCCGGCGTGGCTGAACTTCCCGGCCAGTGTGCCGCCGTCGGTGATGTCCTGGCTGGTCAGCGGGAAGGACGGCACCTGCGGCAGGAAGTCGTACGGCAGCGGCGGGCGAACGCTCATGGGTGGTCACCTCTCAACGGGCCGTGGACGGCCTCGGGCTGAAGGACGCTGAAGGACACGGCTCACTGTAATAGGGGTGCCCGTCCGGTCCGGCCGCCCCTCGTTCGGGCCCGGGCCGCTCGAATTGCCAGGTATAGACCAATCCGGCGCCTGCGGCTAGCGTGGACAGCGCCCCCGCCCCCAGCTCCGGAGCCGCACCGTGGAGTCGTCCGTCCTCGCCTTCGCCACCGACCTGCTCGACGAGGGCGCCGACACCTTCTTCGGCAACCTCACCGACCGCGCCGGAGTCGGCGGCGTCACCCTCGCCTCGGTCTACCACGAGGCCCGGGACGTCTTCCCGCACAACCCCCGCCGGGTGATCCGCTACCTGGAGCCGGGCGCGGCCTACTTCCGCCCCGATCCGGCCCGCTGGCAGGGCCGGCGGCTGGCGCCCGCCCCGTCCACCGCGATCGGCGACCGCGACCCCTTCGCCGAGGCCGCCGCCGAGACCCGCCGCCGGGGGCTGAAGCTGCACGCCTGGACGGTGTTCTGCCACAACGACCGGCTCGGCTTCGCCCACCCGGACTGCGCCCCGGCCAACGCCTTCGGCGACCGCCACCTCACCGAGCTCTGCCCGGCTCACCCTGAGGTCCGGGAGTACGCACGGACCCTGGTCGCCGAGCTGGCCCGGTACGGCGTGGACGCGATCCGGGCCGAGTCCCTGCACTTCCACGGGCTGCGCCACGGCTACCACCACGAGCGCTACTTCGAGGAGCTGGGCGCGGGCGCCGAGGCACTGCTCGGCATCTGCTTCTGCCCGCACTGCCGCGCCGCCGCCACCCGCGCGGGCGTCCCGGCGGAGGAGGTCGCGGAGGCCGTCCGCACCGAGCTGCGCCGCCGGCTGGCCGACGAGGCGGCCGCCGCCGAACCCGCCGACCTGAGCGCGCTCGCGGACGGCGCCCTGGCCGCCTACCTGGACGCCGCCACCGCCACCGTCACCACGCTGGCCGCCGAACTGACCGAGGAGGCCCGACGCCACGGCATGCGGCTGAGCTTCATGGACGGCGCCAGCCCGGGCAAGGGCTGGCTGTCCGGCATCGACCTGCCCGCGCTCGCCAAGGCGACCGACCAGATCGAGACGCTCGGCTACGCGAAGACCCCGGAGGCCGTCCGGGAGAAGATCGCCGCGTTCGCCCTGCACGGCGTCCGCCCGCAGGACATGGCGGTGATCCTGCGCCCGATGGCCTCGGACTGCGACGGCCCGGCGAACCTCGCCGCCAAGATCGCCACCCTGCGCGAACTGGGCGTCCCCGAGGTCGAGTTCTACAACTACGGCCTGATGCGGCTGTCCTCGCTCGACCGGATCGGCGCCGCCCTGGCCGGCTAGGCCCAATGCCGCGGGGCCCGACCGCTACCGGCGCCGCTTGGACGTCCCGAACAGGCTGCGCGAGATCTCCTGCCCGAGCTGCTTCCCGGCCGAACGCGCCAGGGACTTCACCGTCGGGTTGCTGAACAGCGAATCGAGCAGCCCGCCCGCCCCCTTCGGCTCCTCCCGCCGCGGGGCGGGCTCCCGCTCCTTCGGCGCCCTGGCCGGTGCGGCGGCCTCCGGCCTGGGCGCCCGCGCCGCCCGCGCCGCCAGCTTCTCGTACGCCGACTCCCGGTCGATCGCGTCCCGGTAGCGCGCCGTCAGCGGCGAGGCGTCGACGACGGCCCGCAGCGCACCCGCCTCGATCGGCCCCATCAGGGACTGCGGCGCCCGCAGCCGGGTGGCCGCGACCGGCGTCGGCGCGCCCTTCTCGGAGAGCACGGTCACCACGGCCTCGCCGGTGCCGAGCGAGGTGAGCACCGCCCCGAGGTCGTAGGAGGAGCGCGGGAAGGTCGAGACGGTGGCCTTGAGCGCTTTGGCGTCGTCCGGGGTGAAGGCGCGCAGCGCGTGCTGCACCCGGTTGCCCAACTGCGCGAGCACGTCGGAGGGGACGTCGCGCGGGGACTGGGTGACGAAGAAGATGCCCACGGCCTTCGAGCGGATCAGCCGGACGGTCTGGGTGATGGCCTCCAGGAAGGCCTTGGAGGCGCCCTTGAACAGCAGGTGCGCCTCGTCGAAGAAGAACACCAGCTTGGGCTTGTCCAGGTCGCCGACCTCGGGCAGTTCCTGGTAGAGGTCGGCGAGCAGCCACATCAGGAAGGTGGAGAACAGCCGCGGCCGGTCCTGGACGGCGGGCAGTTCCAGCACCGAGACGACGCCCCGGCCGTCCGGGGCGGTCCGCAGCAGTTCGGCGGTGTCGAACTCGGGCTCGCCGAAGAACGCCCCGGCGCCCTCGTTCTCCAGAAGGGTGAGCGCGCGCAGGATCACCCCGGCGGTGGCCGACGAGAGGCCGCCGATGGTCCTCAGCTCCTCCTTGCCCTCGGCCGAGGCGAGGAAGGCGATGACGGCGGTGAGGTCCTTGAGGTCGTACAGCTCCAGGCCCTTGGTGTCGGCGTAGTGGAACACCAGGCTGAGCGAGGACTCCTGGGTCTCGTTCAGGTCGAGCACCTTGGCGAGCAGCAGCGGCCCGAAGCTGGTGACGGTGGCGCGGATCGGGATCCCGGCGCCCTGGCCGCCGAGCGAGTAGAACTCGACCGGGCAGCCCTGCGGGGTCCACTGCTGCCCGACCTCGGCCACCCGGGCGGCGGTGCGCTCGCTCGGCGCGCCGGGCGCGGCGATGCCGGAGACGTCCCCCTTGACGTCGGCCAGGAACACCGGCACGCCCTGGGCGGAGAGCTGTTCGGCGATCAGCTGGAGGGTCTTGGTCTTGCCGGTGCCGGTGGCGCCGGCGACCAGCCCGTGCCGGTTGAGCACCCCGAGCGGGATGCGCACCTGGGCGTCCGGGTAGGCGGTGCCGTCCAGCAGCACCGCGCCGAGGTCGAGGGCGGGCCCGGTGAAGGCGTACCCGTCGGCGATCTCCCGGACGGCCGGCGGGGTGGGGGCGGAGGACATCGGGGCACTCTCCTGGGCGGTGCGGGGAGGCGGGGCGGGCCCGGAACCCGGTCCCGGGCGGGCCGTGTCCCGATCGGAACCGGGCGATGTTCGCGACATTTCCCATCAAACAGCCGCAATCGCCCTCCCGCAGCTCACACCCGAGCGCGTGGCGGCGTCGCGGCGGCTGCGCCATCCGCCGCCCAAACGGTAGGCTTTCCGTGTGATCTTCAAGCGCATCGGCAATGGGCGGCCGTACCCGGATCACGGCCGGACGAGCACCCGACAGTGGGCTGACGTCGCCCCACGCCCGGTGCGGCTCGACCAGCTGGTGACCACCAAGGGGCAACTCGACCTCGAAACCCTGCTCGCCGAGGACTCGACCTTCTACGGGGACCTCTTCGCGCACGTGGTGAAGTGGCGCGGCGACCTGTACCTGGAGGACGGACTGCACCGGGCGGTGCGGGCCGCGCTGCAGCAGCGCCAGGTGCTGCACGCCCGGGTCCTCGAAATGGAATGACGGACCCTCTGCACGGGCTCCTGGACCGCCCCCTCGCCATCCGGCGGAGGGCGGTCCGCGCGTACCCGGGTACCTCCTTTCGGGTACCGGCGTACTCCAGATGATGATCATTTAGTACCTTCACAGCCTGACAGCACTACGCTGCTGACTACGGCCGCGACCAGGGGATCCGCCCGCACCACGGGATCCACCCGCACCAGCCGATCCGTCATCCCGACCCCGCCCTGGCACGAGGGGGAGACAAACCGTGAGCATGTTGACTCCCCAAGGCCTCAAGGGGAAGCAGTACCGCGTCACCGGCAACGCCTATCCACGACTCGGCCGGCCCCCGAGGAAGAGCCGCAAGGTGATCTCCGGGCTCGCGACCCTGCTCGCCCTGGCCCTGATCGGCCTCGGCGGCGTCCAGCTCTACGACATCTTCAGCGGGAAGAACAAGAACTCCTCCGCCCAGGCCTGCGTGACCCCGTCGGGCAAGCCGCTGGCCGCCCCCTCTCCGGGCGCCACGCCCGGTGCGACCGGCGACTCCGGCGCCCCCGCCGCCCCGGGCGACCCGCACGCCATCCCGCAGCCGGCCGGCGTCACGGTGAACGTCTACAACGCCACCACCAAGGGCGGCCTGGCCGGCCGGACCGCCGAGGAGCTCAAGAAGCGCGGCTTCACCATCGGCAAGGTCGGCAACGCCCCGGCCGAACTGGACAAGAAGGTGCCCGGCACCGCCCAGGTGATCGCCGGCCCGGCCGGCTCCGGCGCCGCCACCCTGCTCGGCTCGCAGATCGCCGGGGCCACCACCACCGCCGACGCCCGCACCGACGGCACCGTGGACTTCGTGGTCGGCGACAGCTACAACGCCCTGCTGGACGAGACCCAGGCGGCCGCCGCCCTCGCCCTCGCGACCAAGCCGTCCCCCACCCCGACCGCCACCGGCAGCTGCTGAGGCCGGTCGTCCCGCGCAACAGGAGAGCCCCCCGGCACCGCGCCGGGGGGCTCTCGTCCGTTCGGGGGATTCGCTCAGCCGGCGGTGCCGTACAGGCGGTCGCCCGCGTCGCCGAGGCCGGGCACGATGTAGCCGTTCTCGTTGAGCCGCTCGTCCAGGGCGGCGGTGACCACGGTGACCGGCAGGCCGGCCAGCTCGCGCTTCATCACCTCGACGCCCTCGGGGGCGGCCAGCAGCACCACGGCGGTGACGTCGGTGGCGCCGCGCTCGATCAGCATCTTGATCGCCGCGACGAGGGTGCCGCCGGTGGCCAGCATCGGGTCGAGCACGTAGACCTGGCGGCCGGAGAGGTCGTCCGGCATCCGGGTGGCATAGGTGGAGGCCTCCAGGGTCTCCTCGTTGCGCACCATGCCGAGGAAGCCGACCTCGGCGGTCGGCAGCAGTCGGGTCATCCCGTCCAGCATGCCGAGACCGGCACGCAGGATCGGCACGACCAGGGGGCGGGGGTAGCTGAGGCGGGTGCCGAGCGTGACCGCCACGGGGGTGGTGATCTCCACCTCGTCGGTGCGGACGTCCCGGGTGGCCTCGTAGGCGAGGAGGGTCACCAGCTCGTCGGTCAGGCGACGGAAGGTCGGCGAGTCGGTGCGCTCGTCGCGCAGGGTGGAGAGCTTGTGGGCCACCAGGGGGTGGTCGACGACGTGGAGACGCATGTATCGAGGTTAGCCCGGGTCTGCACGCCTGTACGACTCGCCGCGTGCCGACCGCCCCGTCGCCGGGGTGCACCCGGCCGTGCCGAGCCGTGGCGCCCCGCTGATGTCCGGACGGAAGCGCCTCCTGTGGTATCAACCGGGCTGATCTGGGAATGTCACGTCTTATGACGAGCAACCCGAACGCCGGGGACGGCTCGGCGGACGAGCCCGCAGGCCGGTCGGGCAATCGCCCCGGCCCGCCACAGGACCCCCCGGAGACCGAGGCGGACCGCCGCAGACGACGGGCCGTCTTCCTGCGCGAGCTCACCGAGGCCCGCGAACTCCGGGAGCGGGTCCAGCCCCGGCGGACCAAGGAACGGCGGATGCGTGAGGCCATGCGGATGCGAACCTTCCGGATCTGACCAGGATCCGAAGCGGTTCCGGCGCGGCTCCCCCTACGGCTCCGCCGACCGGCCGGTCCGGATCCGGCGGGCCCCGGGCGGTGGCGCCGGCGCCGCACCGGCCGCCGGCCGGCCCTTCCGACACGACCTGCAAAGACGCGCTGCCGAACACCCCCCGCAAGGGCGGGCTTTCTGTCACGATTCCGATGGGACGGTCCGAACGAGCGGACCGCCTCTGGCGCGGGGGCGGCCAGATTTTCGCGTTGCCCGAGCGCGCCGACAGCCGAGACCGAGATCTTGGGAGTGTCCCTGGTGGCGTACTTCGCTGCAGTGCTTGCTCGCACCGAGGACGGGTGGGATGTGAGCGAGACGGAGCTCGACGACGTCGAAACCCTCGCCGACCTGACCGAACTGGCCCGCGACTCCACGCAGGACGACGACAGCGTCCTGATCTTCATCGAACAGGAGGACGCCTGGTTCGCCATCGTCCGGGTGGACGGCGAGGAGGACCCACGGATCTTCGTGTCCGACGGCGCCGCCGCCGCCCGCAGCTCCTACGGCTCCGTCCTCACCGACGAACTGGTCGACCAGGCCGGTGAGAGCGAGTTCGGCGACCTGGACCACCTGGTCGTCGAGCTGGAGGAGGACGAGGAGGCGCAGGAGCAGGACGAGGACGCCCGCGGCGGCGTCCCGGTCGGCCCGCTCGGCGACGCCCACCTGCTCACCGAGTTCGGCCTGGCCGCCGAGGAGCTGCTCGCCCTCAGCGGCGAGGGCGCCGTCCCGGGCGACGCCCTGGAGGAGATCGCCGAGGCCCTCGGCTGCGGCGAGGTCCTGGAGGCGGTCCGGTAGCGGGCGGTGACCAGGCCGGTGCCCGCCGCCGGATACCCGACACTGGATGCCATGCAGTCCGCATCCGCCCCGCAGGCCGTCCCCCGCATCGCCCCCCTGCCCGCCCCCGTCCGCCCCGACCCGGTCCGTGACCGCTGGGCGGCGCCGATGCGCCTCGCCATCGCCGAGGCCGCCCTGGCGCCGGCCACCGGCGACGTCCCGGTCGGGGCGCTCGTCCTGGGCCCGGACGGCGAGGTGATCGGGCGCGGCCACAACGAGCGCGAGGCGGTCGGCGACCCGACCGCGCACGCCGAGGTGGTCGCGATCCGGCAGGCGGCCGAACGGATCGGGGAGTGGCGGCTCGGCGGCTGCACCCTGGTCGTCACCCTGGAGCCCTGCACGATGTGCGCCGGCGCCATCGTGCTGTCCCGGATCGACCGGGTGGTCTACGGCGCCCTCGACGAGAAGGCCGGCGCGGCCGGCTCGCTCTTCGACGTGATGCGCGACCGCCGGCTCAACCACCGCCCCGAGGTGGTCTGGGGCGTCCTCGCCGACGAGTGCGGCGAGCAGCTGCGCGAGTTCTTCGAGTCCCACCGCTGACCCCCGGCGCCGACTTCCGCCGCCGGCTCTCCCGCCGGCCGCCCGGCCATACGGATTTCGTGACCGCGCCACCCGTCCGGTAGAGTTCCCCTCGGTAGCGTGTCCGAGCGGCCAAAGGAGCACGCCTCGAAAGCGTGTGTGGGGGCAACTCCACCGTGGGTTCGAATCCCACCGCTACCGCCGTAAAGCCCGAGGGCCCGTCCGATCCGGACGGGCCCTCGGCGTTTCCGCGCCCCCTCGAACGCGAAAAGGGCTCCGTACTCCGGGCTGATGACCACCAACGCCCGGAGAGTACGGAGCCTGGAAAGGGGGAGCGGCTCGGGGGGACGACCGCTCCCCCGGCGGAGTCCCACAACCGGCGCCGCGTCGGGGGGAAGCCGCGGCGCCCGGTCCCACAGCGGGGAGCTCCGGATCCACGCACCGGGGATTCCTGCCAGATCCTCGGCACGTCTCCCATCCTGCCGCCCGGGCCGCTTCCGGGCATCCGGAGAAAGGCCCCACTCACGGGGACCTTCGTCCCGCCGGGCGAACGCGTCGCACACTTGATAGCCCGTCC
Source organism: Kitasatospora sp. NPDC094016 (assembly GCF_040304045.1). Taxonomy (NCBI): domain Bacteria; kingdom Bacillati; phylum Actinomycetota; class Actinomycetes; order Kitasatosporales; family Streptomycetaceae; genus Kitasatospora; species Kitasatospora sp. NPDC094016. The sequence goes on from NZ_JBEOUK010000003.1 coordinate 44,539, forward strand.
GATGGATAAGCTGCTTCCGCAGGGCCGCTCGGGGACCCGGATGGCGGCGGCCCACAGCAGGAGAGGACGACACCCGATGGCGCAGGCGAAGAAGATCGGCATGGCCCTCCTGCTCATCTTCGTCCTCTACTCGATCATCAGCTCGCCGGCCCGCTCCGCCCAGCTCGTCCAGCTCGGCTTCGAGGGCATCTCGAACGCGGCCAAGGCGGTCGGCACCTTCATGACCGGACTGATCAAGTAGCCGTCCGGTCGCGTAGGGCCCGTCGTCCCACCCCGGCGTACCGGCTACGGTGTGCGGGACCCTCTGTCCCCGTCCGCGAGGAGCGGCAATCGTGATCCGGCATCTGGTCCTGTTCAAGCTCAACGAAGGCGTCGGCAAGGACGACGAGCGCGCGCTCGCCGGCGCCAAGGCGTTCGCCGAGCTCGGTCCGCTGATCCCCGAGCTGCGCGAGTGGGAGTGCGGCTGGAACACCACCGAGCGGGACATCGCCCACGACTACGCGATCAACAGCCTGGTCGAGGACCGCGACGCCCTGCACGCCTACCTGACCCACCCGGCCCATCAGGCCGCGGCCGGTCAGTGGCGCGAATTCGCCACCTGGGTGATCGCCGACATCGAGGTCTGACACCCGAGGCACCCGGGTCCGTCCCTCGGACGGCCCGTCGCGCCCCGTCCGGCCACCGGACGGGGCGCCTTGCTCCGCCCCGGAACGATCCGTGCAGCGCCTGGGCGGGAAGCCCGGTGAAGCCCCGACCCCGCACCAACACACCTCCGCCGGGTGCTTGCCCGACCTGCGCCCGCCTTGTGATGCTATGACCGGTTTTGCCGGACATGGCGAGGTGGTGAAGCAGCCGCGACACCCGATCCGCAGGGCCCTTCGTTATCGACTGAGGGAGGGGTGGCGTGTCCGACGAGGTACTGGCGTCGATCATCAGCCCGGCCGGCGAGCTCCGCCCGGACGGTCTGCGCGGCCCCGGCGGCCGCCCCGCGGTGGACGTCCGGACGCTGACCCGGGTGCTGTTCGAACGACTCGCGGAGCTGCCCCCGGGCACCCCCGAGCGGGAGCGCGTCCGGGCCGCCCTGATCGAGGTGAACATCCCCCTGGTCCGCTACGCGGCCACCCGCTTCCGCAGCCGCAGCGAGCCGATGGAGGACGTCGTCCAGGTCGGCACCATCGGCCTGATCAACGCGATCGACCGCTTCGACCCCACCCGCGGCGTCCAGTTCCCCACCTACGCACTGCCGACCATCCTCGGCGAGATCAAGCGCTACTTCCGGGACAACGTCCGCACCATGCACGTCCCGCGCCGGCTCCAGGAGCTGTGGGTCCAGGTCAGCGGCGCCATGGAGGAGCTGACGGTGCTGCACGGCCGGGCCCCCAAGGTGCCCGAGATCGCCGCCAGCCTGCGGATCCCCGAGGAGGACGTCCGGGCCTGCCTGGACGCCGGGCGGGCCTACAACGCGGCCTCGCTGGAGGCGGCGCAGGAGCACGAGGGCGGGCTCGCCCTGCTGGACCGGCTCGGCTACGAGGACTCCGCGCTGGCCGAGGTCGAGCACCGGGACATGGTCCGCCACCTGCTGGTCCAGCTGCCCGAGCGGGAGCGGCGGATCGTGATGCTGCGGTTCTTCGCCAACCTGACCCAGTCGCAGATCAGCACCGAGCTGGGGATGTCCCAGATGCACGTCTCGCGGCTGCTCTCCCGCATCCTGACGAGGCTTCGGACCGGCAACTCCTGGGAAGACTGAGATTGCAGCGCGTTACCCTCGCGTGACATCTTGCGACGTTCGGGTTTGCCGTGCACCGTGTTCCGGTATGGAGGGGGAGGGCCCCCGCCGGGAACCTCCGTGCGACGGCCCCCGTTCAACTGTCAGTCACAAGGGGGTGGGCGCATGTCCGGAGAGCTGGGCACTGCGGAGATCCACGCTGGTCAGGCCAACGGTACGGCTGTCGCCGAGGACCGGATCCCGCTCCAGCGGGTCCCGGCCGCCGCGCCGCCCGGGCCCGAGACGCCGCCCGGCTCCGGGCTGGACACCCGGACGCTGTCGCGCTCGCTGTTCCTGCGGCTGGCCGCCCTGGAACCGGGCAGCGCGGAGCACACGTACGTCCGCGACACCCTGATCGAGCTCAACCTGCCGCTGGTCCGGTACGCCTCGGCGCGCTTCCGCAGCCGCAACGAGCCGATGGAGGACATCGTCCAGGTCGGCACCATCGGCCTGATCAAGGCGATCGACCGGTTCGACCCCGAGCGCGGGGTGGAGTTCCCCACCTTCGCGATGCCCACCGTGGTGGGCGAGATCAAGCGCTTCTTCCGGGACACCAGCTGGTCGGTCCGGGTGCCCCGGCGGCTCCAGGAGCTGCGGCTGGCGCTCACCAAGGCCGGTGACGACCTGTCCCAGCGGCTGGACCGCTCCCCCACCGTCGCCGAGCTGGCCACCTGCCTGGGAGTCAGCGAGGAGGACGTGGTCGAGGGCCTCGCGGTGGGCAACGCGTACACCGCCAGCTCGCTCGACTCCAGCCCCAGCGAGGAGGACGGCGACGGACCGCTGGCCGAGCGGCTCGGCTACGAGGACCTCGCGCTGGAAGGCGTCGAGTACCGGGAGTCGCTGAAGCCGCTGCTGGCCAAGCTGCCGCCGCGCGAGCGCCGGATCATCATGCTGCGGTTCTTCGGCAACCTCACCCAGTCGCAGATCGGCGAGGAGATCGGCATCTCCCAGATGCACGTCTCCCGGCTGCTCACCAGGACGCTGACCCAGCTCCGTGAGGGCCTGATCAGCGAGGGCTGACAGGCCCGGGGAAGCCACCCGTCGCCGTCCCGGCAGACTGCGCGTCAGCCTGCCGGGACGGCGTCGTCCATCGCCCGGCCGGCCACTGCGGTGGCGCCCTCCCAGCGGGCCGAACTCGTCGGTAATGACATGGTTCAGGCCATCACTGCACAGGGCCGCGGCGCACCGCGGCGCCCGCCCGTCGACCGTCCAATAGCCGCCGGGATCGCGGTCGTTGAGCGCACCGCGTAGTCCTGGACTGCGCCCGACCAGCACCGTTCGACCGGCTCCGGCGCCGCTTTCCGCCCGGCCCCGATTGCACCGGACTCGGTCCGCCGATCGACCGTGCGAGCACCTCCATTGCATATTCGGACTGTCACATGGCACAGCGGTGCCCGATATTGCATGAACCTGCCCAAGGCGTCGGCAAGATGTGCAAGAGTGTCATGCGCGACGACGACAGTGTAGGTGTCCGGTGGTCCGCCCAAGCCGCACGGGCGGTAACCAGGTGTAGCTCTCAGCTTCCGCTTTTTCATTCTCAATTCATTATTTGCATGGCCGGTCCGGTTCCGGTCACAATCGGCGCCTTCATGGCTTCGCCATGAACGTTGGTAACAGGTTCGCTGCACTCTCGCCCAATTGGTCCCTCGCAGAGGCCCCCCTCGACCAGGATGGGCGCCGGGCAGCCTGCTGCCCGCGAACAGCTACAGGGCAGGCGAGCGCTGAGCAGCGAGGCGCCTACCCAAGGGGAGGATCACCATGGGTCGAGCGACCCGAAGAGTTGCCGCGTGCGCGGCGGCAGTTCTGCTGGCCAGCGGCCTGCAGACCACCCTGGCCCACGGCGACACGCCGCCCAGGATCGACCTCACCATCCTGGTCATCGACGACGGAGGCCCGTCGGTCGCGGCGATCACCGCCGAACTCAAGAACCAGGGCACCCCGTACAAGGTCGTCAACCTCAACGACACCAACCGTCCCATCATCAACTCGGCTTTCCTGAGCGACACGGTGAACGGCCAGCCCCGCGGGAAGTACCAGGGCATCGTCCTTCCCAACGAAAACCCCTTCCCCAACAGTGCGGCCGAGATGACGGCCATCGCGGGCTACGAAGCCGCATTCGGAATCCGGCAGATCGACGCGTACACGTTCGCCAGTCCTGCGGTGGGGCTGAACTACGCGGTGAATCCCGGTTACTACGGCACGCTGGACGGATTCCAGGGCGCCACCACCACGGCCGGCACTTCGGGCCCGTTCGGGTACCTGAGGGGCAGCGTGCCGTTCGAGGACAACGACCCGACCGTCAGCGAGAGTTACGGCTACCTGGCCACACCTCTGGCCAACCTGCCGGCCGGCGCCTCGTTCGTCCCCCTGGTCGACGCCGCGATCCCGAGCACCACCTCGCGCGGCTCGCTGGTCGGCGAGTACACGCACGACGGCCGCAAGGAACTGGTCGTCACGTTCGTCTACAACCAGTACCAGCAGCAGTACCGCCTGCTGGCCCGCGGCATGGTCGACTGGATCACCCAGGGCGTCCACCTCGGCTACGACCGCAACTACTTCGCGGCCCATGTGGACGACGTCTTCCTGGCCGACGACCGCTGGGACACCGTGCTCAAGTGCACCCCCGGCGACGTCACCTGCCCGCCCGGCACCCCGGACACGGCCAACCCGATCCGGATGACGCCGGACGACGCCCAGCACCTCAAGCAGTGGCAGACCGCCAACAACTTCACCCTGGACATGGTGTTCAACGGTGGCGGCAGCGAGGACTGGAAGGCCGACCACCAGACCACGGTGGACCCCACGGCCAACCAGATGATCGCCGACCAGAACAGCTACCGCTGGGTCAACCACACCTACACCCACCCGTACCTGGGCTGCGTCCAGGACGTCACCGTGGTGCCGTGGCGCTGCACCAAGGACTCCTCGGGCAAGACCGTCTGGACCGACCAGAACACCATCTCGGGCCAGATCAAGGACAACTTCGACTGGGCCGCCAAGAACGGCCTCAAGGTCGACCCGCAGGCCCTGGTCACCGGCGAGCACTCCGGCCTGCTGACCGCACCGCAGGAGACCAGCGACAACCCGAACCTGGCGCCGGCGCTGGCCGCCAACGGCATCAAGTTCACCGGCAGCGACGCCTCCCGCGAGCCCGCCCAGCGGACCGTCGGCTCGTCCACGCTGACCGTGCCGCGCTACCCGATGAACGTCTTCTACAACGCCGGCACGGCGAAGGAGGAGGCCGACGAGTACAACTGGATCTACACCAGCAAGGCCAACGGCGGCAGCGGCGTCTGTGAGAACAACGCCAACTCCACCTGCCTGACGCAGCCGCTGGACGTCAACACCGGATTCCAGTCGTACATCGTGCCGCTGGAGGCCCGGATCGACCTCGGGCACGTACTGAGCAACGACCCGCGGCCGCACTTCATCCACCAGTCGAACCTGTCCGAGGACCGGATCCTCTACCCGGTGCTGGAGAAGATCCTCGGCACCTACCGGTCGCTGCACGCCGACAACACCCCGATCGTGAACCTCGGCGAGCGCGAGATCGGCCAGGAGTTCCAGCGCCGCGCCGCCTGGAACTCGGCCATCGCGGCAGGTCAGGTCACCGGCTACCGGGTCGGCAACACCGTCACGGTCAACGCTCCGGCCGGTGTTCAGGTCCAGGCCACCATGCCGACCGGAACTTCTCAGAAGCTGGTCATCGGATCGACCGCCTTCGGTTCGTCCTACGCCGGTACGATCTCTGGTTGGGTGTCCCCGGGCACCCTGCAGAGCAGCGTCTCCCTGCAGCTCCCCTCGGCCGGCACCCCGGCCGCCCCGGCCGCCGTCGCCCCCGGCGTCGCGGCCAAGTCCGTCCCGGCCCCGGCCCCGGCGGACAAGAAGGTCGTCCCGCAGGGCGTCGCCACTCCCGTTCCGGTGGGCCCGAGCGACACCGGTCGTACCAGCGCCCCGACCCTGGTCCCCGGTAGCGGAAACCCGGTGCCCGGCAAGGACGTCGCCACCGACGGCAACGGCGGCACCGCCGCGGCCGCCAAGAGCGGTAAGGCCACCGGGGGGGCGGCCTCGCTCGGCACCAGTACCACCGGACGCTCCGGCAACCGGTAGCCCGCAGCACCCGATCGCGGGGCCGGGCCGGTCGCCCGGTCCGGCCCTGCCTCGGGTCCCGTTCCGGCCACCCAGACCGGACACCGAAGCAAGGAACAGGAGGGGGGACAGGAGATGCGCGTCACCCTGCTCACCGAGGGGACGTATCCGCACCAGCACGGCGGTGTGAGTGTCTGGTGCGACCAGCTCGTTCAAGGCATGCCGGACGTCGACTTCGACGTCATCGCCGTCACTGGTACCGGCCAGGAACCGCTGGCCTGGGAGCTGCCCGCCAACGTGCGGTCGGTCACGACCGCACCGCTGTGGGGCCCGGCCTCCGAGGCCGGACCGCCCCGCGGCAAGGAGATGCGGCGCTTCCTCAACGCGTACGAGCGCTTCCTCCACTCCATCCTCGATCCGGTCTACACCACCCACTTCGGCACCGAGCTGTACGGCTTCGCCGACCTCGCCCGGCGCGGGCTGCTCAGCCCGGCGCTGCGCAGCGAGCGCGCCCTGCGCACCCTCCAGCACGTCTGGACCCGTGACTACCTGCCCACCGCCGTCTCCCGGCCCACCATGCACGACGCCCTGAACGCCACCGACCTGCTGGAGCACGCCCTGCGGCCGCTCTCGGTCGAACCGCCCACCGGCGGCGTCGCGCACGCCGCCAGCGGCGGGCTGGCCACCCTGCCGGGGCTGATCGCCGCCCAGCAGTACGGCGTACCGTTTCTGCTCACCGAGCACGGCATCTACCTGCGCGAGCGCTACCTCGGCTACCGCACCGGCCCGTACCGCTGGCCGGTCAAGGCGCTGCTGCTCGGCTTCTACCGGATGCTCGCCGAGGAGAGCTACCGGCAGGCCGCGCTGGTCACCCCCGGCAACCGGTACAACCGGCGCTGGGAGGAGCGCGGCGGCACGCCGTCCGCCCACATCCGCACCGTCTACAACGGCGTGGACCCGGCGGCCTTCCCGCCCGCCGGGCCCGAACCCGAGACGCCGACCCTCAGCTGGGCCGGCCGGGTCGACCCGATCAAGGACCTGGAGACGCTGATCCGGGCCTTCGCCATCGTCCACCGTGAGATCCCCGAGGCGCGGCTGCGGCTCTTCGGCGGAACCCCCAAGGGCGGCGAGGCCTACCGGGACGGCTGCATAGCCCTGGCCGCCGAACTCGGCATCGCCGACTCGGTGGCCTTCGAGGGCCGCGTCGCCGACATCACCGACGCGTACGCGGCGGGCAACGTGGTCATGCTCTCCAGCATCAGCGAGGGCTTCCCGTTCACCCTGATCGAGGCGATGTCCTGCGGCCGCGCGACCGTCTCGACCGACGTCGGCGGCGTCCGCGAAGCCGTCGGCGACACCGGACTCGTCGTCCCGCCCCGCGAACCCGAACCGATGGCGGCCGCCGCGATCGAGCTGCTGCGCGACGCCGAACGGCGCGCCCGCCTGGGCGAACAGGCCCGGCTGCGGGTCATCGAACAGTTCACGCTCCGCCAGAACATCGACGGCTTCCGGGGCATCTACACCGAACTCCTCGGCACCGCGCGCTGGATGCCGGACGGCGTGGTGGCCGTCACCGACCAGACCCCCACCACCGACTGGGACCAGCAGCTCGCCGCCGCCCAGCCCCAGCACAGCGAGGTGGGCGCGTGAACGAGCGGAGCAAGAGAACCATCGACAGGTGCGTGTACCGCGCAGCGGCCGCCGAGCCCGGCGGGGTGGAAGCATGAGTGGGCCCCTGCGGCTCGTGGAGGACGAGGGCGGCTCCGAGCGGACGATGCAGCTGCGCACCCTGCCGCTGAAGCGCCGCCGTCCCGCCGGCCCGGCCCAGCCCGAGCCCGAGGAGCAGCTCGACCTCTCCGCGGACCCGCTGGACGAGCTCGCCGAGCGGCTGCACGACATCTGCGCCGATGCCGTCCACCCGTACGAGATCGCCGCGTTCCTGGAGTCCGACGGCCTCTCCGACGAGCAGGCCGCCCTGCTGTACGGCCGCCCCGACTCGTTCACCCTCGCCGAGGAGCTGTTCGAGAAGGTCGAGCGCCGCTATCCCGGCCCGAGCTCCGAGTTCGCCAACCCGTGGCGGGCCGACCCCTGGCGCTGCGTCGTGCGCGGCCTGGTGTTCGCCCTGCCCGGGCTCGGCTACCTGCTCGGCGCCAACCTGTTCGCGGCCACCCGGATGCGGTTCGGCCTGCCCTCCGGCATGCTCGCGCTGTCCGTCGCGACGCTGGTCAGCTGGGGTTTCAACCAGGCGCTGGCACACCGCTCGTACCGCTGGCTCGGCCGGCTGCGGCGCCGCGAGGCCGCGGTCTGCCTGGCCCTCGGGGCGCCGCTGGGCGCCCTGGTCGCGTCCGCCGCGGCGTACGTGGTCGGCGGGCCGCTGGGCGCGCTCCTCTTCGCCGCCGGGCAGTCGCTGTACCTGGGCGCGGCCACCGTCCTGCTGGTGCTGGGGCGGGAGAAGTTCCTGCTGCTGGCCCTGGTTCCGGCCTCGGTGGGCGCGGGCGTGGTGCTGGCCGCGGACGTCCCGCAGGTCGTGCGGACGGTCGTGCTGCTCGTCTCGCTGGTGCTGGCGGTCGGCCTGGCCGCCCGGGAGCTGCTGTTCTGCATCCGCGGCAGCGAGAAGGAGTCCGTCGAGCTGAAGCTGCCGATCCGCCAGGAGGTCCCGCACCTGCTGTTCGGCCTGGCCTGCGGCACCCTCACGCTGATCGCCGGTCTCGGCGAGACCATCCACCAGGCGGTGCAGACCGGTGCCGCGCACGGCGCGAAGGCCACCCCGACCGGACCGGCCATGATCGCGCTGACGCTCAGTCTCGGCCTCGCCGAGTGGCTGCTCTTCCGCTACCGGGCGATGGCCGTGGCCGCGCTGCGCACCAGTCACACCAGCGGACAGTTCACCCGCCGCACCGGCGGGATCCTGCTCGGCTGCCTGTTCATCTACCTCACCACCGTGGCCGCGCTGGACGCCGCCACGACCGTGCTGTGGCCCGGCGCCCCCGCGCTCGGTGTGCCGCAGCTCGGCGCGATGCTGCTCCTCGGCGGCTCGCTCTGGCTGGCGCTGCTGCTGAACGCCTTCGGGTTCAGCTGGAGCACCGCCCTCATCTGTCTGGCCGCCGCGGGTGCCGAGAGCGCCGGGCTGCTGACCGGTGCGGATCCGATCGTCCTGCAGCTGATCGGCTGCGGGGCGGCCGCCTTGCTCCTCACCGCCATCGCCGGGCCTGCGCTCGGCCGCACCACCCAGCACCGCTGAACACCGAAATCACGCACGCCCAATTCGCGTGCACCGCTGGACCCGCTCCACCCGAACACGCTCCACAACGCGCTTCACCGAACACGCTTCACCGAACACGCTCCACGGCACAACTGAACCACCACCGGCCGGTCGCCACCGGGAGTCCGGCCGTTCCCAAAATCGAGAGAGCGAATCACGCATGAGCAGCGTCGCGGTCACCGGAGCCGAGGGCTTCATCGGCTCCCACCTCGTCGAGTCCCTGGTTGCCGACGGGCACCAGGTCCGGGCCATGGTCCAGTACAACTCCTTCTCGTCCTTCGGCTGGCTGGAGACCCTGCCCAAGGAGGTGCTGGACTCGGTCGAGATCGTCCTCGGCGACGTCCGGGACCCGGGCTCGGTCAACGGCCTGGTCAAGGGCACCGAGGCGGTCTACCACCTGGCCGCCCTGATAGCGATCCCGTACTCCTACCTGGCCCCGCACTCGTACGTCGACACCAACGTCACCGGCACCCTGAACGTGCTGGAGGCGGTGCGCCACCAGGAGATCCCGCGCCTGGTGCACACCTCCACCAGCGAGACGTACGGCACCGCACAGACCGTGCCGATCACCGAGGACCACCCGATCAACACCCAGTCCCCGTACGCCGCCTCCAAGGCCGGCGGGGACCGGCTGGCCGACAGCTACCACGCCAGCTTCGGGACCCCGGTCGTCACCCTGCGCCCGTTCAACACCTTCGGCCCGCGCCAGTCGATGCGCGCCGTCATCCCGACCGTGATCGCCCAGGTCGCCGCCGGCGAGACCGAGATCACCCTCGGCGACCTGCGCCCGACCCGCGACTTCATGTTCGTCAAGGACACCGCGCACGCGTTCCGCACGGTCGGCACCGCTCCCGCCGAGACCGTGGTCGGCAGGACCTTCAACGCCGGCACCGGCGGCGAGATCTCGGTCGGCGACCTGGTCTCCCTGGTCGGCAAGCTGATGGGCGTCGACCTCCTGGTGAAGGAGGACGAGCAGCGCATCCGCCCGGCCAACTCCGAGGTCATGCGCCTGGTCGCGGACGCCACCCGGCTGCGCGAGGCCACCGGCTGGGCCCCCCGGTTCACCCTGGAGCAGGGCCTGGAGCAGACCATCGAGTTCTTCCGCGACCCGGCCAACCTGGCCCGCTACAAGACCGACATCTACAACGTCTGACCGCCGCAGCGATCAGTGCCCGTCCTGGTAACCAAGGTTCGTGTCCTGCACATCCTTTCCGTGGGGGAAACACCATGCATGCAGTGATCCTGGCCGGCGGTAAGGGCGTCCGCCTCCGCCCGTACACCACCGCGCTTCCCAAGCCGCTCGTCCCGATCGGCGACCAGCACGCGATCCTGGAGATCGTGATGCGCCAGCTCGCCGCCGCGGGCTTCAAGACCGTCACCCTGGCCATCGGCCACCTCGGCCACATCATCCGCGCGTACGTCGGCAACGGCTCCCAGTGGGGGCTGCGGGTCGGCTACGCGGTCGAGGACAGCCCGCTCGGCACCATGGGCCCGCTGCTCACCATGCAGGACCGCCTGCCGGAGCACTTCCTGGTGATGAACGGCGACATCCTCACCGACCTGGACTTCGCCGGGGTGCTCCAGCACCACGAGGCGTCCGGGGCGCCGCTCACCATCGCCACCTACGCCCGTCAGGTGAAGATCGACTTCGGTGTGCTGACCGCCGAGTCCGGCAGCATCACCGGCTTCCAGGAGAAGCCGAGCATCGACTACCGCGTCTCGATGGGCGTGTACGGCGTGTCCCGTTCGGCACTCGCCACGTACACCCCCGGCCTGCCGCTGGGCTTCGACGAGCTGGTGCTGGACCTGCTCGCCGCCAAGACCCCGCCCGCCGCGTACGACTTCGGCGGCTACTGGCTGGACATCGGCCGCCCGGACGACTACGACCGGGCGAACGCCGAGTTCTCGTCCATCCGACCGGTGCTGATGCCCTTCGAGTCGGCCGGCGCCGGCCAGGGCGTGGCGGAGCTGCCGATCCCGGCCGCCCGCACCGCCCCGGACGACGCGGCCGAGGCTCCCGCCACCGCGGGCGCCCAGAGTGACGGACGGGCCGCGTGAGAATCCTGCTCCTCGGCGGCGACGGCTTCCTCGGCCGTCACGCCACCACCGTCCTGCGGTCACTGCCCGGTGCCACCGTGCTGACCGCGGGCCGGCGGCCCGCCCACGACCTCCGGCTGGACCTGGCCACCGCCCAGGCCGGCCCGCTCGGCGAGGAACTCGCCGCGCTGGCACCCGACGTGGTGGTCAACTTCGCCGGCGCGGTGGCCGGCAGCGCGGTCAAGCTCGCCGAGGTGAACGCGCGCGGCCCGGCCGTGCTCTGCGAGGCGCTGCAGCTCGGCGCCCCGAAGGCCCGGCTGGTGCACATCGGTTCGGCCGGCGAGTACGGCGTCTGTCCGGCGGGCAGCTCGCTGTCCGAGGACTCCGACGCCCGCCCGGTCGGCGTGTACGGCGCGACCAAGCTCGCCGGCTCCCTCGCGGTGGCCGGCTCGGCGCTGGACGCCGTGGTCCTGCGGGTGTTCAACCCGGTCGGCCCGGGGGCACCGGCGGGCTCGCTGCCCGGCCGGCTGGCCGCCGAGCTGCTCCGGGTCGCACCCGAGGGCACCGACGGCGTGATCACGGTCGGCGACCTCTCCGCCTACCGCGACTTCGTCGACGCCCGGGACATCGCCCGCGCGGTCGGCCTGGCCGCCGCCGCGGACCGTCCGCTCCCCCGGGTGCTCAACCTCGCCTCCGGGCAGGCCCGGCAGGTCCGGGCGATCGCGGACGGGCTGGTCGCCGCGGCCGGCTTCACCGGCCGGATCGACGAGAGCGGGGCGGGCTCCGAGCGCTCGGCCGCGGTCTCCTGGCAGCAGGCCGACGTGTCGGCGGCCGCCCGGGAGCTCGACTGGCACCCGGAGACGGACCTCGCCGACACCCTGCGCGACCTGTGGCTCAGCACCGCCGAGCCCGCCTCCCCGCCGGTCGTCGCATGACCGGCGGGACCATCCCCGACGGCCGCCTGCTGGTGCCGCTGTACGTCCACCCCGCGGTGGACCCGGCGGCCTGGCAGGCGGTCGCCGCCGCCGACCCGGGCCGGATCGCCGCCGTCGTGCTCAACCTCGCCGACGGGCCGGGCGAGAACCCGGACAACGTCTTCGCCGAGGCCGCCGACCGACTCCGCGCGGCCGGAGTGCCGCTGGTCGGCTACACCGACACCGACTACGGCCGCCGACCGCACGCGGCGGTGGTCGCCGACATCCTGACCTACCGTCAACGCCACGACATCACCGGCGTCTACCTCGACCAGGTGGCCACCCACCCCGGCGCCCTCGCGCACTACCGGCGGCTGGCCACGGCCGCGCGCGCGGCCGGCTGCGGCACCGTGGTCTTCGGCCACGGCGAGCACCCCGACCCGGGGTACGCCGAAGTCGGCCTGGCCGACCTGCTGGTCACCTTCGAGGGCGACTGGGACACGTACCGCGCGATGACGCTCCCGCTGTGGACCGGCCGCCACGCGGCCTCCCGCTTCTGCCACCTGGTGTACGACGTCCCCGCCGAACACGCCGAGGACGCCACCGCGCTGATCGCCGCCCGCCGGGCCGGCGTCGGCTGCGCCGTACCGGGCGCCGGGGAGAACCCCTGGCGCACCCTTCCCTACGGCCTGACCGCTGCTGAACTGACCTGACCCGATCCGGAGTTCGACTACCGTGAACCGCCGTACCCGGCTCCTGCCGGCCGCCATCACCATCGCCGCCGCCCTGCTGGCGACCTCGTGCAGCAGCTCAGGCTCGGACGACGACAGCTCCTCGGCCGACGGCTCCCCGAGCAGCCCGCCCGCGGCCACCGCCCCGACCACCCCGGACGGCAGCACCGCCCCGGGCACCCCGTCGGACGCCGCCAGCACGCCCCCGGCCCCCGGCACGCCCAGCGCCCCCGGCTCGTCCACCGCGCCCACCGCGCCCGGCGCCACCACGCCCCCGGGCGCCACCACCGCCCCGGGCACCCCCGGGACCTCCAGCGGAACTCCCGGCGGCACCACCGCCCCGCAGCCGGCCGGCGCCCGCTGGCAGCCCACCCCCGGCCTCGCCTGGCAGTGGCAGCTCGGCGGCACCGTCGACCAGTCCGTGGACGTCCCCGTCTACGACATCGACGGCTTCGAGAACGACGCCTCGGTGGTGGCCGCGCTGCACGCCAAGGGCCGCAAGGTGATCTGCTACATCAACGCCGGTTCCTGGGAGGACTTCCGCCCCGACTCCGCGGCCTTCGCCAAGTCCTTGCAGGGCTCCGACACCGGCTGGAAGGGCGAGAAGTGGTTCGACATCCGCAAGCTCGACCAGCTCAAGCCGCTGATGGCGGCCCGCTTCGACATGTGCAAGAGCAAGGGCTTCGACGCCATCGAGCCGGACACCATCGAGGCCTACAACCAGAACAGCGGTTTCCCGCTCACCCCTGACGACCAGATCAAGTACAACCGCATGCTGGCCCAGCTCGCCCACGAACGCGGCCTGGCCATCGGGCTGAAGAACGACCTCGACCAGATCCCGGCGCTGCTGCCGGACTTCGACTTCGCGGTCAACGAGGAGTGCTCGCAGTTCGACGAGTGCGACCGGGTCGCGCCGTTCGTCAAGGCGGGCAAGGCGGTCTTCCACGTCGAGTACAAGCTCGGCACGGACCAGTTCTGCGCCAAGGCCAAGTCGCTCGGCTTCAGTTCGATGCAGAAGAAGCTCGACCTGAACGCCTGGCGCAAGCCCTGCTGAGCGCCGGCGCACCGGTTCTCGGCGCACCGGTTTCCGTCGCGCGGGTGACCCTCGTCCGGGTCACCCGCGCGAGGATCACTTGACCGCCAGCCAGATGACGCCGCCCAACACGGCCAGCACGATGACGGCGACCAGCGCGATCACGCCGGTGCGGCCACCACCACCGCTGTTGCTGCGGCCGTAGGTGGAGACGGTGCCCGGCGCCTGCGGGGCCGCCGGGGTCTCGTCGACGAACGCCCGGAACATCTGGGTGCTGCCGGCGGGGTCGTAGTCGTTGTCAGCCATGGCACGGACTCTAACGAATCCGCCCACCTCACGGACACCCCGGACCCCTCCTGCGCGACCCCCACCACCCGGTCGCGCAACGGCGGCACGACATCCTCGTGAAGTCCGCCCGACACGCGGAATGCCACCCGGTGCGATCCGGTTGAATCCGACCATGACCGGAAACCACAGCGACGCCCCGGGCCGGGTCCGCCTCGGCGCCTCCGACCTCTCCGTCTTCCCGCTCTCCCTCGGCGGCAACGTCTTCGGCTGGACGGCCGACGAGCAGCAGTCCTTCGCCGTCCTGGACGCCTACACGGCGGCCGGCGGCAACTTCGTCGACACCGCCGACGTCTACTCGGCCTGGGCGCCGGGCAACACCGGCGGCGAGTCCGAGACCGTCCTCGGCAACTGGCTGCGCAGCCGCGGCAACCGCGACGACGTCGTGATCGCCACCAAGGTCGGCATGCACCCCGAGGCCGGCGGTCTGGGCGCGGCCAACATCAAGGCCGCGGCCGAGGGTTCGCTGCGCCGCCTGGGCGTCGAGCGGATCGACCTGTACTACACCCACCGGGACGACGACACCCCGGTGGAGGAGTTCGTCACCGCACTGGACGAGCTGGTCCGCGAGGGCAAGGTCGCCGCGGTCGGCGCCTCCAACATCGGCGCCGAGCGGCTGTCCGAGACGCTGGCCTTCGCCGACCGCGAGGGCCTGGCCAAGTACGTCGCCGTCCAGCCGCACTACAACCTGGTCTCGCGCGGCACCTTCGAGGGCCCGCTGGCCGACGTGGTCGCCGAGCACGGACTCGCCACCGTCCCGTACTACGCGCTCGCCTCCGGCTTCCTCACCGGCAAGTACCGCCCCGGCGGCCCCGGCGTCGACAGCGCCCGCTCCGAGGGCGCCGCCCGCTACCTGGACGACCCGCGCGGCCCGAAGGTGCTGGCGGCCCTGGACACCGTCGCCGGGGAGCACGGCGTCGCCCTCGCCACGATCGCCCTCGCCTGGCTGGCCGGGCGGCCGACGGTCGCCGCCCCCATCGCCAGCGCCCGCACCGTCGAGCAGCTCCCGCCCCTGCTGGCAGCCACCACGCTCCGGCTCACCCCCGAACAGACCGCCCTCCTCGACGCCGCCTCCGCCTGACCCCGCCCCACCCGCAGGCTGCGAACCCGCCCCCACCCGGGCCCGTTCGCAGCCTGCGCCCGTTCCCGGTAAACCCCGTCCGGTTGGAAACGCCGGCCGCGGTGACCAGCCTTGGCCCACGAACGACCTGACGCGGAACAGGACTTCGTCGACGAAGCCACCACGGCGGCGGCATCGCCGGGAATCCCGCCCGGGACGGGATCTTCGACGACGAGGACCGGAAGAAGTACGCGCGCCCGGCCCTCGATTCCGCAAACAATCCGGGCCCGGGCGGTAACACCCGCAGGATGACCGTCGGCCCCGCCGATCCGAGGGCCCGCGCCGGCACCGTCGGCGAAATCCGGACGCCTTTCCGGGCGGTCGTCGAATCGACCCGGGAAAAGACGGTCAACGCGCCCAACGCATCGGCCCATTGGCAGATCGGACCCGAACTGCGCACCCGAGGCCCCTGCGGGGGCGACCAGGTGGCGGCGGTCACGCTTCGGGCCCCCGGCAGCGGCGTGCTGTCGGGGGCCCGATGCGCCCGACGCTACGGCCGCCCGAAGTGGGTCGGGTAGTAGCCCGAGTTGAGGGTGGAGACCCGGACCGTCTTGCCGGGCCGGGGTGCCTCGACGAACTTGCCGCCGCCCAGGTAGATCCCCACGTGGTGGATCCCGGAGGCCCGGCCGCTGTCCGACCAGAACACCAGGTCGCCGCGGCGCAGCTGCCCCGCGCTGATCGGTGTGGTGGCCGCGTACTGGTCGTCGGCCACCCGCGGCAGGCTGATCCCGCTGCGCCGGTAGGCCTGCTGGACGAGCCCCGAGCAGTCGTAGCCCGACGGGCCGTTGCCGCCCCAGACGTACGGCTTGCCCAGCTGGGCGAGCGCGTAGTCGATGGCCGCCTCCATGCTGCCGGAGGCCGGTGCCCGGTCCGCCGAGGGCCGGGCGGGGGCGGGAGCGGGATCAGCACTGCCGCCGGACTGGCCGGTGCGGCTCGCGTAGACGTCGTAGTGGCTGGTCCACCGCCACTCGCCGCTGCCGTTCTTGAACCAGTACTTCGACCCGTCCCAGCCCTGGCGCAGCCCGGAGGAGGAAGCGGAGGAGGCCGAACCGTTGGACACGGCGGCCGCCTTGCCACTGGCACCGCTGGAACCGCCCGAGCCGCCGGACTGGCCGGTGCGGCTCGCGTAGACGTCGTAGTGGCTGGTCCACCGCCACTCGCCGGCGCCGTTCTTGAACCAGTACTTCGACCCGTCCCAGCCCTGCTTCCCGGCCGCGGCGTGCGCGGACCCGGCACCGGCCGTCAGGCCGACCACGCCGGCGCCCGCCAGCACGGTGGTGGCCAGGCAGGTACTTCGCACGGCGCGGTGTATTCGGCTGCCGCCGGTCGCCGTCGCGGCGCGGGCGGTGCGCGGACGGGCCGCGCAGTTCGGGCAGCCGCACCCCGCGATCGCGGGGATGCTGCCGGTGCTCTCCTCGAAGCCGATCAGGCCCCGGTCGAGGGCGGCGTCGAAATCGGCGTCGAGGTCGAGACCGGGATCGGCGTACGCGCCGGTGGCTATCCTCATGCGGGTCGTCCTTCCTTCCGCCCGGCCCGTGCGGCCGGGGGCGGTACCGAGGCGGCCACTCCGGCCGGGGCGACGAAGGCGACCAGCAGTTGCTCCATCAGCGCGCTGCGGGCGGCCTCGTCCAGTTCGTGGGCGGTGGCGCGCTCCAGCCGCCGGACGGCGAGCGCCGCCGCCTCGACCGCGTCGTCCACCAGCACCGTCCGCAGGCCCGCGTCCAGGTCCGCCAGCCGGCGGCGGCGCATCGACTCGGCGACCTCGGGCGCGTAGTCCAGCGCCAGCGGCTGCGCCGAGTAGACCTCCAGGCCCGCCGGGGCGACCTCGGCGGCCAGTGCTCTGGTCAGCTCGTCGGCGAACCACTGCCCGTCACGCAGCGCGGGCCCGGGCGCCGCGTTGCTGTCGCACGGCAGGATGGACGCGGTGCGGGTGAGCACCGCCTGGACCTGCTCGCGCAGATAGCTCTCGTGGTCCTCGATCGCCAGCAGCGCCCGCGCGGTGTCCTTGACCCGCCAGACGATCAGCAGCCGGACGACGATCGGCGTGCCGGTCCGGTCGACCGCCTTGACCGGCTCGCTGCGCCAGTGCCGCAGCCGCACGTCCACCCGGCGCCGGCGCAGCAGCGGGTTGACCCAGACCAGGCCGGTGCGGCGGACGGTGCCCCGGTAGCGGCCCCAGCGGGTCAGCACCCGGGTCTCGCCGCCCGCGTTGGCCAGCAGCCCGGCGAGCGCGAACACCACGAGCAGGCCGACCGCGCTGACCGCGGCGACCGACTTGGCGTCCACCTCGGCCTGGCCGCTCGCCTGCGCGGCGGCACTGCGCAGGTCGGGCAGCGCGTCCCAGTACGGGATGACGCCGTCGTGCAGCAGCATCAGCAGCACGCCGGCCACGCCGACCAGCACCACCAGCAGGGCGACCCAGCCGGGCAGGGCGGTGGCGCCGTGCTCGCGGACCGCCTGGTCGGCGCGCGGGGGGCGGCGGGAGGTGGCGGCCGCGGGGGCGCCCACCTGGATGGCTTCCGGGAGCTCGGCGGTCTCCGGGGCGGCCGCCTCCAGCGGGTCGCGAAGGTCGGCGGGAGCGCCGGTGGCCGGGCCGGGGACGACGACCAGCGGAGTGGTCGCGGGGCCGCCGTCGATCGGGCCGAGCAGCTTGGCCGTCTTGGCGGCCGTGGCCGTGGCCAGCGGGCTGGCGCCGGAGGCGGAACGTTCCGGCAAGGCGGGTGGGAGTGGCTTGGGCAGGTGGTCGGGTCGCTGCGAAGAATCGCGGGTGACGTCCATGCACGGATCCTCGGGGTCGGTGTGTCGCGCAACGGGCGGCCCGGATCTGACGGGCAGTGCCAAGATCAGGCTAAGTTCATACGTCATCAAATGCGACATTTATGATGAGGTGTGTCGACATTTGCTGACGAATCGTCCGAAGCCGACCTGACGCGCAGGCACATGAACGGATGGTCGGGATGGTTCAGCGCAGGTCAGCGCCGCCGGACACCGTCGCCACGGGCGAACACCCGGCGGGTGATCAGCCCGATGGCGGCGAGCACCAGCAGGCCACCGGCGACCCCACCGCGCCAACCACTCGCGGTGGACCGCGCGGCCGCCGCCTGAGAGGCCTCCGCGGCCGCCCCCACGGGCGGCGCGCCGGCCGGTGCCGGCAGCTGCCCGGCACCCTCCGCGGCGGACCCGGGCGGTTCGGCCGCCACCGGCGTCGATGACGGTGACGGCGACTGTGACTGTGACGGAGGCGATGACAGGGGCGGTGGCAGTGACGGTGACGGTGACGGTGCCGACGCCACGACGCCGACGGCCGCCCGGAACGGGTCGGCGCCCAGGGGCGGAACGGTACGGAGCGTCGGAGCGACGGAACCGGCGGAGGTGGTGGTGGCGGTCGGGACGGTCGGGGTGACTGAGCCGGCGGACGGTCCGGCCGCCGCCGGAACAGCGATCGGCAGCAGGCCCACCGGCGCCGGCGCGAGCACGGACGCCTCGGGCGCCGCCACCGCAGCCGGGCTCGGCGACGAGGTGACCGGGCGCGAAGGCACGGACGTGGATGTGGACGTGGATGCGGACGTGGGCGACATCGCGGGACGAGACGGTCCGGAGGAGGCCACCGGCGCGGAAGCACCGGCCGAGGCCAGCACCGGCACTGGCACGCTCGGACTCGGCCCGCTCGGCACCGAAGCCGAAGCCGACGTCGATGCCGACGGGCTCGCCACGGTCGCCACGGTCGACACCGAGGCCGCGGGGCTGGGCCGCACAGGAACCGACTCCCCCGAACTCGGCACCGCAGAAGCCGAAGCCGACGCCGAAGCCGACGGGCTCGGCACGGTCGGCACCGAGGCCGCGGGGCTGGGCCGGGCGGGGACCGACGCCCCCGAACTCGGCACCGCAGGAACCGAAGCCGACGCCGATACCGACGCCGCCGGGCTCGGCGCCGCCGCGACGCGCACCGGCACGGCGTCCGCCACCGCCCCGTTCCCCGCCAGGTCGGTCGCCGTGACGACCAGCCACTGCTGCCCGTCCGTCAGGTCCCGGTTGGCGGTGCAGGTCCAGCTGCCGTCGAGAGCCGCCGTCGCCCCGCACAGCACCGTCCGCTCGCCCGCCGCCGAGCCCGCGCCCGAGGCTGAGCCCGCGCCCGAGGCCGCCGAGCCGCCCGCCCGCGCCGTGACCAGCACCTTCGAGCCCGGCTCGGCCCGCCCGGTGAACGTCGGCCGGCTGACCCGCAGGGTCGCCCCGGCGGCCGGGGAGCCGAGCACCGGCTTGTCCGGCGGGACGGTGTCGACGACCAGCGCGACCGCCTGTCCGGCCGTCCGGTTCCCGGCCGCGTCGACCGCGACGGGGGTGAGCAGGTGGCGCCCGTCCACCAGGTTCTCGACCGGCAGGCAGGACCACTGGCCGTCCGCCCGGACGGCGCTGCGGCACAGTTCGGCGGCCTGGTCGGTGACCGCGACGGTGCTGCCCGCCTCGCCGGTGCCGGTGAGCTGGATCCCCGGGTCGTTGGTGTACTCCGGGAGGGTGAGGACGGGCGCTGCGGGCGGCGCCGTCTTCACGGTGACCCGGACGGCCTCGCCGCGCAGCACCACGCCACCACTGGTGATCTCGACCGGGGTGAGGGAGTGCGGGCCTGCGGTGAGCGCTTCACCGGGCCGGCAGGACCAGTCGCCGCCGCGCTCGACCCGGGCCCGGCAGGCCGTGGCGTCGCCGTCCCGGATCTCCACCGAGGCGCCGGCGACCGCTCCGTCGCCGTGGATCCGCGGGCGGGCTTCGGCGAGGACGGCGCCGTCGACGGGTTCGGCGATCTCGGGCCGGGCGGCGCCGACGGTCAGTTTGATCCGCTGGTCGGTGACCTGCCCGGAGTCGGCGAAGCCGCCGGAGGGGACGAGTTGGCTGGCGTCGCGGGCGATCCGCAGCCGGGCCCAGGTGGCGCCCGAGCCGGCGCCGGTCGGGACGGTCCATTCCAGGGTCGCGGTGTCGGCGCCGGCCGGGATCTCGGTCTGCACCCGCTCGGCGGGGTCGAAGCGCCCGCTGTGGTCGAAGTCGATCCAGCCGGCCAGGGTCGCGGGCTGGTCTCCGACCGCCACCGGGACGGTGAGCCGGTAGTAGTGGCCGATCGCGGCCTCGGTGGGGAAGCTGATCGACGGGTCGGCGCCCTGGTACTCGCCGCGGCCGGGCTGGAGCCTGGGCGGCGGCGGGCTGGCGAAGACGCTGCGCCGGCCGGCCCCGTGGTCGAGCTGGACCAGCGGCTCGCCGGTCGGCCGGTCGGCCGTGCCCCGGTCGTCGGGGGACGGGGGGCTGGTGCGGTGCGCAGCGCCGGCGGCGTCCGCGCCGAGGAACAGGTCGGAGAGCACGTGCGAGGCGTTGCCGTAGTTCTGCGGGGCGGTGCCGAGGTCCTCGTCGACGGTGACGGTGTAGGCCTGGCGCAGGACGGGTGGGGCGGTGGTGCTGCCGGCCCGGGCGGTGGAGCGCTGCTCGACCCGGAAGACCGCGGTGCGCAGGGTGCCGGCGAGTTCCAGGGTGCCTTCGGAGACGGAGCCGGCCGCGCCGTCGGAGCTGCCGTCTGCGCCGACGGGCGCGAGGGCGTTGGCGTCGACCGTCCAGCCGGGCCAGTCGGTGCGGTTGACCAGGGTGGGGGCGGCGGGTGAGCCGCCGGTGAGGGTCAGCCGGGCCGCGGTGCTGGTGGTGCCGGACTTCCCGGTGGCGAGCGCGGCCAGTCCGCTGAGGTGCAGCCGGGGATTGCGGACCGGTCGGGAGAAGGCGAGCCGGAGCGTTCCTACGGTGCGCCAGGATCCGTCCGCCTGGGGGCGGTTCTCGGTGACGCTGAAGGTCTGTGCGGGGTTTCCGGGGTGCATTCCGTCCGTGTACGGCCCGGCCGCGCGTCCGCCGCCGGGGCGGTCGGCCAGTTCGCCGGCCGCGGCGGCCACCTCGGTGCCCGGGGTGGCGGCGAATTCGAGCTGGACGGAGAGGCCGGAGGGCAGGACCGCCCGGTGATCCCCGGACCAGGCGTCAGGGGACTGCTGGGCCATCGAGAGTGGGGCGTTCCAGCCGGTCAGCAGCCCGGCCACGAGGACGGTCAGGGCGGCGGCCGTGCGGGGAAACTGTCGGCCCATCCGGCTCTCCTTCGCGGTCGGCTGCCGGGGTGCCGGGCAGCCTGGGCACAAGATCTGACAAAAAGGAATCACGATCCTGAACCGGTCATACTGCGACACCTGGGCTTATAGCCGGGTCCCACCCGTTTGGCGGTCATCCGAGCGACAGGACGGGATGTACCCGAAACAGATGCATTTCATCCATTAGGCCCGCAAATCCAGAACGGATCGGGCACCCGGCGCCCTCGTCCGGACCCGGAAACGGGAGAAGCCCCCGGCCGGTGGCCGGGGGCTTCTCGATGGTGCGCTCAGCAGGATTCGAACCTGCAACCTCTTGATCCGTAGTCAAGTGCTCTATCCGTTGAGCTATGAGCGCAAGGAACGGGCGAACCCGATCTTGCGGAGATTGGTGCGCTCAGCAGGATTCGAACCTGCAACCTCTTGATCCGTAGTCAAGTGCTCTATCCGTTGAGCTATGAGCGCTCGCCCTGATGAACGGTGTCAGCGGGGCGGTGCGGGGACAACATTACATGACCTGCGACGCGGGACGAAATCGATTGCTCCCTCCCTCCGGGCCGACCCCCTGGAGGCCACTCGGGGCCCCCGGCGGCCCCGGCCTGCGGGGCAGGTCGGGAGGCAGGCGGGGAGACAGGTCGGGAAGGTGGGCGGCGGGGTGGGTCCGGAACCTCCCCGGGGATGGGGAAAGCCCCGCCGACAAGATCGTCGACGGGGCTTTCCGGCTGCGGAGGCTGAGGGATTTGAACCCTCGATCAGGAATAACCCCGAAACCGCATTAGCAGTGCGGCGCCATAGACCGGACTAGGCGAAGCCTCCTCCACAGGGACCACGTCCGCGTGAGCGGACCCGTTCCGTGTGCCTGAGATGATGCCACAACCGTGGGGTTCGGCACCAACCACCGCCCACGTTACTAGGCGGGTCGACCCCGCCGCAAAGAAGAATGAGATACTGCCGTCTCCGGAGGAGCTGCCCTGAGCCGAGGAGACCTGTCGACGTGAGCAGCAGGCCGATCCGAGGCGCTGCTCGCCTCGCCGCCATACTCGACGCCCTGCCCGACGCGTTGTTGCTGGTGAACAGCAACGGCACCGTCGTGGACGCCAACAGCGCAGCCGTCCAGGCGCTCCAGACGCCCGGCACCTCGCTGGTCGGCATGGGCGTGCTGGACCTCCTGCCCGAGTTCGACCCCAGCCGGATCCCCGGCTCGATGCGCCCGGCCGCCCGCGACGGCGACGAGCCCGACCGCCCGGTCCGGATGACCGCCCGGCGCACCGACGGCACCAGCTTCCCGGTCGAGGTCTCCGGCAACGACTTCCCCGACGACGGCACCGGCGAGGGCCGCGGCTACGGGCTCACCTCGTACGACTCCTACCGCGAGCGCTCCCGCCCGTCCTCCGCGAGCGACCTGCTCCTGCTGCTGGTCCGCGACCTCTCCAGCCGGCTCGGCGTCGAGGCCGAGCTGCGCCGCCAGCACAAGCAGACCGAGATGATCCTGCGCGCCGCCGCCGAGGGCGTGCTCGGCGTCGACCTCGAAGGCCGCTGCGTGCTGGTCAACCCGGCAGCCGCGCACATCCTGGAGTACCGGGCGAGCGAGCTGGGCGGGCGCGAGCTGCACCCGCTGATCCAGCACTCCCGGGCCGACGGCACCCCGCTGGCGCTGGAGGAGTCCGCTCTGCTGGACACCCTGACCTCCGGGCGCAAGCACCGGGTGCGCGGCACCGTGCTGTGGCGCAAGGACGGCCGCCCGGTCACCGTCGACCTCACCACCGCGCCGGTACGGGACGGCGACCAGCTGGTCGGCGCGGTGATGACCTTCACCGACCGCAGCCGCGAACTCGCCCTGGTCGCCCGCAACGAACACCTCACCGCCGTCCTGGAGAGCGAACTCGGCGGCGCGCTGACCGCGCTGAACCAGCGACTGGACGCGCTCGCCGCCGACCCGGCCGGGCAGCTGTGGCCGGAGGCCAACTGGACGCTGCGCCGGCTCGCCGACGAGTGCCGCCGGTTCAGCCGGCTGATCGACGGCGTGCTCGCGCACCAGCGCTCCGAGGCCGGTGAGACCGACGAGACCGCCCCGGCGGACGGCCCGGACGCGAAGGGCGGCAAGGACGGCAAGGACCGCCGCAAGCCGACCGAACGACGGGTGCCCGTCGCCCTGGACAAGGTCGTCCGACGGGCCGTCGAGGCGGCCGGCGAGCTGGTCGGCCCGGGCCGGGTGCGGTTCTCGGTGCACGCCGCCGCCGTCGAGGTGATCGCCGACGAACGCCGGCTCGCCCAGGCGCTGGCCCACCTGGTCGCCGACGTCAGCGGCATCGGCCTCGCCCTGGACGCCCCGGCCGCCCCCTCCCCCGGCCTGGCCGCCCCCGGCGCACCCGCCGCACTGCCCTCCGGCGGCGAGCCGCCGACCGTCGTCCTGGCCGCCGCCCAGCGCGGCGAGGTCGCCCGGGTCGAGATCCGCGGGCCCGGCCTCGGCGGCAGCCCCGTCCACCTGCCGATAGCCCGCGCGGTGGTCGAGCGCCACGGTGGCGTGCTCCAGCCGCACGAGCTGCCCGGCAAGGCCGGCACCACGTACGTCGTCGAGCTGCCGTTGGACCCGGCCGCCGCGAAGGCCGCCGCCGAGCGCGCGGCCGCCGAGGGCCGCTCCGACCGGCCCAAGGAGGGCGACAGCGCCGTCCTGCCCGATCTGCCGGGCATCCCGCAGCTGCCCAGCAGCGACGAGGCCGCCGAGCCGGTCGCCGACGGCGCCGAGCAGCCCGAGCGCGAGACCCCGGCCCCGGCCGCGGAGGCGGAGCAGCCCGCCGAGGAACCCGCCGCCGAGCGGCGCGGCCGCCGGGGCCGCCCCGCTGCCGAGGAACCCGCGCCCCCGGCCCGGACCGCCCCCAGCGCCCCCGCCGACCAGTGGCCGAACGCCCCCGCCCGGATCGAGCGGGCCGTCCCCGAACAGTGGAACGGCACCGGCAACGACCCCGCGTACGGCCGCCAGGGCGTGGCCGGTCCGGACGGCGCGCAGCGCGACCCCTGGGGCAAGGACGACGGCCGCTCCGGCCCCGCCTACGCCGTCCCCGTCGAGGGCGAGCGCCCGCAGCAGCACCGGACCGGCGGGCGCGAACCGCTCGCGCTCGGCCCCGGCACCGGTGCCGCCCCCGCCCCCGCCCCCGCCGGCGGCACCCCGGCCGGCGGCACGCCCGCCGTGGAAGGCGCCCCGGCCGCCGACGGCGCCGAGACCAAGCCCCGCCGGCGCCGCGCCCTGCCCTCCACCGAGGACTCCTCCGGCGGCTTCGCCCTCCCCGGCGCCACCGACACCCCGGTGTACCCCGGGCTGGAGCACGCCCTGCCGGCCGGCCCGGCGCCCGCGCAGCCCGAGCCCGCCGCCGCACCGACCGGCCGCCGCCGCCGGCTGGCCGTGCCGCCCGGCCCCGGCCAGGAGACCCCGGCCGGACCGTCCGACCAGACCCCGCAGGAGGACCGGCCCGCGCCCGGCGGCCCCGCCGCGCTGCCGCCCGCCCGCCCGGCACTGCCCGCCGCCGAGGACCCGTCCGGCCCGCGCCCGGTCGGCACCGGCCTCGCCGAACTCGCGCCGCCGCGCCCGCTGGGCGGTTCGCCGACGCCCGCCGCCGGACCGCAGCCGCCCGTCCCGGCCGAGACCAGAACCGCCCCGCGCCCGATGGCCGAACTGCCCGCCGCCGCCGGCGACCGGACCGACGAGCAGCCGCCGGCCATGGCCGGCCCGAACGGATCGAACGGCTCGAACGGCGAGGGCGGCAGCGCCCGTCGGCTGCTGGTCTGGCCCGAGCCCGATCCGGCCACCCGGCAGGCGCTCCAGGAACGCGGCTACCGCCCGGTGATCGTCCGCTCCCGCGAGGAGGTGGACGCCCAGGTCGCCGGCTTCCCCGCGGCGCTCTTCGTCGACCCGCTGACCAGCCCGATCACCCGCACCGCGCTGCAGTCGCTGCGCACCGCCGCGCTCAACAGCCGGGTCCCGGTGCTGGTCACCGCCGGTCTCGGCCAGGCGACCCGGGACGCCGCGTACGGCGCCGACCCGGCCGTGCTGCTGCGCGCCCTCGCGCCGCGCGACGGCGAGCACCACGCCCCGCGCGTCCTGCTGGTCGAGGGCGACCCGGACATCGCCGCCGCCATGATCAGCAGCCTGGAGCGGCGCGGCATGCACGTCGAGCACGCGGTGGACGAGAACGACGCCGTCGCCCGGGCCAGCAGCGTGCAGCCCAACCTGGTGGTGATGGACCTGCTCCAGATCCGCCGCCGCCGGGTCGGCCTGCTGGACTGGCTGCGCGCCAACGACCGGCTGCACCGCACCCCGCTGGTGGTCTACACCTCGGTGGACCTCGACCCGCGCGAACTGCCCCGGCTGCGCACCGGCGAGACGGTGCTGTTCCTCGCCGAGCGCTCGACCAGCGCCGACGTCCAGTCCCGGATCGTCGACCTGCTCGGGCGGATCGGCGCGATGGGCGAGGCGGGCGTCGCCGCGGCGGGCTGACCGCGCCCTGACGCCGAGGACCGGCGAGATCCACCCGGCACGCGCCGAGGGTCGGCCACCCCGCTGGAACGGGGGTGGCCGGCCCTCGGCGGTCGGGCGGGCGGCTACTCCTTGCCGAGCACCGTCACGTCCAGTTCGTCCGCCGCGTAGCTGGCGCGGATCACCTTCTTGTCGAACTTGCCGACCGAGGTCTTCGGCACCGACTCGACGATCGACCAGCGCTCCGGCAGCTGCCAGGAGGCGATGCGTCCGGCCAGGAAGGCCCGCAGCTCGCTCAGCCCGGCCGTGGCGCCCGGGCGCAGCACGACCGTGGCCAGCGGGCGCTCGCCCCACCTCTCGTCCGGGACGGCGACCACGGCGGCCTCGGCCACCTCGGGGTGGGCCATCAACTGGTTCTCCAGTTCGACCGAGGAGATCCACTCGCCGCCGGACTTGATCACGTCCTTGGCCCGGTCGGTGAGGGTCAGGTAGCCGTCGGCGGTGATGGTGCCGACGTCGCCGGTACGCAGCCAGCCGTCCTCGGAGAACTTGTCGTCCGGGCGGACCGGGTCCTGGCCGGCACCGCCGTAGTAGGCCCCGGCGATCCACGGGCCGCGCACCTCCAGCTCGCCCGCCGCGACGCCGTCGTGCGGCATCCGCTCACCGGACGGGCCGACCAGCCGGGCCTCGACGGAGGCCGGGAAGATGCCCTGGGTGACGCGGTAGGGCCACTCCTCCTCCGGGGTGAGGCCGCCGGGCGGCTGGGCGAAGGAGCCGAGCGGCGAGGTCTCGGTCATGCCCCAGGCGTGCAGCACGCGGATGCCGTGGCGCTCCTCGAAGCCCTTCATCAGCGAGGGCGGGCAGGCGCTGCCGCCGATGACCACCATCCGCAGGCTGGAGGTGTCGTAGTCGCCCGCGTCGAGCTCGTCCAGCAGGCCGCTCCAGATGGTCGGGACGGCGGCGCCGACGGTGGGCCGGACGGCGGCGATCATCTCGGCCATCGGCTTGGGCTGGAGGAAACGATCCGGCATGAGCAGGTTGGCACCGGACATGAAGGCGGCGTGCGGGATGCCCCAGGCATTCACGTGGAACATCGGGACCACCGGCAGCGCGGTGTCGCGCGGGGTGAAGGCGAAGTTGTCGCCGGCGTTGACCTGGAGGCAGTGCAGGTACACCGAGCGGTGGCTGTAAAGCACGCCCTTCGGGTCCCCGGTGGTGCCGGAGGTGTAGCAGAGCACGGCGGCCTCGCGCTCGTCGAGGTCGCCGCGCCACGGGTAGGCGGTGGGCCGGCCCGCGATCAGCTCCTCGTAGTCGTGCACGGTGCCCGGGAAGCCGGCCAGCAGCGAGCGGTCGCCGGGGCCGTTCACCACGATGTGCCGCAGCGTCGGGGCGAGGTCCGGCAGGACGGCGGCGAGCAGCGGGAGCACGCTGCCGTCCACGATCACCGCGTGGTCGGCGGCGTGGTTGACGATGAACGACAGCTGGTGGGCGGGCAGCCGCAGGTTGAGCGTGTGCAGCACGGACCCCATCGCGGGGACGGCGAGGTACGCCTCCAGGTGGACGGAGTTGTTCCACATCAGGGTCGCGACCCGGTCGTCCCCGGTCACCCCCAGTTCGTCGCGGAGCGCGTGGGCGAGCTGCGCGGCCCGCGCCCCCACCTCGGCGTACGTCCGCACGACCGGCCCGGTGCCGGCCCAGGTGGTGACGGTGGACCGGCCGTGGATGGTGGACCCGTGCTCCAGAATCCGGGCGACGGTGAGCGGGACGTCCTGCATCGTGCTGAACACGGGTCCTCCTTGACCTGGCGGCACTGGCGGCTGCGCCTGCGGCGCCTACCGGGCGGTAATGCGCGCGGACCTGCCCGATTGTGCCGCCCCGCCCCGCCCGCTGTCAGTATCCCGGCGCCGTTGCCCAGATCACGGATCGGCGACGTCTCAGCCCGCGGTCGGGCCGTCGACGTGGTCGCGGTCGATCGTGAGGGTGGCGCCGCCGTAGGTCTCCTCGACGTTGCCGCGGTACTGGTGGACGCGCTGGTGGTCGCCCCAGAGGTCGGAGCCGAGGGCGCCGGAGCCGGTGGTGTCGGCCCGGTCGTCCCAGCGGGCGTACCAGAGGGCGTCGGGTAGCGGGAAGCTGCCGGCCCGGGCGGCGGCGGCCAGGTCGGCGATGCCGGAGTCGAGGCTGGAATAGAAGCCGGAGCGGTAGCCGGCGGCGTGCAGGGCCTGGGTCCAGCCGACGGCGAAGTCGACCACGGCCTGGCCGCAGGCGGGGTCGCGCATCGGGTAGGCCTCGATGTCGAGGTAGACCGGGCCGCCCTTGCCGAATCCGAGCGAGCCCATCGCGTGGACGGCTTCGGTGGCCTCGTCCCGGCCCTGCTCGACCGCGTGGGCGGGGTCGATCTTGCGCGGCTTGTTGCCGACTTCGCTGCACGGCGCCTGGAGCCCGACGTGGGCCGGCAGGAAGCGCCAGCCCAGCTCGCGGGCCTGGCGCACCCACTCGGCGGTGAGCCGGGGCTGGCCGCAGCCGCGCTGGGCGCCACTGACGTAGATGCCGAGCGCGCCGTACGGGGAGGCCCCGTGCCAGGCCCGCAGGGTGTCGAGGGGCGGCGCGGCGCAGACGTCGAAGGCGGGGCCGGTGAAGTCGTCGTGGATCCTGGGCGGGCCGAACCGGTCGGACAGGGTGAGGGCCCGGATGCGGGGAAGGGCGGCGGCCCCGGCGCTCACGCCCGTCCCGTCGGTGGCCAGCAGGAGCACGAGGGAGGCGGCGAACAGGGCCACGGGGCGGAGATAGCGCACCCGCCCTTGCTACTGACGGACCATCGGACGAATGCGGCAACCACGCCGGGCACACCGGGAGAGCTCACCCTTTCGGCCGCACCCGTCCGCATCCGTCCCGATAGTTGTAACGAGCTTGCCCGTTTGTCACTCCTTACGGCAAACTCGCCCATATGCCCAGCTCCCATCCCAGCGAAACCACCGCCCCGATGCCGGCTGCCGCCGTCGCCGAGGCGCTTGCCATGCCGCCCGCCCCCCAGGGCGAGCCCGCCGGCGAGCGGGGCAGCTGGCGACGAGGCGGGGCACCCGGCTCCACGGCACCGCCCGACGCTCCCCTCGGCCGACCCACCGGCCGACTCCCGAAGGTCCTGCGGCGCCCGGAGAGGATCCCGGCGCCGCTTCTCTGTCTGACCGCGATGTTCCTGGTGCAGACCGGGATCGCGCTGTCCAAGCCGCTGTTCGGCCCGCTCGGGGTCAGCGGCACCACCTTCCTGCGGCTGGGCTTCGCGGCGGTCATCCTGCTCGCCGTCACCCGGCCCCGGCTGCGCGACAAGCGCCCGCGCGACCTCGCCGCCGCGGCCCTGCTGGGCGTGGCCTCGGCCGGGATGACCTTCCTGTTCGCCGGGGCGATCGACCGGCTGCCGATGGGCACCGCCGCGACCATCGAGTTCCTCGGCCCGCTCGCGGTCGCCCTGGTCTTCGCCCGGCGCGCCAGCCACCTGCTCTGGGCGCTGCTCGCCGCCGGCGGCGTCGTCCTGCTGACCCTGCTCGGCGAGGGCGGCGACGGGGGCGGGCTCGACCCGGTCGGCCTGCTCTACGCCTTCGGGGCGGCCGCCTGCTACGCCGCGTACATCCTGTTCACCGACAAGGTCGGCGCCGCCTTCCAGGGCTTCCAGGGACTGGCGGTGTCGATGACGGTCGGCGCGCTCGCCCTGGCGCCGTTCGGACTCGGCCAGGCCTGGGACGGGCTGACCGCGCCCGGCGCCTCGCCGCTGGGGCTGCTGGCCGCGGTGGCCGGGGTGTCGCTGCTGCTGCCGGTGATCCCGTACGCGCTGGAGATGACCGCGCTGCGACGGATGCCGCAGCGGGTGTTCAGCGTGCTGGTCAGTCTGGAGCCGGCGGTCAGCGCGCTGGTCGGCCTGGTGGTGCTCGGCCAGCTGCTGGGCGTGCCGCAGCTGGCCGGGATCGGCTGTGTGGTGGCGGCCAGCGTGGGAGCCACGCTGACCGGGCGGCGGTAGGGGCGGCGCGGTCGGTCCGAGGGCCGGGCCCTCGGACCGTCAGAGCGTCAGAGCGTCACGGCCACAGCAGGGTGCGCGACCACTCCGGGGTCCGGACCGGGCCGGTGCGGGTGTACCGCAGCCGGACGTGCCGGCGCTGCGCGTCGCCCTGCCAGTACTCCACCTCGTGCGCCCACAGCGTGTAGACCGCGTGCCCGGCCGCGACGGCGTCCGGGGTGGCCTCCAGCCGGCGGCGGGCGACGGCGACGGCCTCGTCGTACTCGGCGAGCGAGGCCATCGGCTCGCTCTGCCGCCCGACCAGCGCGCCGACCCGGGCGTCCGGGGAGCGGGTGGCGAACTCGGCGGCGGCGACCAGGTCGGCGGCCCGCTCGACGGTGCCGCGGACCCGCACCTGGCGGCCCAGCTGGGGCCAGTAGACGGTCAGCGCGGCGGCCGGGTGGTCCGCCAGCTGGCGGCCCTTGGGGCTGTCGGCGGCGGCGGAGAAGACCCAGCCGGTGCCGGCCGCGTCGACGTCGCGCAGCACCAGCACCCGGGCGTCCGGCAGGCCGTCCGCGTCGACCGTGGAGAGGGTGACCACCTGCGGGTCCGGCACGCCGGCGGCCAGCGCGGTGGCGAGCCAGTCCACGAACAGCGGGCCGGGCTCGGCGGGCGCGGCCTCGGCGTCGAAGGTCGGCAGCGGGCGGGCCATCGGCGGGCGGCCGAGCAGCAGCTCGGGCACGGACTTCGGCTCGGGCCGGTGCTCGGCCGGCTCCCGGCGGGCGTCCGGCCCGGATCGCGGATCCGGCTCCGGTGCAGGCCAGGCCTCGCCCGGGCCGGTCAGGCCCTCCTCCTCCGCCGCCATCGCGCGCCCTCTCCTCCGGTTGCCGCGGTCGCCGCCCCGGCCGGGCCGTCCTTCCCGGGCCCGGGCACGTGGTGCGCTGTCGGAGCGCAACCGTACCGCCGAACACCGACGGCTCCGGGCGCGGGCCCTCGCTGGACGCGTTCGCGCAGTCCGGGCGGGCCTCGACGGGTGGTCCCGAGCGGTGTCGGCGGCGACGGGCGGCCGGCGGCGAGCGGGCCCGGGGCGGTTCGCGCCCGGTTCCGGACGCACTCGTGGGCGGTGCCGATGGCGGCACCGCCCACGAGGCCGGCTTCGCGGTGACCCTTTCCGCTGGCCGGTCATGCGCTGTTCTGATCCGCGCCCGGGCGGGAGTTCCGCCCGGAGACTGGTTCGAGCCCCTCCGCGAGTGCTCAGCTCACCCGCGGCCGCCCACCTCCGGCGCCCCCGCCGTCGGTGGTGCCCGATCGGATCAGTGGAAGATCGGGGCGAACACGACGTTGATGTTCTTGTTGGACTGCCCGGCCAGGATGGTGCCCGCGTTGTCCTTCACCGCGAGGGTGTTGTTCTGGTTCGAGGCACCCGTCCCGGTGGCGGTCTGCTGGGTGGAGATGTAGTTGCCGTCGACCCCGCCGAACACGTTGCCCGTGCCGACGTCGGACACCACGCCGGCGTTGGAGCCGGCACCGGCGCCCGCACCGTTGTCGGCGGCCGCAGCACCGGCGCCGGCCAGCAGCAGGCCGGCCGCGAGCGGGGCGGCGAGCAGGAGTCCGGCCACCCGGCGGGTGTGGATGCGAGCCATGAGAGCCTCCAAGAAGCTGTAAATCGTGCAATTGTCGAGCAGGGGGTGCGGGAGTTCGCCGGCCAGACGAACACCTGCGGGCTGCGACGCCGAGAGACAGACTTCCGCAACAAATCGACAAAGCACTAGTCGACGGAGCAGTTTTCGCCCGTTAGCGTGATATCCACCCGGGCTGCGCATAACGGACCGAAAATCGGACAGTGCACCGACACAACCCTACTGAGCTGGGGCTTTGCCCGGATGACGGCCTCCCGGAAGGCCCTCCAGACAGGGCGCTCCGCCATCACGCGAACCACCGGGCGCACCACCCCGGCGCAGGGAAATCAGGGAACGCGCCCCCGAAAAGTTCGACCACCCTCCCATGTCGACTTTTCCAGCCATTCCCAGACCATCGGAAAGTCGTACTGGAATATGGGGGGAAATACCATCACACCATCTTGCCTGGGTTCATGATTCCCAGCGGATCGAAGACCGCCTTCAGCTGTCGCTGGAGGTCCAGCGCGACCGGCCCCAGCTCGCGCGCCAGCCAGTCCCGCTTGAGCAGCCCCACCCCGTGCTCCCCGGTGATCGTGCCGCCCAGCTCCAGCCCCAGCGCCATGATCTCGTCGAAGGAGCGCTGCGCCCGCGCCGCCTGCTCCTCGTCCGAGCCGTCGAAGATCACGATCGGGTGGGTGTTGCCGTCCCCGGCGTGGCTGACCACCCCGATGGTCAGCGCGTGCCGCTCGGCGATCACCGCCACACCGTTCAGCATCTCGGCCAGCCGGGAGCGCGGCACCGCCACGTCGTCGATCATCGTGGTGCCCAACCGGTCCAGCGCGGGCAGCGCCAGCCGCCGCGCCTCCAGCAGCAGCTGCGACTCCGCCTCGTCCTCGGCCGGCACCACCTCGGTCGCCCCGGCGGCCCGGCAGAGCTCCGCCACCCGCACCAGCCCGGCCTCCCGGTCCGGCCCGTCGAAGGCCACCAGCAGCAGCGCCCGGGTCGTCTCCGGCAGCCCCATCCGCCCCAGGTCGTTGACCGCCCGCACGCTGACCGCGTCCATCAGCTCCATCAGCGACGGGGTCAGGCCGCACGCCATCACCTCGCAGACGGCCGCGCCCGCCGCGTCCGCGCTCGGGAACTCCGCCGCCAGCGCCAGCTGCGGCGCCGGCGCGGGCCGCAGCGCGAGCACCGCCCGGACCACCACGCCCAGCGTGCCCTCCGAGCCGACCAGCAGCCGGGTCAGGTCGTACCCGGCCACGCCCTTGGCCGTCCGGCGCCCGGTGGACAGCAGCCGCCCGTCCGCCAGCACCACGTCCAGGCCGAGCACGTACTCGCTGGTGACGCCGTACTTCACGCAGCAGAGCCCGCCCGCGCCGGTGCCGATGTTGCCGCCGATCGTGCAGGACTCCCAACTGGACGGGTCCGGTGGGTATGACAGGCCCAACTCCTCGACTGCTCGCGACAGTTCGGCGTTCACCACGCCGGGCTCGACCACCGCGATCCGGTTCACCGGGTCGAGTTCCAGGATCCGGTTCAACTTCACCATCGACAGCACGATGCAGCCGTCCACGGCGTTCGCCGCCCCCGACAGCCCGGTCCGCGCCCCCTGCGGCACCACCGGCACCCGCAGCGCGGTGGCGGTGCGCAGCACGTGCTGCACCTGCTCGACCGTCTCCGGGAACACCACCACGGCGGGCGCACCGGCGGCGCAGAAGCCGGCCATGTCGTGGCGGTAGGCGGCGGTCACGTCCGGATCCACCACCACCGCCCCGGCCGGAAGGCCCTGCGCCAGTCGGTCCGTCAGGTCACCCATCGCCGCCTCCGCTCGCCGCCCGCCACCTCCACCGCACTCTGCCCGCCCGCCGGGGGCCGGGCAAGTGGGCCCCCGGCGGATCCGCGGGCGTGAGCCCCGGCCGGACCGGGCCTACCGGCGGACCACCGGCTCCTGGAACTCCGTGACCCATCGCGCCGGGTCGTCCGGGCACTCCAGGTAGAGCTCCCGGGCGTAGCCGGCCGAGCGGTAGCCGTTCGCGTCGATGAAGCGGGCCAGCTCCTGGAAGCTCCCCATCGCCTCGTCCATCGAGCCGCGGTGCACGACCGTCGCCGCCTCCTCGATCGGCGGCAGGTCGAGCACCGCGAAGCCGTACCGGCCCGGCTCCACCGCCGGCCCGACCGGGACGGCCACCCGGATCAGCACCGTGCCCTCGCCCTCCGGCACGTCCTCGTACCGGGCGACGGACGGGCCCGCCTCGGCGATCCCGGCCTCGGCCAGTCGCCGGCACAGCTCCGCGAACAGCGGGCCGATCACCGGTCCGATGTCCTCCGGCTGGTAACTCGCGGCCACCGCGGTCAGTTCGGCCACCCGGACGGACGGCACCCGCTTCAGTACGACGTCGTGTACGGACATGGTCCCCTCGCTCTCGATCGTCCGGAGCCTCGCCTCCACCCGGGTCAGCCGCTGCTCGTCCGCGGCGATCGCCTCGGCGAGTTGGGCCCGGCGCAGCCGCAGCATCCCGCGCAGTTCGGCCGCGTCCACCTGCTCGTCCAGGACGGCCCGCACCTGCTGCAGCGTGAAGCCGAGCTCCTTGAGCGCGATCACCCGGTTGAGCCGGGCGAGTTGGGACGCCTCGTAGGACCGGTACCCGCTGACCGGGTCCACCCTGGCGGGCCGCAGCAGCCCGATCGCGTCGTAGTGGCGCAGCATCCGCACCGACACCCGGCCGTGGCTGGCGAAGTCTCCGATGTTC
Organism: Kitasatospora sp. NPDC094016; assembly: GCF_040304045.1. Taxonomy (NCBI): domain Bacteria; kingdom Bacillati; phylum Actinomycetota; class Actinomycetes; order Kitasatosporales; family Streptomycetaceae; genus Kitasatospora; species Kitasatospora sp. NPDC094016. The sequence goes on from NZ_JBEOUK010000003.1 coordinate 78,761, forward strand.
AACATGGTGCCCCCACTCCACCCCCTGCCACCGTGTCAGGGTCAACCCCCGCCCGCCGAAAACGCGGAAGGCGGGTGCCGAGTGATCTCGGCACCCGCCCTGAGCAGGTGGTTCTCCAACCAGCGGAGAGCGTGGGATTCGAACCCACGGTACGGGGTCACCGCACGACAGTTTTCAAGAACATTAAGGCGCTCCCCCTCAAGGACGCTTCCACCTGCGGCGGAGCACCAACCCGACCGCGCGATCGTACCCGGCGTTCCGTACATGTTCCGGGGCCTGGGTCGGGAAGCTGCCAATAGCTTGACCGGCTCACAACAAGTCGGCGAGAGGTGGTGCAGTCAGGCTGGTCGCGCATGCGATCCTGCCCACCACCCAGTGTCGGCTGTCTAGCTGAAGCCGTACAAATGGGGCCGGCGAAAGAGGCAGTGAGAGTCGAGCGCTGACCGCTCAGCCCGCGCATCCTTGGCAAGCCCGGCAAAGATCTAAAAGGGACACAACGATCCACGCTTAGATGCCATCATCACCCCATGGACTCGCATCGCCTCGATCAAGTTGCCAAACTTGCACAGATCATCTTTTGGGTGAGCACCATGGTTATTGCCTCAATGACCTACGTCAACGCCAAAAGAACCGTATTTCAACCCCTCAAGACCGAGGTTTTTAAGAAGCAAATTGAATCCCTCACGGAAGTCTTGAGGATTTTCGTCGGAAAGGAAGAGCTAGCCCTGAGGGGGGACTTTGACTTTGAGCTCCTAAGGCATGCAAATATTACAAAGATGTATGATGCATATGTGGCTCACGCATTCAACAGGGAGCGACCCTATGAGGATTTGGAGTACCGGGCCGAACTTTGCCCAACCATGATTGTTTCCATCGAACACCTTCAGCGCAACTTCACCCTCGTGGATGGCGACAAGCCCCCCTCTAGTAAAAATGAAGGGCAGGAGCTTTTGGCGAGACGGCGCGGATGGAAGTATTGCGCCGCCGAGATTTCACTCCCATCCACATATAGCGAGATGACCCAGCGGATTCGCGCAGCGCTTGAGGACCCGTTCCTCCCCTCGCCGATCGGGCGCGCCCTGGAGGACTACCTGGGCTTGGTCGAGAGAAACGCATTTCTAATTTCTCAAATTATTGCAGAAATGTCAGACCAGATGCCGCGCAGATACCCATCCGTCATGGACTTGGGCGATGCCCAGACGGAGTGGATCGAGAATCAGGTCCATGATCACTTCGAGGACCTTCGCCCGTCCGCAGAGAAGATAATCATGATGGCGCGTGACTACTTTAATTCAGATGGCTTGCTACCCAAGAAATCCACTTGGAAGTAAGAGTTATTCCGGTCGCCACGGGGGCGCGATCCCCAGCGCGAAAGCGCTCATAATGCGAAGCAATCAGGGCAGTTTAGAATCCGCGCAAGAATTTCCCTTGAGGCACCAATAAAGCCTTAGTCGCCAGATTATCGAGGCCCACTAAGTTTGACCGCTAGCAACACCAAATAGGCTGGCAAGCGGGCCAGGAATTATCCGGCCGCAAGCCAGCCCGAGCCCCGATCAGAACAAGGCGTCGGCGATTTGTTGCATCGATTCGACGATTGCTACGGCTCCAGCAGCGGCCAACTTGGCATCCTTCCCGGGCTTGTTCGCGTAGCCGATCGTCGACACGCCAGCAGCATTACCGGCTTCCACGTCCCGGGCTGCATCGCCGATGAACACGCACTCCGCCGGCTTGGCGCCCACGGCTTCCATGGCGTCCAGGAGGAGGCGCGGGTTCGGTTTCATGGACGACGGGTCCCCGGGAACTCGCCCGAAGACCCCGGTCACGTAGTCGCTCAGCCCGTGGTCCGTCAGGTATGCCTCGATCGCCGCGCCAGCGTTGTTGCTGACCACCGACACAGACCGGCCGGAGCGCGCGCAAGCCAGAAGAACCGATTCGCCGCCGGGATTCGGCGTACCGATCCGGACGGCCTCTGTTTCCAGCGCTGCAAGCGCCGCATCAGCGCTGGCAGCGAGATCCGGCCTGGCGTCGGCGACGAGACGCAGCAAGGCGAGCGGGTCCCTCTCGGTCTCGCCTGCGGCCGGGACCTGCTCGCTGCTGGCGAGCAGACCCTCACGAAGGCGCCGGGCCACCTCACGGGCGGGCAGACCAGCGAACACCGAGCACACCGGGCCGTCGAAGTCGAGCAGTACGTGCTTCACCGGGCGGAGCACGTCGACGAGCTGCTGCGGGGCGGCGCTCATGGCTGGCGCTCGTAGGCGATGGTGGACCACACGCTGTCGAACCACAGTTGGGCCTGCTGGACGTACTGCGACCCAAGCGAGGCATCGTCCGGCCCGGCTGCGTGGTGGAACAGGGTGGTGTCCTTGCCGGTCACGTCATAGAAAGTGTGGGCGGTGTCGTCCACCTTGATGGTCCGCTCGCGCAGCGGGTAGAAGCCGAAGAAGGCTTCCGAGCGGTTCAAGATGTAGAGCTTGAACAGGCTCGATGCCCGGTGCACCTTGACCTCGACGCTCGCCGATTGCACGAGCCCCAGCTCGGCCAGCACCTCCACCGAGTGGGCGATGCCGCCAGCGTTCGTCAGCGCGATGTTCCGTGCGCGCTCGCGAAGCGCAACCTCGTCCTTGAGCCCGTCGACCAGCACGGGGACGGCCATCGGCTCCGATGTGTCCGGCAGTAGCAGCCGCACTGCGATGGAATCGGGAGTCAGCCGGCCGGAGCGGACCTTGTCCAGCGGCTCCTGAAGCGCGTTGTGCAGCGTCTCGCTGGAGAAGCCGGCGAAGTCGAGCGTGACCTGCTGCTGCTCGAAAGCCGCTTCGAGGTGCGGCCGGAGGCCAACCGGTCGGGCCGTCCGCTCCCGGACGAACGAGCCGCTTCCCTGGCGCGTCACGATCAACCCCTCGGTCCGGAGCAGGTCGAGCGCCTTGTCGACGGTGCCGCGCGCCACGCCGAAGTGCTTGGCCAGCTCAGGGCCGGACGGAAGTTTGTCACCCGTCTCGAAGCCGGGCTGCTTCGTCAGGATCGAGGCCCGCAAACGGCTGCTGACCTGCTGATACGGGGGGCGAGAGTCATCCGGGTCTAGGGCCATACGCCAATGCTAGGGCAGGTGCCCAACAGGCGCGAGAAACCCAACTCTCTTGACCTGCCTAAGCAGGTTGTCTATGTTGTGAGTGTCGCACCAAGTGAGACAGGGGCGACACAGAGGGGCCTTCTTTGGGCTGCTCTGAGCTGCACAAATTCGCCCCGTGATGCGGGGCGGTAGCTGCCTAGGCAGGTGGCGCAAGCAGAGGCGGAGGACGCTGCAATCTCCGCAAAGGCCAGGGGACAGGGGCTTCGGCCCCGACTGGCGAGGTGGCCCGGCGACCGCGAGCAACGGCCGGAGAGTGGGGGCGCGGCCCCCCTTGCAGTGCGAATCCCTTGCCAGCCGACCAGAGAGGAAGTCCCGATGGACGTGATCTTCAGCGAGTCACATAGATCGCCTCGCCGAGCCACCGGCCGGTGAGGCCTCGACCAGCGATCACGGTGCCCGACGTGCCGCCGCCGAGGCGGAGGTACGCCGGGTTTCCGCGGACGCTCGTCGGCGTTCGGCCCAAAAACGGCTGCGGCCCCGGTGGTGGTGCACCGGGGCCGCTCAGGGCCGTCCCGTTGAAAGGAAACACGACCCGTGAAGAACATTGTTGCAGGCCAGATGGCCCTGACGGAGGACGAGTTCGCCGAACTGGCGCTCGGCCTCGCCACGGACTCGGAGTTCACCCGGCTGTTCACCGGAGTGCCCGGTGAGAACGTGGTCGAGCGCGAGGCCCGGATGGACGCCGCGACCGACATCCTCGCGGACCTGCGCCGGGAGGACCCGGAGCTGGCCGCCTACGCCGAGCGGCTGCTGAGCATGGCGCCGGTGCCGCTGCGGCGACCGGCCGTCATCCGCCGCACCGCCAGCGTCGAGCGGGTGGCGGCGTGACGACGAGCCCCGCGCTCATCGCGCTCACGTCCGCTCACCCCGCGCTCACGACGCGCTCACCGCGCACCCGGCGGTGGTCGCGGTGAAGGTGCCGACGAGCAAGGAACAGATCCGGTCGGCCGAGAAAGCGCTGGCCGTGGGCACGTGGACGATCACGCTGGGCGCGGTCCTCTACAGCATGCTCACGGTGACCCCGCTCATGTCCGGCCACAGCCCGAAGGGGTGGGAGTGGACGGCTCCGATCCTGCCGCTGGTCGTGGACGCGGCGGTGGTGATCGTGGTCCGCATGGACAGCACGCTCGCCCGTCTGGACGGTGACGGCGGCCGGTGGCCGGTCGTGCTGCGCTGGATGACCGGCGCCATGACGGTGCTGCTCAACGTGGGTCAGAGCGCGTTGGCTCACGACAAGGTCGGGGTGGCGGTCCACTCGGTGGCGCCGCTGCTGTTGATCGTCACGGCGGAGACCTCCCTGGCCTACCGGCGGGCGATCGCCGCCGCACTGGCCGACCGTGAGCGCCGTGAGCGCGATGAGCGGGCCGAGCGCGAAGACCGCGCCGAGGAGCGCCGCCGGCAGGAACGCGACGACCGGTTGGCCGAGTACGACCGCACCCGGCAGGCCGAGCGTGAGCGCCGTGAGCACGAGGAGCACATGGCCGACAAGCAGCGTGAGCACGAGCAGCATATGGCCCGCGAACAGCGGGACGAGCAGGCCCGGCGCGACGCTGCGGACCGCGTGGAACAGCAGCGCCGGCAGGACGCCGAGCGGGCCGATCGTGAGCGCCGTGAGCGCGTGGTGAGCGAGCGTGAGCGCCGTGAGCGCGAGCGTGAGCAGAGCGCCGCGCAGGACGTCGAACGGCTCCGGCAGGAACTCCTCTCCGCGCCCGCCGTGGATGGACGCCTGCCCGAGGACCTGGCCCGGCTGAAGGTCCAGGACTGCCTCGTGGCCAGCGTCCCGCAGCGGCGAGCGGTCGAACTGACCGGCTGGTCGGCCGGATGGGTCGCCAACCGCTACCGCGAATTCAGCACCGCCGGGGCGGAGCGGCCCGCCCTGCACGCCGTCCCTGCCACCAATGAAGAGACCACCCCCGCCGAGGAGGCATCGTGACCACCACCGACACCATCACGGCTGGCGCCCAGATCAACGCGGCCGGCGTCTTGCTCGCCCTCTTCACCGCTCACTCCGACCTGCCCGCGCCGAGGATCACCAGCGAGCGCGTCGTCGCCGATGAGCGCGACGCTGCGGGCGCCCTGGTCCTCACCGAGGGCCTGACCCTCGGCTTCCACTGCTCCACATCCCTCGCCGACTTCGAGCAGTGGCGCCAGCGCCTCGGCCTCGACCCGGCCGACGTCGACCTCGCCACGACGGGCATCTTCGCCTGGCTCAACGTCACCGCCACCTACGCCGGAACGCCGATCAGGCTGGTCGGCTACTTCGAGCTGCCCGAGACCGCCCCGGACGGCGAGCGGTGAGCCGCCCCCGCCACTGGGACCCCGACGGGGCTAGCCACGGCGGTACCCCCACCTACCCGTGGCGCATGGCTCCGGCGGGCTACTTCACCCGCCGCCAGCTCCGCGCCCGGGGTCTGCGCCCCGGCGGCCAGGACGTCGCCGCGCAGATCATGTGGCGCTCCCGCTACGGCGGCACCCGCCCCGCCTACCTCTACCGCCTCGCGCTGGCCCGGCCCGTGCGGCCGATGACCCCCGCGAAGGCCGCCGCCCTCGCCAAGGCCAACGCCGCGCGCCGCACCTGCCCGCTCTGCGGCACGGATGCCGGCTACGTGCTCCCCGCGCACCTCGGCACCTGCCTGACCTGCGCCGGTCCCGCCGCCCTCGCGGCCTGAAACCTCCCCTGTTCTGCTCCGCTGATCCTCAGCAAGGAGACCCCTGTCATGGCCCTGACCATGAGCGCGCCGCCCATCCCCCCGATCACCCCCGAGGACAAGGCCCGCGCCGCCGCCGGCGCCGACCGCGTGCTGACCGTCCAGGTCGGCAAGAACGGCGGCGCGAGGTGAAGCCGATCACCACCCTCCCGCTGGTCGGCCTCGTCCGCTGCGATGGCAGCGACAGCATCGCCTACCGCACCGACGCCCCCGTGCCGCTCAACGTCGTCAGCGGCCTGACCCGCGAGTCGTGGTGCAGCCGCGTGGCCATCACCGACGCCTCCGCCGACGGGATCATCCCCGCCGAGTTCCGCGCGATGTGCGTCTTCGAGGGCCAGCCGTTCGTCCTCACCGGCCTGATCGGACGGAGGAGCAACTGATGCTCGGCTTCGGCAAGAAGACCGCCGACACCCGGTCCGGCCAGCAGCGCAGGGCGAAGGCGGTACGCGCCGCCGACCGCGCGGGCCACGCCGCCATGGACTCCAAGATCCGCCGTACCACGGCCCTGGAGGCCAACCCCGTCCGCGCCTGGTGGCGCTCCTCCTGACCACCCGTCGGGCCCGGCTCCGGCCGGGCCCCTCACCAAGGAAGACACCTCATGGCCTACACGCTGTGCCTGCTGTTCCTGGTGGTCAACGCCGTGATCGCCGCCCTGTGCATCCGCGAGCTGATCCGCCGGGGCAGGTGGGACCGATGACGATCCCCCCGCCGCCGTCCCAGCCGCCCACCGCCGGCATGCCCACCCCCGGGCCCGAGCCCGTGGCCGAGTGGTGGCGCAAGTCCGGCCCCGTCATCCCTCCTCCGCCCCAGCCCCCGACCTCGGGTCTGCCGGACACCACCGTCCACACCCCGATCCCGATCGGCGCCGCCCCCACCACCCAGGCCGCCTCCATGGCGGCCGCCGCAGAGGCCTTCTGGGCCCCGGCCGGGAAGCTCTTCGCCGAGCAGGCCACGGCGATCGCCTCCCAGGTGGGAGAGCAGATCGGCCAACTGCTGACCGAGACCGAAGCCCAGCGCACCGCCCGCCAGCAGGTCGAGTACGAGCAGCTGCTCGCGGGCCAGCGAGCCCGGATGGACGCGGCGCTCGGCGCGGTCGGGGAGACCGCCCAGGAGCGCTCGGCGCGCCACCGCGTCGAGGACATCCTCACCCCGGACCGCCCCGCCCACCGGGACGACCTCGTCGGCCTGGTCGACCTCCTCGCGGACCGGATCTCCGAGACCCCGGAGGACCGGGCCGCCCGCCTGGAGGCCGCACGCGAGCTGGACAAGCAGCGCGCCCGCGTCCGGGAGGACGCCGCCCGCGCCGCAGCCGGGGAGACCCCCGCCCAGCGCGACCTGCGCCACCGTCAGCAGCGGCTCGCCGACCAGCGCGAGGCCAAGCTCCGGGCCCGCCGCCAGCACCGCAAGGCCGCCCGCGCCGCCGGCCCCACCGACCGCTTCCGCCGCTGGTGCGTTCTCACCGCCATCAGCGCGGTCGGCGGCTACGCGACCGGCCTGGTCCCGCTGATCACGCCGGGCGGGCCCTACGTCGGCCTGCTGCTGGCCGGTGCCGGCTGGGCCCTCGACCTCCACATGCGCGACTGGGGCCGCCTGCGCGTCTCCGAGGTGCGCCGTCCCGGGCCCCTCCTGATCCTCATCGCCACGCGCATCCCGGTCGCCTCCGGCCTCGCCGTCGCCACCGGCCTCGCCCCGCTCCTCAGCTCGCTCCCCCTCTAGACCACCAAGGAGACCCACCATGAGCAGCCTCATCGCGCTGGGCACCGGCGGCGCCGCGACCCTGACCACCGTCTACCTCTACGCCGGTGTGCGCGGCAAGAACAAGATCAACGTTGCCGACGAGGCCGTGCCGTACTGGTCGTTCGGCATCGGGCTCCTGGCCGCGAACGCCGGCGAGGCCTTCCAGCAGCTCGCGGGCATCGGCACGCAGCTCAGCGATGCGTTCCAGGGCAACGCCGCGCTGGGGGACTGGCAGACCGGCGCGACCGCCGGTCTCCTGACCATCGTGGTGTTCGGGTTCAAGGCCCGCCCCTGGAAGGACGCGATCTGCGGCGCCGTCGCCCCCTCCCTGTACGCCGCCGCCGGAGGCCTCTGGGCCCTGCCCGCGTCCATCTTCAGCGGCCTCATCACCTCGTTCGTGAAGTGACGGCCGCCATGGAGAAGATCTTCCCCACCGAGCGCGCCGTTCCCGGCCAGCGCATGCGCATCGTCGCCACCCTCGCGTGGCCGGTCACCGGCCTGCTCACCGGCACGCCTGTCCTCATCCGCAGGCTGACGGCCCCCCAGCGCGAGCGCCGCGCCGAAGCCGCCGAGCTCCAGACCCGGCAGGCCGAGCTCGACGCCCAGGCCGCGAAGGACGCTGAGGCCGCGTTCAAAAAGAAGCTCGCGGAGGCCGACCCCGCCAAGCGCCCCGCGATGCTCCAGGCCCGGGAAGCCGCCACGGTCGCCGCCCGGCAGGTCGAGCTGGAGCTGGCCAAAGCCTCCCGCAAGGAGAAGCGAAGCCGGGCGGGCGACGGCGCCGGTGCCGCCGCCCTGGTCCTGATCGTCGGAGGACCGCTGGTCTGGTCCCTCGCCCGCCCCCTCATCGAGCCCGGTATCGGCCTCCTGATCGGGGCGTGGTGGATAGCCGCCCTGATCCACGCCCCCACCCCCGACAAAACCACCCCGGCCGAGGCCGACCAGGAGGACCAGAAGCAGCCGGTGCCCGCCACCGAGGCCACCGATGAGGAGCCCACCGAGGAAGACCGTCAGGAGCCTCCCGAGGAGGACCGTCAGGAGGCCCCCAGGGCAGCCGCCCCGACCCCCGCCGACGCCCGCCACGCGGTAGCCCTCCTGGGGTCCGACGGCACCCACGTCGCCCTCACCGCCGTGACCGCCCATCTCGCCTCCGCGCACCCCCTCTGGAAGCGGTCCGGGAAGGCCGTCCGCGCACTCCTCCAGGAGGCCGGCATCACGGTCCGAGGAGGGGTGAAGGTCGAGGGCATCAGCGTGCCCGGCATCCACCACGACGACGTCCCCCCGCTCCCCTCCCCCACGACCACCACCCCCGGTCCCGGAGTTGTTGCAGGTCAGAGCAACAACAACAACCACAACAACGCCCGCGAGTGGACCACCCAAGAGGGGTTCGTCATGCGCGCCGACCCCGAGAACCCCGCCCGGACGATCATCGTCAGCCACACCACCGCCGCCTGACCCACCGACACGAAAGGCACCCCCATGACCGACCGCTGGCCCGACAAGGCCGTCCCGGACTTCACCACCGAGGAACTGTGCGCCGCGATCGAGCGGCACCAGGACGACCCCGACTCCGCGACCCAGAGCATCGTCCGCGACTGCATCCAGGAGTGGGAGCGCCGCCGCGGCCTCCCCCAGACCTGACCCCACACCCCCGCCCCACCGAAGCCCCCGCCAGCACCTGCCGGCGGGGGCTCGACCACACCCCGACACCAGTCACTGCGCCCCCGCCCGGGGCGCCCTCACCGACCAGCCCAAGCCCCACCACCCCAGGACACCTGAAAGGCCCACCGTGGACGACGACTTCGACATGTCCGACTTCGCCGACTACCCGACTCGCGAGGAGGAGAAGGCGTACGAGATCGCCCTCGACCTCGCCGACGAACAGCGCCGCGCCGAGGCCGAGCAGGCCGACCCGCGGCCCGGCCACACCGAGCTGTGCGAGGGCTGCCACGGCACCGGCGGCGGCTACGAGGACGAGGCCTGGGACGACGACGCCCAGGACTACGTCCCCATCGACTACGAGCACTGCCCCGAGTGCGGTGGCTGCGGCTACTACGACTGCGACGACACCTGCGAGGTCGCCCAGGACCCCGACGAGGCCTGACGGGCCTGTGCCGACCGCCGTGCCGCCCGGACACACCGCCGCAGCCAGCGGTCGGGGCCCGGGCGGTGCGGGGGACGGACATGCCCGCCCTGCTCGCCGACACGAGGAGTCCCCGTGTTCACCACCCGTCAGACGGCCTCCCAGCACATCGGGAGCCGCACCCACCAGGCAGACGCCACCGCCCACCACCACGACCCCGACACCGGCCGTCGGGTCTGGGTCCTGCTCGACGGCATCGGCGACCGCGTCCACACCGCCGCCTGGGTGGGTACCACCGCCCTCGCACTCGCCCGCCTGGCGGCCCGCCGCGGCGACCCCGGCGCCGCGATCCGGCAGATCCGGCCCGTCCTCCACGCCGACCGCGCCACGCTCGGCCACCCCGAGGACTGGCCGGCCGACGCCGCCGCGATCGTCGCCGTCCTCACCCCGACCGGGACCCTGGACATCGCCTGGGCCGGGGACTGCCGCGCCTACCTCGCCGACGGGGGCCGGGCGCGCCTGCTCACCACCGACCACAACAAGGCCGCCCGCCAGCGCCGCGAGGGCGGCGAGCCCGAGCCCGACGCCCACGACTACCTCACGTCCTCGCTGTGCTTCTCCACCGGCCGCGTCGACAGCGTCACCGTGCAGTTCCCGCTCCACTCGCGCGACGCCAGCCCTCGACGGCTCCTGCTCGCCTCGGACGGCGCCTACCTGCCGCACGAGCACGCCGGCACCCTGCCCCCGCCCAGCCCGGACGGCTCCCACCGGCACGGACCCGGCATCAAGACCCCCGTCCTCACCGGCGCCCCCGAAACCGTCGCCCGGCACCTCACCGACCTCGCCGTGAAGGCCGACCCGAACGGGGCCGACAACGCCACCGCCGTGGTCATCGACCTGCACCCCGTCGACTGATCAGGCGAATCACAGCCCGGCCCTGTAGATCAGCTGGTCCCCGCCGCGTGCTGCGGGGACCAGCGCCCTGGACGTTAGGCCAGCGGAAAGCCATCGAAGCCTGCGCCATCGCGGACAACGAGAGCGATTCCAAGATCGGCCAGCAGAGCCCGAAGGTCCTTGCCCGGGTCTCCCGGCAGCAACACCGCGAGCCGCAGGCCCTCCGGGGCATCGATGTGGCGGCGATAGTCGAAGAGCTGACCGATCGCCATGCGGACGTCGTCGCGGCGAACAGTGCCCTTGGCCTCGTACAGCACGTTGTCGGTGACGTCGTACAGGTCCGTCTTCAGCGTGGTGGCCACGCCCTCCACTGAGATCTGGAAGCGCTTCACCGTGTGGCCGGCAGCGACCAGCTGGGCCTTGTACGCCTTGGTCAGCCGGCCTTCCCGCCGCTGGATGGTCCGCTGACCACCGGGGATGTTCGCCACCGCCTCGTCCGTGGCGTGTTCCTCCGTCTCGACCTGTGACGACGACGGCCCCGCCGGCACCACGTCCTCAACGTCGGCGTCGAGGTCCACCACGGCGTGCTCGGTCGCCGGCGGGATCGCGTCCGCCAGCGTGAACTTCGGCGGAAACTCGGCCTGCGGGTCCGGCCGCAGATGGAACACGATCACCGACCGCTCCACGTCGTCCCTGCCCGGCGCGCGCCGCCGCTCGAAGGGTTCGACGGTGTCCAGCACCATCTGCCCGATGTAGCGCTGACGCTTGCCCTTCTTTTTCTTACCGGTGACCGGGTCGATCACGTTCCCGTCCGCCACGAACAAGTGAACTGTGCGCACGTCCTCACGGTGATCCCGGAGAGCCTTGTTTCCGTCGGTGAACTCCTGGTCACCGAAAGGCCCCTCGCCGGTGTACAGGTACAGCGGCCCACGGTCGTCGTCCTCAGCCTGGCCATCGAAGGTGTAGCCGTGCAGCTCCCCAACCTTGGGGTCGGAGTACACGAACACCATTTTGGACTCGACCGCCGGCTCAATGCCTCCGTACCAAGCACCGCCGTAAGCCGCGGCGACGTCCGCGCGGGTGGTCAACAGTCCCGGAACGAGCTCAAGGTCATGGTTCGCCATGCCCGGACTCTAACCCCCTGGTCTGACAGGACAGTTCGCCCAGCGGGGCCCGCCCTGCACGAGTGAACAACGCCCCACGTCTCAGGAGCCCCGATGGCACCTGCCCTGGACTGGCGCGACGCCTCCCACTTCGACCGCACCGGTGACCGCCCGTGCCACTGGTGCCGACGCCCCACCCCACTGCGCGACGAGCAGTACAGGCCCTCACACAAGGTCTGCGCCGAGCGCGCCGCCGACAGGAAGGACCCCGTGAACAGCAACCCGCAGATGACGGCCGCGCTCGCGGCGGCCGAACGGGGACGGCGGGTGTTCCCGCTGGCCCCCGGCTCGAAGTACCCGGCGCTGCACAGCAAGGAGGACTGCCCCGGCACCGGGCCGTGTGAGGGCGCCCACCTCGGGTGGGAGCACCGGGCCACCACCGACTCTGACGTGATCCGCCGCGCGTGGCAGGTGGCCCCGTACAACATCGGCCTGGCCTGCGGGCCCTCCGGCCTGCTGGTGGTCGACCTGGACGTGCCCAAGCACCGCCGCGACACCCCGCCCGCTCACTGGGCCGAGCAGGGCATCACGGACGGGCGGGACGTGTTCGCCGCGCTGTGCCGGCAGCACGGCCAGCCCTTCCCGCAGACGTACGAGGTCCGCACCGGCCGCGGCGGCGCCCACCTGTACTTCGCCGCCCCCGCCGACGTGGTCCTGCGCAACACCTGCGGGGAGAAGGGCAACGGCCTCGGCTGGAAGATCGACACCCGGGCCCACGGCGGCTACGTCGTCGCCCCCGGCAGCACCGTCAACCACCGCCCCTACACCGTCGTCAACGACACCAACCCGATCCCTCTCCCCGAATGGCTGCTCGGCCTGCTCACCCCCAAGCCCGCCCCGGCGGTCGTGGTGGACGCGACGGCGGTGCGGGCCCGGATCGGGCGCCTCGGCCCGTACGTCGACACCGCCGTAGCCCGCGAGACGGCCAAGATCAAGGCAACCCGCGAGGGCGGGCGCAACGACCGGCTGTTCGCCTCCGCCGCCGCCCTCGGCCGCCTCGTCGCCTCCGGCGCCCTGCCCGAGGCCGACGCCGCAGACGCCCTGCTGAGCGCGGGCCTGGAGGCCGGTCTCGGGGAGGCGGAGTGCAGGCGCACCATCGCCAACGGCCTCGCCCGGGGCGCCGGAGCGGTGGGGCGTGCCGCATGAGCAACCGTCACCCGTCCTGCGCCGAGGAGAAGCGCTTCTCCTCGGGGCATCGCCCGAGGCGGTGGGCCGCGTGACCGCCCTCACCCCGCCGTCCGGGTCGCTGTTCACCGACGGCTGGGAAGACACCGTCCCGGGTGCGCTCGCCGCCGAGCCACCCGTGTGGGAGGAGCCGATCCCGCTCGGCCGGGCCCGCTCCCTACCGCTGTTCCCAACGGACGCGCTGCCCAAGTGGCTCGGCGACATGGTCGCCGCCGTCGCGGAGGAGACCCAGACGCCCGCCGACCTGGCCGGCGGCATGGCGCTGGCTGCGCTGTCCACAGCCTGTGGAGGGCGGGCAGTCGTCTCCGTGCGCGGGCGCTGGCGCGAGCCGGTGAACCTGTACCTGGTCACCGCCTTGCCGCCCGGCAACCGCAAGTCCGCCGTGGTCGCCCTCATGAGCGCACCCGTCCTCGCGGTCGAGAAGACCTTGGTGGAACGGGCCACCGCCCAGATCGCCGAGGCGGAGGTCACCGCCAAGCTCGCCCGCTCCGCCGCCGAGAAGGCCGCCCACAAGGCCGCCAACGCCGACCCGAGCGACCAGGACAAGCTCACCGCCGACGCGATCAGCCTCGCCCAGACCGCCGAACAGACGGTCGTCCCGGTCCGCCCCCAGCTCATCGCCCAGGATGTCACCGCCGAGAACGCCGCAACCCTGCTCGCCGAGCAGGGCGGGCGCCTGGCCCTGATGTCCGCCGAGGGCGGCGGCGTCTTCGACATCATCGCCGGCCGCTACAGCGGCAAGCCCAACATGGACGTCTTCCTCCAAGGCCACGCCGGGGACATGCTCCGCGTCAACCGGCAGGGCCGCGACGCTCTGTTCGTCGAAGCCCCCGCCCTCACCATGGGGCTGGCCATTCAACCGTCCGTCCTGGAGGACATCGCCAAGGTCCAGGGCTTCGACGGCCGCGGCCTGCTCGCCCGCTTCCTGTATGCCGTCCCGGAATCCCTGGTCGGCTACCGCAACCTCGAACCCGACACGGTCCCGGACGACGTCGCGGATACCTACGCCGAGAAGGTCCGCACGCTCACCCTGGCCATGGCCGAGTGGACCGACCCCGCCGTCCTCACCCTCAGCCCCGAGGCCGCCGCCGTCATGCTCGAACACCGCCGAGACGTCGAGCACAAGCAGCGCCGCGGCGGCATCCTGCGCCCGATCACCGAGTGGGCCAGCAAGCTCGACGGCGCCGTCGCCCGCATCGCCGGCCTGCTCCACCTCGCCGACCACCCCCACGACGGGTACACCATGCCGATCAGCGCGGACACCCTCACCGCCGCCGCCCGCATCGGCACCTACTACACCGCCCACGCCCTGACCGTCTTCGACGCCATGGGTGCCGACCCCGCCCTCGCCAAGGCACGCGTCGTCCTGGCCTGGCTCCAGGCCAACCCTGCTGACAGCCACACCAAGCGCGAGATCTTCCGGGGCCTGCCCAGCGGGGCCTTTCCCGCCGTCGCCGACCTGGACCCGGTCCTTGCTCTCCTCGAAGACCACGGCTGGATCCGCCAGGAGACTGCCCCGCCCCGCACTTCCCGAGGCGGACGCCCCCCGTCCCCCCGCTACGCGACCCACCCCCAACTCGCCCAACCCATCGCCTAACCCGCTGACACAACCGACAGAACCGACAGAACCCCACCTCGCCCCGCCGACCTGCACGGATGCCCGTACCGGCCCGAGTGACGGAACCGGACGCAAACCCTGACACAACCCACCCCGCCGGCAGACCCGGGGATTCTGTCGGAGTTTCCATTCGGTTCCGTCACCCACTTCAGCAATCGCAAAAGCCAAGCTCAAAGCCCCGGAGAAGGGGTTCTGTCGGTTCTGGCGGTTCTGTCAGCCCAGACCGAACCCATCCTCTGATGCTCCAACGTCCCCGCCCCTGTCTCGCAGTCCACAGCCGTGCGGCGTAACTCTCACAACCGCCAATGGAGGCGCCGCCGTGGCTACTCAGGACCAGAAACTGAAGCTCGCTGCCGTGCTCGAAGAGCTGGACATGTCCCGCTCCGCCTTCTACCGGATGGTCGCTCGGGGAGCGGCCCCGAAGCTCCTGAAGCTCCCCAACGGCCAGATCCGGGTCCGCCGGAGCGACCTCGACACCTGGTGGGCCGCACAGGAGCAGGACGCTGCCTGACTCACGACGCCGTCCTCAGTGGCCCCGGTCTTCCCGGGGCCACTCGTCTGGAGATCCGATGCTCTCGTTCGACGTACATCTCTGGAAGATCCGCGACCTACGCCGGGGGCGGAAGCCGTTTCAACTCCGTTGGCGCGTAGGTCCGCAGGAGCACTCGCGCACCTTCGCCACGTTTCCGCTCGCGGACGGACGGCGGGCGGAGCTGCTGGCCGCCCGAAACAAGGGTGAGCCGTTTGACGTCGAAACGGGCCTACCGGGATCGGAGTTGCGGGAGCTCCGAGAGAAGGAAGCCCGGGTGACCTGGTTCGACCACGCGGTGAAGCACGCCGAGGTGAAGTGGGACGGCGACTCCGCGAAGGAGCGCGCGGCCCGCGCTGACGGCCTGGCCACCATCACGCCGGCCTTGGTCACCGACCAGCGCGGCGCCCCGCCCCACAAGGTTCTGCGGCGGGCGCTCTCCTGCTGGGCGTTCAACTTCTCGGAGCACCAAGGGGAGCCCCCGGCGGACGTGGCGGCCGCGCTCGACTGGATCGCCAAGAAGTCCGTCCCGGTCTCTCAGTTGGACGACTCCGACACCCTCAGGAAGGCCCTCAAGGCCATCACCCTGAAGCTCGACGGCAAGCGCGCCGCCGACAACACCATCAAGCGCAAGTACGCCACGTTCAGCGGCGCCCTGCGATACGCGGTCGAGCGCAAGCTCCTCACCGCAAACCCCCTGAAGTTCGTGGACTGGGAGCCCCCGGAGACCGTCACGGAGATCGACTGGCGCTACGTCCCCGGGCCACGCCAGGCCCGCGATCTGGTCGAGGCAGCACAGACCCTCAGCGCCCGGGGGCGCCACCTGTCGGCGTTCTTCGGCTGCACCAACTGGGCGGCCATGCGGCCGGCCGAGGTAACCAACCTGCGACTGGCGGACTGCACGCTCCCGGAGGAGGGTTGGGGCCTGATCGTGGCCCCTGGCAGTTCGCCCCGTGTTGGGTCCCGGTGGACGGACGACGGACAGTCCCACGAGGAACGCGGGCTCAAGCACCGGGCGCGGGACGCCACGCGGGACATCCCGATCCCACCGGTGTTCGTACGGATGCTCCGGGCCCACGTCGAGGAGTTCGGTCTCGGTGTGGACGGGCGCCTGTTCCAGGCGGCCGGCGGCGGTCTCGTGGCCACCAAGGAGACCTCCGACACCTGGAAGCGGGTTCGGGACCTGGTGCTCACCCCGGAGCAGGCCAAGACAGAGTTCGCCGACGTTCCGTACTCGCTGCGGGCCACATGCGTCTCCGGATGGCTGGCCGCCGGGCTAGACCCGACCGAAGTCGCTTACCGGGCCGGGCACAGCGTGGCCGTGCTGTACCAGTTCTACGCCAAGGTGATCGACGGCCGCCGCGAGCGGTCCAACGCCCTGATCGAGAAGTTCCTCACCGAGGAGTACGACCAGGGGTGATGGTCGCGGAACCGTTCCGCAGGTGTTCCGCGCGCACTGGGTCGAACAGGGACGCAGGTGGGACAGCCCGGGACAGAATCGAAAAAGGCGGGTATCGGCTTGTTGCCGATACCCGCCCTGAGCTGGGTGTTCCTCACCAGCGGAGAGCGTGGGATTCGAACCCACGGTGACGGGTCACGCCACGACAGTTTTCAAGACTGTTCCCTTAGGCCGCTCGGGCAGCTCTCCAGGCGGAGGTCAGCCTAACGGGTCCGGCGGGGTTCGGTGCACACCGTTTCGTGCGGGTGGGGGTCAGCTGTCGCCGTCCCGCTGGCCGAGGGTGACCTTGGTGTTGAACTGCTGGCCGTTGCGGGTGTACTCGACGTCGACGGTCTCGCCGGGCTTGTGCGTCCAGATCCGGCTGACCAGGGCGGGGCCGTTGTCGATCGGCACTCCGCCGAGCTTGGTGATGACGTCGCCCGGCTTGAGACCGGCCTTGTCGGCGGCGCCGCCGGGGGTGACGGCGGGCTGGCCCTGGATGTCGCGGGACTGGATCTGCGCGCCGTCGCCCTTGTAGTCGTCGTTGCGCAGCACGTCGAGCTTGGCGTAGACCGGCTTGCCGGTCTTGATCAGGGTGTCGGCGACCCACTTGGCCTGGTTGATCGGGATGGCGAAGCCGAGGCCGATGCTGCCGGCCCGGCCGTTGGCGGAGGCGTTGGACTGGATCGCCGAGTTGATGCCGATCACCGAGCCGCTGGAGTCGAGCAGCGGGCCGCCGGAGTTGCCGGGGTTGATGGAGGCGTCGGTCTGCAGCGCGTTCATGTAGGAGGACTGGCCGCCGGTCTCGTCGCCGGAGGCGACCGGGCGGTCCTTGGCGCTGACGATGCCGCTGGTGACGGTCGACTCCAGGCCGTACGGCGCACCGATCGCGACGGTGGCGTCACCGACGTTGACCTTGTCGGAGTCGGCCAGCGGAAGCGGGGCCAGCTTGCTCTTCGGCGGGTTGTCGATCTTGACCACGGCGACGTCGTAGCCCTCGGCGTGGCCCAGCACGGACGCGTTGTAGGACGTGCCGTCGGCGAACTTGACGGTCAGTTTGCCGCCGTTGAGGGTCGGCGCGACCACGTGGTTGTTGGTGAGGATGTGGCCCTCGGTGTCGAAGACGAAGCCGGTGCCGGTGCCGGACTCGCCGTTGCCCTGCGCCTTGATGGTGACGACGCTGGGCAGCGCCTTCTGCGCGATGCCGGCGATCGAACCGGGGGCGGGCTCGTTCTTCTGGGTGTTGCTGGCCTGGACGGTGGTGCTGCGGTGGTCGTCGGCGCTGTTGGTGCTGTCGTTGCGGTCCGCGACGGTCACGCCGAGCGCACCGCCGGCCACGCCGGCGACCAGCGCGACGGCGGCGATCAGGGCGACCAGGCCGCCGCCGCGCTTCTTGCGCGGGCCGCCGGGGCCGCCGGGGTAGTCGGCCGGGTAGCCGAGCGGTCCGGCCGGGCCGCCCGGGTAGCCCGCGCCGCCGCCGGCGTCGTGGGCGGCACCCCAGCCGCCGAGCGGCTGGCCGGCGCCGAACGGGTGGTGGCCGGGCGCGGGGTGCGCGGCGGGCGCGCCGGGGGCGGCCGGGGTGCCGTACGGGTCGTGCGGGCCGGCGGCGGGGACGCCGTGGGCCGGGGTGGCGTACGGGTTGGCGCCCGACGGCAGGGCCGGGCTCTCGGCGACGGGTGCGACGGGTGCGACGGGTGCCGCCGGCGCGGCCGGGACCGGCGGGGCGGGCGGCAGGACCGGCGGCGGCGCGTCGATGTAGCCGGCGGCGGCGTCGACCGGGGCGGCCGGCGCGTCGGCGACCGGCGCGGCCGGGGCCTGCGGGGCCTGCGGGGCCACCTCCGGCGCGGGGACCTTGGTGAAGGCCACGGTGGGCTGGTACCCCCCCTCGGCCGGAACACCATCGGCCGCGACGCCCTCCGTCGGCGCGGCCTCAGCCGGTGCGGCCTCGGCGGCCGGAGCGGCCCCGGGCTCGGGGACCCGGCCGAAGGCCAGTGTCGGCTGGTGCCCGCCCGAGGCGTGACCGTCGGAAGCGGGAACAGCCGCCGCCTGGCCGCCCGAGGGCTGCTCCCCCTGCGGCCCGGTGGGCCCAACCTCGCGCTCGGTGCTCACGAACGACCTCCATAGCTGACAGAACCAAGGACCATAGTTTTTCGTACTGCCGATTCGATTGCCGTAAGGACCCCTCTGAATAACTCATAAGAATCCTTAGCCGCCGCCGACAGCCGGGCCGCCGACCAGGCTGTCCTGCGCCGACGACTGGAGGCTCCCCCACCTCCGCCGGGCGTCCCGCGATGCGGGCCGCACACCCCGTGGCCTTGGCGTTCACCCCCGGGCCGGTTAGCCTGTCGCTCACAACTGACACGCGGGAGCTTGGACCAACCAGGCTGAGAGTGCGCTGGTCGACCGTACGCCACGGGATCGTGGGCGGACCGTCGAGGGGGCGCAGACCGCCGGAACCTGTCCGGGTAATGCCGGCGTAGGGAGTATCGGCCATGTCGCCTGCTTCGCCATCCTCTTCTTCGGACGCGCCCGCGTCCAAGGGTTTCCCGGAACCGTCCCCGGCCGCTGACGGCGGTGACAGCGGGCGCACCGGCCCCACCGGCACGGCGACCGCCGTCCTGGACCGCCCGGAGCGTACCGAGGCGCCGCTCGTGCTGGACACCGAGCCGCCGCGCACGCTGCGCTTCCGGGACCACTTCGCGCTCTGGATGAACCTGGGCGTCAGCCTGATCGGCTTCTCCACCGCCGCGACCGTGCTCGGCGCCAAGGGCAGCGAGCTGTCGCTGGCCGCCGCGGTGACCGCGATCGTGGCCGGCACCGTGGTCGGCACCGCGATGCTCGGCGTGGCCGCGCTGATCGGGGCCCGTACCGGCGCGCCCGCGATGGCGAACCTGCGCGGGCTGTTCGGCACCCGGCTGTCGTACGTCCCGACGGTGCTGAACATCGTCCAGTGCGTCGGCTGGGGCGTGTTCGAGCTGCTGACGATCGCGGCGGGCGCGCAGACCGTCGCCCACACCGACGGCTACCGCTGGCTGTTCGTGCTCCTGGCGGGAGCGCTGACCACCGCGCTGACCATCTGGCCGCTGGGCTCGATCGCGGTGCTGCGCCGCTTCGTGGCCGGTGCGGTCGCCGTCGCGATGGTGTACTTCACCGTCCAGCTGGGCCGCCAGGGGGTGCCCGACCCGGGCGCCGGCAACTGGCACGGCTTCCTGGGCGCCACCGACGCGATGATCGCGGTGTCGATCTCCTTCGTCCCGCTGGCCGCCGACTACACCCGGCACTCGCGCACCGCGCGCTCGGCGTTCTGGGGCAGCTTCTCCGGCTACACGATCGCCCAGGTCTGGTGCTACGTGCTCGGCCTGATGGCGCTGCTGCAGTCCGGCGGCGACCCGAACAGGATCTTCGACTCCTTCCTCGGCGTCTGGGCCGGCTGGCTGTTCCTGCTGGTGCTGGTGCTGCGCGAGACGGACCAGTCCTTCGCCAACGTGTACTCGACCGCGATGTCGGTGCAGAACCTGCTGCCGAAGGTGGACCGCCGGGTGCTGACCGGCGGGATCGGCCTGCTGATCACCGTGCTGGCGCTGCAGATCGACAAGTTCACCGACACCTACACCAACTTCCTCGGCCTGATCGGCTCGGTCTTCGTGCCGCTGCTGGCGGTGCTGGCGGTCGACTACTTCTTCGGCGCCGGCCGGTACGGCTGGAACCTCTCCGCCGACGCGCCCTCGCGCCGCCTGATGCTGCTGCCGTGGGTGCTGGGCTTCGCGGTCTACCAGTTCATCGCGCCGACCGCGGTGGCCGGCTGGTGGACGGACTTCTGGACCTCCGCCCAGGCCGCCCTGCACTTCACCCCGCAGGAGTGGACGTCCGCCTCGCTGTTCGCCTTCCTGGTGCCGGCCCTGGTCACCTGGGCTCTCACCCCGCTGACCCGCAGGGCGGCGCAGAGCTGACCGACCGGCACCGAAGACGGCCCCGCGGATTGGGGCCGTCTTCGCCTGCGCGTCACTTCCGCCGCCTATCGTGGGGCCCGTGACCAGCACAGACCCGTCCTCGACGGCGGCGCGCACCACGCCGCCCGTCCAGGTGATCGCCCACCGCGGTTCCTCGCACGCCCTGCCCGAGCACACCCTGGCGGCGTACCGGCGCGCGCTCGACGAGGGCGCGGACGCGGTCGAGTGCGACGTCCGGCTGACCGCCGACGGCGAGCTGGTCTGCGTGCACGACCGCCGGATCGGCCGGGTCTCCAACGGCCAGGGCACCGTCTCGGCGATGACGCTGGCCGAGCTGGAGGCGTACGACTTCGGCGCCTGGAAGACCGGCCGCCCCAGCACCGACCCCGAGCTGCGCGGCGTGCTGCGGCTGGAGCGGCTGCTGGAGCTGGTGGTGGACTGCGGCCGCCCGGTGGACCTGGCGATCGAGACCAAGCACCCGGTGCGCTACCGCGGCCGGGTGGAGACCGAGCTGCTGCGGACGCTCGAACGCTTCAAGATCGGCGCGAGCCGGGAGGGCGAGCGCCCCTCGGCCCGGATCATGAGCTTCTCCTCGGTGGGGCTGAACCGGGTGGCGGCCTCGGCGCCGGAGTACCGGCGGGTGTTCCTGTTCGAACGGACCCTGCCGCTGCTCGGCCGGCTGCGCCCGGGCTCCCCGCTGCCGGGCGGGGCGCGGATCGCCGGGCCCGGCATCGACCTGGTGCGGGCCCGCCCGCAGTTGGTGACGCGGCTGCGCGAGCTGGGGCACGAGGTGCACGTGTGGACCGTGGACGAACCGGCCGACGTGGAACTGTGCCTGGAGCTCGGGGTGTCCGCGATCATCACCAACCGGCCCGCCGAGGTCCTGGCGCAGCTCGGTCGGTGATCCGGCGTCGGTCCGCGGGGCCGCCGCAAATCCACCCGCAAAGCCCGGACACAACCTGATCGTTCTGGTCGGCAGTCAAACCTTCCGGGCGCGTTATTGCCGGAATTCATGCGCCGGTGCGACGCAGGGTGAGCACGGAATGACCTCAGGTCCACCCTCGGTCGCAATCGCTTGAAATGTCCTCGCGGGATCGTCCGGCGGTCGTTTCCGACGCATTACCAAGGGGCATCTCTCCCTCGGCATACGCTGAAGGAGGTCCGGGGGTGGCGTTGATGGTGGCGCGTGAAGTGCCGACTTCATCGACCATGGCAGTGCCGCACGGCCCAGCGAGTGTCGGGGTCGCACGGCGCCGACTGCGTCGAGATCTCGGCGACCGGCAGATACCGGAGCCGGTCATCGATGATGCCGTACTGATCCTTTCCGAACTGCTGAGCAACGCCTGTCGGTACGCCCGTCCGCTCGGCCCGCTGCGGGCCCTGGGGCGCGGCGCCCGGGCCGAGGTGGTGGACCAACTGCTGGTCGGCGTCCCCTCCGGGACGCACTGCGCCCCGGGCGGCCGGGAGCACGAGGAGCACGGGAGCGGAACGGACGGCGGCGTGCTGGTCCGCTGGCAGCTGCACGCCGACGGCGTGCTCACCCTGGAGGTCACCGACGGCGGCGCGACCACCCGGCCGCTGCCCGCAGGACCCTCGCTGACCTCGCGCGGCGGTCGCGGCCTGAACATCGTCGACCAGCTGGCCAGCGACTGGGGCGTGCGCGACGCGCCCGGCGAGGTGACGGTCTGGGCGGCGCTGCCCGCCCGGGCCCGGCACGCCCGGCGCACCGGTGGTGACGCCCGCAGCGCCTGAACCGACGCGCGCTCCTCACCCGTCCGCCCGGCGCGTGCCCGCGCGCCGGGGGAACGTCAGTAGGCTGCCCGGAGCAAAGGACCACCGTTCCCGGGAGAGCCGCACCATGGGCAAGAAGGCCGCCAAGAAGGCGCCGCAGCGTCAGTCCACCACCGCCGTCGCGGGCGAGGTCCCCGTGGTGGGGGCCCGCGAGAACTGCCCCTGCGGTTCGGGCCGCCGGTACAAGGCCTGCCACGGCCGGGAGGCCTCGCACGCGGTGCAGGAGCTGGTGCACCGCCCGTTCGAGGGCCTGTCGGGCGAGGCCGACTGGGTCGCGCTGCGCGAGCTGGTGCCCGCCGCCACGGTGCCGCTGACGCTGGCCGCCGGGGTGGCCGAGGGCGCCGTCGGCGAGGTCCCGTCGGTGACCCTGGCCACCGTGCTGCCGCTGGCCTGGCCGGCCCTGCGCCGCCAGGACGGCTCCATCCTGCTCGGCCTGCAGACCCAGTCCTCCTCCGGCGACCTCAGCCGCGACCTCGCGGACGCCCTGGAGCTGGCGCTGGCCACCGAGCCGGGCAACCCGGTGCCGTCCCGCCGGACCGAGGCGGGCGGACGCCGGCTGCAGGACCTGCTGGACGTCACCGCCGCGTTCACGCCGGCCGTGCACACCGGCTTCGAGTTCTGGCTGGAGGACGCCGAGACCGCGACCGGCGAGGTCGCCGCCTCCCTGGAGCGCGCCAACGCCTCGGCCATCCCGACCGAGAAGCTGGCGAGCGCCGACGCCGCCTACTGGTGCGGCACCCCCGACAAGAACCACCTGCGCTGGGTGATGACCGTGCCCGAGGAGCGGCTGCTGGACGCGCTGGCCCGGCTGAGCGCCGCCGACCAGTCCTCGCTCGGCCCGGACACCCGCCTGGTCGGCTCGTTCCGCGCGCACGGCCTGACCGTCCCGGTCTGGGACCTCCCGCTCGCCATGACCGCCGCCGACTGCGAGAAGCCGGCCGCCGAGTTCGCCGAGCGGCTGGCCTCGGTGCTCGCCGACGAGACCCCGCTGACCGCCGAGGAGCGGCGCGCCCGCGCGAACCTGGTGAACCGTCAGGTCACCTTGAACTAAAGCGCCCGGGATCCGGGTGATACGCGTCACATTGTCGCCATGAAGCCGCAATTTCCGGGCGGGCAGGGCGTCTTGGAAATTGGCGCGGGCGCGGATCCTTGTTACTGTCTAAAGAGTCCGGCCGCTGGTGCATCCCCCGTCGCCAGCGGCCGGATCTTTTGTTTTCCGCAGGGCCCCGACGAGCGGCCCCCGGGAACGGACCGGCGGATCAGTACGCCGAGCGACCGCTGTCCAACCGGACCGTCGCCTCCACCAACTCGCCCAGCAGCGGCCCGACCTGCGGCAGCCACACCCCGCCGTCGGCGTCCGGGCGCGGGGCCAGCACCCAGCGCACCCGGCCGGCCGCTCCGCCGGGCGGCAGCGGCAGGAAGCCGTCCACCCCGTGGTAGCGCAACGAGCCTGGCACCCAAGGGAGTTGAGCGAGCATCTCGCCGAGCGCGTCCAGCGAGTACGGGGCCACCAGCAACGCGTACCGGCCCGGCATCGCCAGCACCGGACCGAGCGGCAGCCGCAGCGCGCCCAGGTAGACCAGCGCCCGGGCGCCGGCCGCCGCCGGGAGGCTGACCGCCGAGACCACCGAACCGGTGGCGGCCAGCACCGGAGCGTCCGGGCTCTGCCGCTCCCACCACCAGCGCACCATCCGGGCGTCCGTGGTGGCGGCCAGCAGCGACGGGTCGTGCGGGTGCGCGCCCGGCACGACGCAGTCCTGGTCGCCGCAGGAGCACTGACCGCCGCGCAGGACGGCCCCCGGCACCACGGGCCAGCGGTGGTCGACGGCGGCCGTCAGGGCCGCGGCGAGCCGGGCAGGGCGCTGACGTGCGACGTCGTCCTGGACGGGGTGGTGGGGGGTGGCGGGCGGACACGGATCTTTCGGGTTCTCACGCATGGCGCTCGTTCCTTTCCCTGACCGCTCGGTTCGCTCCGGCCCGTCGGCACCGCCGGGACTCGTCACGCGGACCCGCGGTGGCACGGCCCCGAAGGCGCGAAGGGGGGCGGGCGGCATGGCGGGCGGCGCGGCGACGACGTGGATCACGGTGTGGAGCACGACATGAGAAGGGCCACGCACTGAAACAGCCCCTGGAACGAGAATCCCGTATGCGACCGGATGGACGCCGCCCGGGCGCGCTTGGTTCCACCGTACGAGTGAGAGACTTCCGGCCAGCCCGGGCCCCGGGCGGCGCGGGCATACGATCCGGACGGCCGCCGGGTCCGTCCCCTCCCTTCTGCCCGCTCCCGGTCCCCTCCATGCCTCCCGGCCGGACCGGCGCGCGGCCAGGCCGTACGCGCCCCCCGACCGGGTCTCGCGGATGTGGAACAGGCCACCGCGTCGTCCTGGATCTGGACATGCCCCAAATGGCCTGTGTAGAAGTGGTGGCATTGCTGTCGATCAATGACGAGTAGTAGCGAATCGAGGCGAAACGCGCCCTTTGGCCGTCATCGCTCCACACCGGCCGTACCTGGGGGTTCCGCATGGCACGTAGCACGTCAGGAGTGGCGGCATGACCGAGTCCCACCCGTCGTCGTCGACACCCTCCGAGCCGGGCGAGCCCGGCAGCGCCGGCGGGCTGACCGTCCTCGAGCCACCGGGCTTCCCCGGCCCCGCCGACGCGCAGGACGGCGCGGCGGACGTCCGCACGGCACCGGCCGCCGGGGTGCAGGACCGTTTGGCCGGACGACTGTCCGATTTCACCAGCCTGCACCGGCACACCGAACAGCTCGCCCGCGCCCGCGGCCTCGCCGACACCCTGGACACCGTCCTCGCCTCCGGCGCCGCCCTGCTCGGCGCCCGCCGCGGCGTCCTGGTCACCCGGATGCCCGGCGGCCGGCCCGGCCAGCCCGTCGGCCTCGGCCTCGACCGCGCCAGCCTCGGCGCGCTGGAGACCGTCCCGCCCGAGCAGAGCCTGCTCGCCAGGCTGCTGCGCGAACAGGACCGGCCCGAACGGCTGCACTCCCCCGACCTCGCCGAGGACCCGGCCACCGGCGCCCGGCTGCGCGAACTCGCCACCCAGCTCGGCCTCGGCGGCTGCTACGGCCTGCCGCTCGCCACCGAGGAGGACGGCCCGCTCGCCGCCGCCCTCTGGTTCTACGACGAGCCCGCCGAACCCACCGAGCGCCAGCGCGAGCTCGCCCACCGCTACGCCGGGATCGCCGCCCCGCTGCTCGCCAAACAGCTGGAGGCGGACAAGGTCCGGCGCACCACCGAGGCGCTGCGCCGCGGCCTGCTGCCCGACCGGCTCCCCCAGCCCGCCGGCCTGCGGCTGGCCGCCCGGATCCTCCCGGCCGGCCTGGACCGCTCCTGCGGCAGCGACTGGTACGACGCCATCCCGCTGCCGGACGGCACCGTCGGCCTCACCGTCGGCTCCGTCTCCGGCGACGGCCCCGGCGCGGGCCCCGGCTCCGCCCCCGGCGCGGCCGCCGCGATGGGCAGGATCCGGGCCGCGCTGCGCGCCTACGCCGTCCTGGAGGGCGAGGACCCGGTGTCCGTCCTCGGCGACCTGGAACTGCTGCTCAAGACCACCGAGCCGGCCCGCACCGCCACCGCCGTCTACGCCTGGGTGGAACCCGAGGAGCGCCGGATCACCCTGGCCGGCGCCGGCCACTGCCCGCCCGTCCTGGTCGGCCGGCACGGCGCCGAGTTCGTGGAGACCTCGCTCTCCGCCCCGCTCGGCATGCTGGCCTGCTGGGAGGCCCCCGGCGTCGAGCTCACCGCCGACCGCGGCGACACCCTGCTGCTCTACACCGAGGGGCTGGCCCGCCGCTGCGGCCCGACCCTGCACGCCGGCCAGGCCAACCTGCGCCGGGCCGCCGCCGACGCCCCGCGCGACGTGCGGATCGACCCGGACCGGCTCTGCGCCCACCTGCTGGCCGTCTGCCCCGACCCCGGCCCCGGACCGGCCACCGACGACCTGCTGCTGCTCGCGGCCCGCTTCGCATAGCCGCCCCGAACAGTCGTCCCGACCCCGAACGGGCGAGCGGCCGGGCGTCCGTACCATGGACGCACGGCCGCCCGCGCGTGTCGCGATCCGACACTCCCCCGAGGGGCGGCGGTACCACCCCAAGGAGGCGTTACACGTGACCGAGGACCGCACGCCCGCAGTGGCCGAGAACCCCGAAGCCGACGGCGGCGACGAGCCGCAGCAGTTCAAGGGCCGCAAGAACGGCCTGTACGGCGAGGTCTCCGACGAGCTGGCCGCCTCGATGAAGACCGGCTGGGCCGACACCGACCTGCACGGCCTCGTCCCGGTCGCCCAGGCCGCGTACGCGGCCGAGCGCCGCGCCCGGCTCTCCGCCGCCTACCCCGGCGAGCGGCTGGTCGTCCCGGCCGGCAACCTGCGGGTGCGCTCCAACGACACCGACTACAGCTTCCGCGCCTCCAGCGAGTACGTGCACCTCACCGGCGACCAGACCGAGGACGCCGTGCTCGTCGCCGAGCCCACCGGCGACGCCGGCCACGAGTTCGCCCTCTACCTGCTGCCCCGCTCCGACCGCGAGAACGGCGAGTTCTGGCTGGACGGCTACGGCGAGCTGTGGGTCGGCCGCCGCAACAGCCTGGGCGAGCAGGAGCAGCTGCTCGGCCTGCCGGCGCGTGACGTGCGCAAGGCCGCCGAGGAACTGGCCGGGCGCACCAAGGACTCCGCGGTGCCCACCCGGATCGTCCGCGGCTACGACGCCGGCCTGGAGGACACCCTGGCCGACGTGCTGGACGCCGACCGGGACGCCGAGTTCAAGGAGTTCCTGAGCGGCCTGCGGCTGGTCAAGGACGAGTGGGAGGTCGGCGAGCTGCGCGCCGCCTGCGACGCCACCGTCAAGGGCTTCACCGACGTGGTCCGCGAGCTCGGCCAGGCCGTCGCCACCTCCGAGCGCTGGATCGAGGGCACCTTCTGGCGCCGCGCCCGGGTCGAGGGCAACGACGTCGGCTACGGCACCATCGCCGCCGCCGGCCCGCACGCCACCACGCTGCACTGGGTCCGCAACGACGGCGACGTCCGCCCCGGCGAGCTGCTGCTGCTGGACGCCGGCGTGGAGACGCACACCCTCTACACCGCCGACGTCACCCGCACCCTGCCGATCGACGGCCGCTTCAACGACCTCCAGCGCAAGATCTACGACGCCGTGTACGACGCCCAGGAGGCCGGCATCGCCGCGGTGAAGCCCGGCGCCCGCTTCCGCGACTTCCACGACGCCTCGCAGCGCGTGCTCGCCGAGCGCCTGCTCGCCTGGGGCCTGCTGGACGCCTCGGCCTACGACGTCGACAAGGTCCTGGAGCTGGGCCTCCAGCGCCGGTGGACCCTGCACGGCACCGGCCACATGCTCGGCCTCGACGTCCACGACTGCGCCCACTCGCGCCGCGAGGAGCACGCCGACGCACTGCTGGTGCCCGGCATGGTCCTCACCGTCGAGCCCGGCCTGTACTTCCAGCAGGACGACCTGACCGTGCCGCAGGAGTACCGCGGCATCGGCGTCCGGATCGAGGACGACATCCTGGTCACCGCCGACGGCAACGAGAACCTCTCGGCCGGCCTGCCGCGCCGCGCCGACGAGGTCGAGGCCTGGATGGCCTCGCTGGCCTGAGCCACGCACCGAGGGCCCGGCCTCCCCGTGGTGGGGAGGCCGGGCCCCCGTGTCACTTGGTGACCTTGACGGAGATCTTCTTGTCGCCGAGCACGGTCAGCTTGCTTCCGTTGTACGGAAGCGTCACCTGCGCCGAGACCGGCATGTCCCCCGGGCCGTTCCCGGCGCCCAGGGTCAGCCGGTAGGTGACCTTCCTGGTCTGCCCCGGGGCCAGGGAGAAGAACGACGCCTGGTCCGCCACCGCGTAGCCCATGTCGCTGCCCGGCCCCATCGACACCGGCCTCCAGGTGTCGCCGTCCTGACGCTCCAGCTTGCCGTCGTTGGGCGCCTGCACGACCTGCACCGGCGGCGAACCCGGGTAGGGCTCCGTGACGACCAGTGGCTGCAACTGGCCGTAGGTGTTCTGGCTGGTGTTCCGGAAGGTCACCGAGAAGGTGACGACCGAGCTCCCCGCCGTCAGCTGCTGACCGGCCGCCAGGCCGTCGAAAGCGACCGTGATGTCGTTCCGGTTGGCCTCCGTGGGCGGCGTCTGGCGGCCGCTCAGGTCGAGGGTGTTGACGATCGTCATCAGTCCGGGCTGGTAGTCGGCCTTGAGGCCGATCGCCGAGACGGACACGAAGTCCTTCGGCAGGGCCCACATCTGGGCCGTGAAGGCGTCGCCGCCGCAGTTGATCTGCCACTGCGACTTGCGTGCCGCACGGCCTGCAACCGTGGGTGTGCTCTTGGTCGGGCCGACACTGTCGATCTGTCCGTTCCTGGTGAGCGTGGGGGAGTAGGCCCACGCCGGGCACCAGGGCTGCGGGGACCATCCGGTGTCGGAATCCAGGTAGGACGGCCCCGGCCAGACCTGCGGCTCCTGGTCCGTGACCGTCAGAAGCACGCCGTGCGGCAGGCAGTCCCCGGCCGAGGCGTCCTGCGGAGCACTCGGGCTCAGGATGCAGAGGCTGTTCGCGGACGGATCGGGATTGACGGCCCGCCAGCCTGGCGGGATCTTGAACCTGGCGCCCCGGAAGGGGTACGTCGTCCCGGCCGGCGCGGTGGTGGCCGGGGTGGTGGCGGGGGTGGTGGGCGGCGCCGTCGTCCGGGTGCCGGCCGACGTCGGGTCGGAGAGGGGGGCGACGGTCCCCGGGTCGGCGGCGGGGCTGCCGGTGTCCGGCGAGGTGGCCGTGGGGGTCGGGGCGGCGGTCGGCTCGGGGGACGGGCTCGGCGAGGTCGTCATGGTGGCGGCCGGTGGGGGGACGTCCTGCTTGGCCAGCGGGTCGCCGTGGAAGGTGAGCAGGCCGATCGCCAGCGAAGCGGCCAGCGCGAAGACCGGCACGGCGGTCAGGTAGACCGGGCGCAACCGCCGCACCCGGCCGCGCGGAGATCGCGCCGGGCGCAGGGTGCGCGCGGTGATCAGCGAGGCGCGGGCGTCCATCGCCTCGCGCAGCAGCCGTTCGGTCGCCGTCTCGGCCGGCCCGTCACCGTCTCGGCCTCCGCTCTCGCGGCCGGGGAGCTTGTCGGTCATCGAACCTTCTCCAGATGCTTTTCCAAGGCGTCCAGGGCCCGGCTGGCGGTGGACTTCACGGCACCCCGGGACAGCCCCAGGGTCTCGGCGATCTGCGCCTCCGACAGGTCGGACCAGTAGCGCAGCACCAGCACCTCGCGCTGGCGGGGGGTCAGCTCCTGCATGGCCGCGAGCACCCTCCGGTGCTCGTCGTTGAGCACCGCGTGGTCCTCCGCGGAGGCGGCGTCGGGCTCGTGCGGCGGGACGTACTCGCGGGCGGTCTTCCGGCGGCGCAGCATCGACCGGGCGCCGTTGACCACCGCGGTGCGCAGGTAGCCGAGCGCGTTGTCCAGGTCGTCCAGGTGCTCGCCGTACCGCTGGTAGAGCTGGGTGAAGGCCTCCTGGACGACGTCCTCGGCCAGGTCCTGGTGGTCGACCAGGAGGACGGCCATCCGCACCAGGCCCAGCCGGTGGGCGTGGTACAGGTCGGTCAGGGTGGGCCGGTCCTCCGCGGGCCTGCGCCCGCCGCGCAGCAGCCGGAAGCCGGAGCGGCGCTGTACCGACTGCTCGTCGCCCGGGCCGGCGGACACCTCGCCGGCCTCCTGCGCGCCGAACAGCACGGCGACCACTGCGCGAACGGAGAAACCGCGCCCCCTCGTCGGCCCGGCGATCGGCCCGATGGCCATGGACATGCGCGTTTCCGCTTTCCCCCGGGACGGTGGCGGCTCTCGCCGGACCGTCAGGACTCCTGATCAAGATCGTGATCGGGGAGATCCTGACAGCCACCCTCGGCCCGCCTCTCTCCGCCCCCGTACCAATGGACGTGTGACCGGGGTGGAGGTTGCAGGTGGATCCGAGGAAGATTCCCGGGCGGCCGAAACGGCTACACTCACCGCCATCCCGCCACCCGTCAGCAGGGGGTCCGCATGGCCGAGCAGCACGTCGAGGGCCCGGTCGACACCGGGCCGGGCCCGGTGCCCGTCGTCATCGGCCCCCGCCCGGAACCGGTGCACCACGTCGCGGTGTACGCCTTCGCGGGCATGGCGCCCTTCGAGCTCGGCGTGGTGGTGGAGGTGTTCGGCCTGGCCCGGCCCGAACTGGGCGGCCTGCTGGCAGCGCCCTGGTACGGGCTGAAGGTGTGCGCCGACCGGCCCGGGACGGCGCTGGACGCGGTGGGCGGGTTCGCGCTGACCGCCCGGCACGGGCTGGACGACCTGGCCGCGGCCGACACGGTGGTGGTCCCCGGGGTGCCGAACGCGTTCGGCGGCGCGGTCTCCCCCGGGCTGGTCGCCGCGCTGCGGACGGCACACGAGCGCGGCGCCCGGATCGTCTCGATCTGCTCGGGCGCCTTCGCGCTGGCCGCCGCCGGACTGCTGGACGGGCGGGAGGCGACCACCCACTGGCGGTACGCCGACCTGCTCCAGCAGCGCCACCCGGACGTGCGGGTCAACCCGGACGTGCTGTACGTCGACAACGGGAACGTGCTCACCAGCGCGGGCAGCGCCGCCGGGATCGACCTCTGCCTGCACCTGGTCCGCCGCGACCACGGCGCCAAGGTGGCCAACAGCGTGGCCCGCCGCTTCGTGGTGGCGCCGCACCGGGACGGCGGGCAGGCCCAGTTCATCGAGGCCGCCGTCCGCCCGGTCGACGAGGAGGACGACGGGGTCGCCCGCAGCATGCAGTGGGCGATGGGACACCTGGCGTCCCCGCTGACCATCTCGCTGCTGGCCCGCGCCGCCCGGATGTCGGACCGCTCGTACCTGCGGCACTTCACGGCCCGCAACGGCACCAGCCCGATGCGCTGGGTCGTCACCCAGCGCATCGCGGCCAGCCTGCCGTTGCTGGAGTCACCGGAGGGGACGGTGGAGGAGATCGCGGCGGCGGTCGGCTTCGAGAGCGCCGCGACCTTCCGCCACCACTTCGGCCGGGTGATGCGCACCTCCCCGACCGCCTACCGGCGCTCCTTCGGGCGCGGGGTCGCGTAGCCCCCTCGGCCACGCGGCCCGGCATCAGGCTGTTGTCATGCCTTCTCGTGCCGGTCCGCGTTGGCGAGGATGGCGTCGTGCAGCCACTGCGCCAGGCCCGGGGCGAGGTTCTCGTAGGTGGTGGTCCACCTCGGGTCCGAGACGTACAGCCCGGCCAGGCCGCGGTGGACGGTGAACGTGCAGTCGTAGAAGTTCCGGCGGATGTGCTGCCGGTGCGCCTCGGCGAGGTCCGCGGCGGCGGCGCCGTCGGCGGGTTCGCCGGCGGTGAGCGCCTCGACCAAGCGGGTGTTGAGGTCGGCCATCTCCGCCTGGATCCGCTGCCAGTCGGCCTTGTCGTAGCCGCCGGTGCGGCGCTGCGACTCGGCCCAGGCCGCGGTGTCGCCCCAGCGCTGCTCGGCCTCCTGCTCCCACTCCTCCTGGTAGCCCTCGCCGAAGATCTCGAACTTCTCCTCCGGGCTCAGCTGAATGCCCATTCTTCGTGCCTCCATGGCGTGTTCGACGGCTGTGGCGAGGTCCTGGAGGTGCCTGATCCGGTCGGTCAGAAGCCGGTGCTGCCGCCGGAGGTGCTCGCTCGGGCTGACCGAGTCGTCGTCCAGGATCGCCGCGATCTCTTCCAGGGGGAACCCGAGTTCGCGGTAGAAGAGGATCTGCTGCAATCGGTCGAGGTCGGCGTCCTGGTAGCGGCGGTAGCCGGTCCGGGTGCGGCCCGCGGGGGACAACAGGCCGATCTCGTCGTAGTGGTGCAGGGTGCGGACGGTCACCTTGGCGATCTTGGCCACGGATCCGACCGAGTAGCCCTCGCTGCTCATCCGGGTTCTCCCTTCGTGCTGACCACCAGCCTCCGCTCTCACGCCGCGTGAGGGTCAAGCCGTCCTCGGGAGGGAGGGCCCGGCGCTGTGCCCGCGCCCGCGCCCGCGCCCGCGCCTGCGCCGGTCAGGCTCCGGTGCCGGTCAGGCTCCGGTGCCGGTCAGGCTCCGGTGCCGGTCAGGACGCGTTCGCGCCGCCGGGAGGAACGGCGCCGCCCCTCGCCGTCCGCCGGGGTCCGCGGGCGGCGCGTCTGCTGGGTGGGCCAGAACAGCACGTACGCGGCGGAGACCACCACGAAGGCCAGCCGGACGAAGCCGCGGCCCGCGTCGGACGGGATGAACAGCGTCCCGCCGTACAGCGCGGCCAGCGCTATCCAGCTCCACCACGGGACGAGCCGCTTCTGCCCGACCGCGTCCCAGAGCAGGGTGCCGAGCAGGATCGAGGCCGTGTAGTAGGTGTACACGCTCGGGTCGAGCAGGATCCGCGCGTCCGCGCCGAGCAGCACCACGGCCGGCCAGCGGCCGCGCCAGACCGCGATGGTGCCGAGGCCGAGGCCGAGGGCGAACTGGGTCGGGCGGTCCCACCAGGGGGTGGCCGGGTCGGTCACCCCGAACCAGCGCAGTGCGGAGGCCGGCTGGTTGGGGATGGTGAACTTGGCCGCGGCCAGGGTGTCCAGATTGCCCAGGTAGAACGGCAGCCAGGCGATCGCCACCAGTGCGACGAACCAGATCGCGCTGCGCAGCCAGGCGGGCCTGGGCAGCGCCAGGATCAGCGGGGCGAAGGCGATCGCCCAGGGCTTGGAGTCCACCGCCAGCGCCAGGTAGACGCCGACCATGGTGGGTTTGCCGCGGGCCAGGGCGTGCACGGCGAGGGTGGTGAAGAACAGCGCCAGGACGTCGTCCAGGTGCGCGAAGCGGACCGAGACCTCGACCCACATCGGGATGAACGCCAGTCCGGCGATCAGCAGGCGCTGCTGGAGCCGGCGGTGGTTGGTACCGGTGCCCAGGTAGTACAGGGCGGCGGTGCGACCGATCAGGACCAGCATCACCAGGCCGAGCCCGGACATCGCCGCCTCGGCGATCAGCTGGCCGGTGTGGGCCGAGAACGGGGCCGTGAGCCGGGCCACGGCCAGGCTGACCGGGCCGATCTGCAGTTCCGGGTGGTGGGCGTAGAGCGCCAGCCCGCCGTCCGGGTGGTCGCTGAAGAGCAGCTGCTCGCCCTGGCGCAGGTAGTGCCAGGAGAAGCCGCCGCTGGGCTCGACCAGGAAGAACCAGAGCACCGTCCAGGCCACCAGCAGAACGTGGTGTCTGCGCAGCGGCAGCCCCGCGATCCGCCCGGTCGCCGACTCGTAGTCGGTGGCCGCCCGTGCCGTGCGTGATCCCCGCACCTGTCCCTCTCCCCGCCGGTTCCGCCCCCCTCCGGCCGGACATCCTATGTGACGCAGGTGTCCCGCCCGCGCCGCCCGGAGGTCCGTCGAACGGACGGCCGGGCGGCGCGGGCGGTTGTCGGGCGGGTACCGCCTCGGTGTAGCGGCTGGAGCGTGCCTTGCGGCCGCGGTCAGCCCTGCTGGGCCGACTTGCGGCGGCGCAGCACCACGAGGGTGCCGACACCGGCGAGCAGCACGGCGCCGCCGGCCACGGCGATGGCGGTGGTGTCGTCACCGCCACCGGTCTGGGCCAGGGCCTTGTCGCCGTTGTCGGCGGCGGCCTTGGCCTTGGTGACGGCGGCCGGGGTGAGCGGCGGCGGGGTGAGGGTCGGGACGGCCACCGGGAAGTCGATCGGGCCGGCGGTGTCGCCGTTGCCGTCAGCCGGGGCCGGGGCCGAGGTCGACGCGGAGGCGGAGGCGGAGGCGGAGGCGGACGGCTCGCCCGTCGTCGGGGTGGTCGGCGGGACCGAGGTCGGCGGCGTGGTCGGCTCGGCGCTCGGGGTGGCCGAGGTGGAGGGGGTGGCCGAGGTGGAGGCGGAGGCCGTCGGCGACGTGCTCGCGCTCGCGCTCGCGCTCGCCGAGTGGGAGGCCGTCGGCGAGGTGCTCGCGGTCGGCGAGGTGCTCGCGGTCGGGCTGGGCTTGCCGGTGTGGCTCGGGCTGATGGTCGGGCTCGGCTTGCCGCCGCCGCCCGCCTTGATCACGAAGCCCGCG
The DNA here is from genome assembly GCF_040304045.1 of Kitasatospora sp. NPDC094016. Taxonomy (NCBI): domain Bacteria; kingdom Bacillati; phylum Actinomycetota; class Actinomycetes; order Kitasatosporales; family Streptomycetaceae; genus Kitasatospora; species Kitasatospora sp. NPDC094016. Next base: position 113,019 of record NZ_JBEOUK010000003.1, read on the forward strand.
CCGCGGACGCCGTCGCAGCTGAGGTGGCCCCCGTCGACCGGCTCGTGGCTCTCGTCGTCGAGCTCGGCGGAGAACACCACCGGGACGACGCCGGCCCGGCCGAGCGGCGCCTCCGAGGTGAAGGAGACCCGGACCTTGATCGAGAAGCTCTTGCCGCGGTTCACGACGAGCAGGTCGTCGTCGGTGGGGTTGCCGTCCGGGCCGAGGGCACCGAGCAGGGTGAGGACGGACTTGTCCTTGTCCTCGCCGCCGTCGGCGGCGACCGCACCGGTCTGCCACTGGCCACCGGGCAGCTGGTACTGGACCTTGAGGTCCTTCGCCTTGAGCGAGCCCGCCTTGTTCTTGAACTTGAGCAGCGGGAGGAAGAGGAAGTCGTGCTTCGTCGAGTTGTCGATCTTGAAGGTGAAGTCGCGGGCGTCGCCGCCGGCGATGAAGGTGCCGGGCACGCCGTTCACCGAGAGGTCGAGGCTCTGGTGGGAGGCCTTGCCGGCCGCCTGCGCGGCGGCGGACGGGGAACCGGTGGTGCCGACGGCCGTGGCGCCCTGGGCGCCGGACAGCACGAGCGAGGACGCGAGCGCGGCGACGCCGGCAAGGGCAAGACTGCGACGTATGGACAAGGGAGACCTCACGGAAGAGTCCGGGCGAGGCCCGGGGCGCGGCGGGGCGGGCGGCCGTGGACGCCTCTGACCCCTCGCGAAGCTTGAAAGTCCGACGGAGATTACCGAAGGATCCGGCCACTCCGGAAGGCGGGTGTCACGCTGGGGACCGCTCACGGGACGGGAGTGCCCGAATCGCCCAATTCCGTCCTGCGGTAAGGCTTTTGCTCTTTACCGAAAGATGACCGGAGGGTGACGGGTACACGCCCGGGGGACCGTATCGCACCGCCTCGCGTGGCGTGAAGCGATCGGTCGTGTGAACGTCCGGCGAATGACCGGGTGAATGTCCTGTGAGGGTCGGTGCGAACGCCTTGTGCGCGCCGGTGCGAACGTCCGCGCGAGCGCCCGCGCGAGCGCCCGCCGGAACGGGTGCGCGGGCTCAGCCCGCGAAGAAGGACTTGGCCGCGATCAGCGCCCGCTCGTCACGCAGCACGTCCCCGGGGCGGGTGCCGTTGCCGAGCAGCGCGCCGCCCCAGCGCATCCCCATGTACTCGGCCGTCAGCCGGAGCGTGCCGATCAGCGGTTCGGCCTTGTCGTCCTCGGTGGCGAGGGCCGTGACGCCCCAGATGGTGCCGCCGCGCATCCGGGCCCGGAAGGCCACCCCGGGCTGCCGGAGCCAGGACGACCAGTGGTCGAGGTAGAGCTTCGCGCTGGTCGGCAGCGAGTACCAGTACAGCGGTGCGACGAAGACCAGGTCGGTGGCCGCCAACGTGGCGTCCAGCAACGTCCGTTCGTGACCGACCGGCTCGGGGTAGCGGCCGCCCTCGACGTGCCGCAGGTCCTCGAAGGGCGGCAGCGGGTGCTCGCTCAGCCGCAGCCAGCGCTGCTCCGACCCGGCCGGCAGGCTCGCCTCGACGGCCAGCCGGGCGAGTTGCTCGGAGTTGCCGCCGGCGCGCGCACTGGCGTCGAGGAACAGGAAGGCGCGCGGCGTCTCGGCGCCCGTCGGCTGGTCGGCCATCGGAACTCCCCCGGTCGGTGGTGCGGATGCAGGTGCGAGCACCCCCCGCGCCCTGGTTATTCCGCTTCTGGCGCCCGGGAGTTCACTCGGGCAGGCCGGCCCGGCGCCGGGCGACGGCCGCGACCGCCGCCCAGTCCTTGTCCGCGTCGCCGTGGGCCAGCGCGTCCAGGAAGGCGTCCCGCAGGATGCCGGCGAACGGGAGCGGGACGTTCCGCGCGGCCCCGGCCTCCAGGGCCAGGCCGACGTCCTTGAGGCCCAGTGGCAGCCTGAACCCGGCCGGCTCGTAGCGGCGTTCGGCGACCATCGCGCCGTAGCCGGAGTACACCGGCCCCGGAAACAGCGTGCCGGCGAACATCTCGACCAGGTCGGTCGGCCGGACGCCGTGGGCCTCGGCCAGGCTGCACGCCTCGGCCATCGACTCGATCGCGCAGGCCAGCAGGAAGTTGGTGCTGATCTTGGCGGTGTTGGCCTGTCGCGGGAGCGCACCGAAGTGCCAGGTGCGCTCCCCCATCGCGGCGAACAGCGGCTCCGCGCGGGCCAGCAGCTCCGGCGCGCCGGCGGTCAGGATGTTCAACCGGCCGGCCGCCGCGACCGGCGGACGGCCGAGGACCGGGGCGGCGAGGTAGCCGATGCCGTGCTCGGCGTGCAGTGCCTCGGCGCGCTCGGCCAGCCCGACGGAGATGCTGGCCATGTTGACGTGCAGGGTCGTCGCGGCGCCCGCGAGCAGGGCGGGGTCGAGCAGCAGCCGTTCGACCGCCTCGTCGTTGGCGAGCATGGAGACCACGGTGTCGGCGGCGTACACCTCGGCGAGCGTGCCGGCCGCCTCGGCGCCTTCGGCCACCAGAGCGGCCACCGGCTCGGGCGAGCGGTTCCAGACCCGGACGGCGTGACCGGCCCGCAGCAGGCTGCCGGCCATGCCCCGCCCCATCGAACCCAGCCCCACGAACCCGATCGTCGCCCCGGCCATCGCGCACTCCCGTCGCCGTCACCGTCACCGCACTGCGGATGACTGTACGTCAGGAAGGGCTGCCCTCCCGCGTACCGGACGGACTCACGCGCAGGCGCGCTCCGGCAACCGGACGCGGCCGCGTTCCAGTTCGGTGACCACCCGGTGGCTCAGCAGCTCGTACTGGGCCTGGAGCCGACCGGGGCGGGCCGGGCGGGCGACCGGACGGCCGGGGCTCACCAGTTCGTCCGGCCCGAACTGCTCGCGGGTGAGGTCGATCTCGATGCCGGTGGCGAAGCGGTTCCACCAGTGCAGATCCGTCCGGATCCCGCCGACGTGCACCTCGCCCATCATCAGCTCACCGCCGAGCAGGTCGTGCACCACCATCGCCGTCACCCCGCACTGGCCGCGGGCGGGATTGTCGGGACGCCAGTGGGCCAGATCCTCGGGCGCACAGGTGTCGACACCCCAGGAGGAGCGGATCGCACGTTCGATGTCGTTGAGGGTCCACGCCGTCATACCGGGAAGCCTGCCATGCACCACTGACAGCGGCACCGGCTTTTCAGAGGGCCACCCCGTGTTCTGCGGAGACCTTCTCGATCTTCACCCGAACGAGCAGTTCCCCCGGCACGCCGTTCCGGGCCCCGTACTGCTCCGCGACGTCCTCCCCCATGTACCGGGCGGCGATCCGGGTCGCCCAGGCGCGCACCTCGGACAGGTCCTCGCTCAGCCGGGCGGTGCCCTGCACGAGAACGTACGCGAAGGGCGGCCGGTCGTCGTCCACGCAGATCATCACCCGACCGTCGCGGGCCAGGGTCCGGCCCTTGACGGTGCCCGCACCGGTGTTGAAGACGAGCTCGTCGCCGTCCAGCAGGAACCAGACCGGCGCGACGTGCGGGCGGCCGTCGGCCCGGGTGGTGGCGAGCTTGGCGGTGCGGGTGCCCTCGGAGAGGAACGCCCGCCACTGGTCATCGGTCATCGTCGGCATACCGCCCATCCTGGCCGGTCGGCCCGCCCCGCGCATCAGGGGACGGGCAACCGGCCAGGGGTCACTTCGCCAGTGCGGCGACACCCGCCTGCGCGAACTGCTCGTCCAGGTCGCCGCTCGGCGCACCCGCGACACCGATCGCCGCGACCGGGGCGCCCTTGGACTGCACCGGGGCGCCGCCCGCCAGGAACAGCGTGCCCGGGATGTCCTTGAGGGTCGGGGCCTGGGCCAGTCGCCTGGTCAGCTCCGAGGTCGGCGCGTTCCAGGAGACCGCCGTGAACGCCTTGCGCTGCGCCGACTCCGGGGACTGCGGGCCGGCGCCGTCGCCCTTGAGCAGCACCCGGGTGACGCCGTCCCGGTCGACGACCGCGACCGAGACGCGCTGGCCGGCCTTGGCCGCCGCGTCCAGGGTGGCCTGGGCGGCGCGGGTCGCGGCGTCGATGGTCAGGCCGGTGCTCTGGGCGAGGTTCCTGTTCTGGGCGTCGACCTTCACCGCGGCCGGCGCGGCCGGGGTCTCGGAGGTCTCGGCGCTGGCCGAGACGGCGCCCACGGTGGCGGCGAGCGCGGCGGCGGCGAGGGTGCCGGTCAGCACCCGGGTGCGCACGGAGATCTTCTTCATGGTCCAGCTCCTCAGCGGATCGGCGAACGGGATCGGGGCCGCCGGGCGGCAGGGGGTCCGCCCGGCTCCACCTCGATCCTCCGGCCGGGGCGGGGCCCGCCACATCGGCGCTCCGGCGCGACCGCGCGGGCATGATGGAGGACAGCCCCGTCAACCGATCGGCTGATGCGGGACCGGGCCGACCGGGCCACCATCGAGGGATCGGTGCAGGTCGGTGCAGGTCGGTGCGCCGGGGCGGACCGGGAACGCCGAGCGCACCGGGAACGCCGTCGAGGCGGCCGGTGCCCGTCCGGGTGCCGATCTCCCGCCGAGGCGCCCAGGTGCCGATCGCCCGTCCAACCAGGAGCCACCCGTGCAGCAGCCCCGCCCCGCCGCCGGTCACGACGCCGGCGACCCGGACGCGGGCCGCCTGGCGGTGCTGCTCGACTCCGCCTTCCTGCTGCTGCTCGCCGCCTCGCTCAGCCGCTACCTCACCCACCACCCCGGCAACCCCCGGATCCCCTGGGTGATCGGGCTGAGCACCGCTCTCGCCCTCGCCCAGCCGGCCGGCTCCTGGCTCGCGCACCGCCGCCCGTCACCGTCACCGTCACCCTCACCGTCACCAGCGACCGCAACCGCGCCCGGGGCTGAAGCCGCGCCCGGGGCTGAAGCCGCGCCCGGCAACCGGGTTCCGCGGCGGCGCCGGTGGCCGCTGGCGCTGGTGGTCGCGCTCTGGGTGGTGCTGGTGCTGCTCGCGCCGAGCTTCGCCTGGTGCGCCGTCCCGCTGGTCTACACCGCGCTGCGCACGCTCACCGCGCGGGCGGCGATCCCGCTCGTAGCGGCCCTGACACTGCTGGTGGTGATCGCCGAGCTCCGGCTGGCCGGCGGGGCGGACGCCACCCTCGTCCTGCTGCCGTTCGCGGTGGCCGCGCTCGCCACCGGCGTGTTCCTGTTCATGGACCGGCAGGACGCCCGGCAGCGCGCCCTGATCACCGACCTGGTCCGCACCCGGCGCGAACTCGCCGCCACCGAACGGCGGGAGGGCACCCACGCGGAGCGCGAGCGGCTGGCCATGGAGATCCACGACACCCTGGCCCAGGGGCTGTCCAGCCAGCAGATGCTGCTGCAGGCCGCCGAGCGCACCTGGGACACCGAGCCGACGACCGCCCGCACCCACGTCCGGACCGCCGCCGAGGTGGCGGCCCGCAACCTCGCCGAGGCCCGCCGCTTCGTCCACGACCTCGCGCCGGCCGAACTCGCCGACGGCCGTCCGCTCGACCAGGCGCTGCGCGCGCTCGCCGGACGGGAGGCCGCCGAGAGCGGTCTGCCGGTCCGCTTCCACCTGGACGGCACGCCCGTCCCGCTGCCCGCCGCCGCGCAGTCCGCGCTGCTGCGGATCGCCCAGGGCGCGCTGGCCAACGTCCGGGAGCACGCCGGTGCGTCGGCCGCGGCGATCACCCTGTCCTACCTCGGCGACCAGGCCGTCCTGGACGTCGCCGACGACGGGCGGGGCTTCGACCCGGGCGCGGTCGGGGCGGCCGGCGGCCGCGGGTACGGGCTGCCCGCGATGCGCGCCCGGCTGCGGCAGTTCGGTGGCACCCTGACCGTGGAGAGCACCCCCGGCGAGGGCACCGTCGTCTCCGCCGCGATCCCCCTGGAGCACCGATGAGCGAACGAACCGGACCCGCCCCCGTCCGGCTGCTGGTCTGCGACGACCACGCGGTGGTCCGGGCCGGCCTGCTGGCGCTGCTCGCCAGCGCGGGCGACATCGAGGTGGTCGGCGAGGCGAGCACCGGGGAGGAGGCGGTCGCGCTGGCCGCCGGGCTGGCGCCGCAGGTGGTGTTGATGGACCTCCAACTCGGCGACGGCATCGACGGGGTGGAGGCCACCCGGCGGATCACCGCCGCCCCGGGCGGCCCGCACGTGCTCGTGCTCACCACCTACGACACCGACGCCGACATCACCCGGGCGATCGCCGCGGGCGCCACCGGCTACCTGCTGAAGGCCGAGCGGCCGGAGGAACTGTTCGCCGCCGTGCACGCCGCCGCGCGGGGCCGCACGGTGCTCTCGCCGCCGGTCGCCTCCCGGGTGATGGCGCAGATGCGGGCGCCCGCGCCGCAGCTCACCGAGCGCGAGCAGGACATCCTCGCGCAGCTGGGGCAGGGGCTGGGCAATCGGGAGATCGCCCGGGCGCTGTTCATCAGCGAGGCCACCGTGAAGACCCATCTCGGCCGGATCTACGACAAGTTGGGGGTGGACACCCGGGCCGGCGCGGTGGCCGTGGCCAAGGAGCGCCGGCTGCTGCGCTGACGGGCCCTCACGTACGACCGGCCCGGCCCGCCGGTGGACTCACTCCGTGTCAGCCTGCCGGAGCACCGCCGGACGCATCCGCTGCGCTCAGCGCTCGCGCGGTGTCACTGCGTGCTGCCATGATGCTCGGAATGTCGGATTCCAGCACGGCCCGCGCCCGGTCCGCCGCCCGTACCGGAGTCCGTCGCGCGCCCGCCGAACGGCCGCCGGGCGTCCTGCCGGACCTCAATCCGCTGGTCCAACGCTTGGCGGGACCTTACGGGCCGACCATCACGTTTGTGGATTTTTCGTGGATCTCACTATTGACAAACCAACCACGCGGTTTGTTAGCGTGATACCACGACGTCCCCGGGGGTGGGGGCTCGCCGGGGCCTGTGCGGACCGCTCTCGCCGGAGGGTGCTGCCAGGGGGGAACGGCGGGGCTGCCGGGGAGTCGGGGGGAGCGGCAACGCGAAGCCGCGCAACGAGGCGGTGCGGAGCGAGTCCGGGGGGACTCGCTCCGCGCCTCCCCTGCGTCCGCGCCCCTCAGCCGCCCCCAGCACCTTCCGGTTCTTCCGACTCTTCCGGTTTCTTCCGCAGCCGGACAGGGCCCGGCTAGACCATCGCGCTCCAGTACGGGCAGCACACGTTCGGCAGCGGCGCCGGGCCACGACCACCGGCGCCCTGCAGTGCCGGCAACCGCTCCGAGCGGGCCACCCCGGGCGAGCTCGCGGTCAGCCCGGCCTCTCCCAACTCGCCGAACGTCAGAGCCAGTTGATAACCGTCCAGGGTGGCGGCGGCGACTCCGGGGCGGCTCCGGCCGGCGTTCAGCGAAGTGATCGTCCAGCCGCGCTGCCGCCAGTGCCGCTCGACCGCCTCCACCAGTGCCGGCCGCCGGACCGCCGAGACGATGGTGAGGATGTCCCGCCCCCGGGTGACGTACCAGCGCAGGTCCGGGTCCCGCCCCGGCAACGGCAGCCGCGCGCCCGCTCTGGGCGCCGCCCCCTGCCAGACCGGCGCCGGCCGGACGGCGTCCAGGGTGTCCTGCAGCAGTGTCTCGCAGCGCTCGGCGGCGTCGAGCTGATCGACCGCCGGCGTCGGGCCGGGCCACCGGGCGGGCGGCACAGCCGGCACACCGCCTCGGCTTCCGCCCGGGAATCCGACGTTCAGTTCGGCACCACCTGGCTGCACTGGTCCCCTCCGCGCTCCTCCCGGCGTTCAGACCGGGCCGGGATTCCGTCACTGCTTGGACGGTGGACGTGGACGGACAGTTCCGCCTCTTACCGTTCCCACACCCTCCTCCGCACCCCTTCCGCACGCCCCTCCCAGGGCGAGTTGGCAGGAGCAACTGGCGGTGTGCCTCGGATTCTCAGTCAGGGGACGGATGTTGACGGTCGGTTTTCGACGGGAACTATGCTCACGGTCGGAAGTACGGGGGGCCTTGAGGTGGACGACGGGCCTCCCGTGCGCCCCTGGCGGGTCAAGTCGCTTTTCGGGAGCTCTCATTGGGTCACGGTGTGTACCGACGGGGCGACGATCGCTACTCGGATTCGTCGGACGGACAGGCACCCGCAAGGGATCCCCTGTCCCGCCTCGCCAAGGCCATCGTGGTCATGGTGACCCTCGGCTTCTTCACCGCCTCGGTCGTGGCCACCATCCGCAACCGCGACGGCTTCTCGTACCAACTGGCCGCCGTCGTGGTCCTCTTGGTTCTGCTCGGCTTCCAGCTCCTGCACGCCGGCCCGTGGCGCCACAGACGGCCGTGGTGGCCGTGGAGCCTGCTCGCCCACGGAGTGATCACCTACCTGCCGTTCCTGGTCTTCGGCGGAGCGTGGGTCGGCATCCCCGGGTCGTTCGCCGGATCGATACTGCTGACCGTCGCCGCGCCCAGGTCCTGGATCCTCTTCACCCTGCTGGTGGCGGGCCAGTACCCGATCTACGCGGCGCTGGGCGACAACGCCGGGCAGTGCCTCAACGCGAGCGTCTCCACGGCCGCGGGCGGAATCGTCGTCTACGGCGTGGCCCGACTGGCCGACATGACAGCGGAGTTGCGGGCGGCCCGCACCGAGTTGGCGGAGCGCGCCGTGGACCAGGAGCGGCTGCGCTTCTCGCGGGACCTGCACGACCTGCTCGGCTACAGCCTCTCCGTGGCGGCACTGAAGTGCCAGCTCGCCGAACGGACCGTACTGGAGGACCCTCAGCGCGCCCGGGCGGAGATCTCCGAGGTGCTGACGATGGTGAGGCAGGCGATGTCCGACACCCGCTGGATCTCCAGCGGCGATCTCCAGATGTCGCTGGCGCGGGAAACCCGCTTCGCCGCCTCGGCGTTGCGGGCGGCCGGCATCAGCGTGGAGGTCGACCTGGCCTACGGCGCCCTGCCGCCCGAGCACGACGCCGTCCTGGCGACGGTGGCGCGGGAGGCCGTCACCAACATGCTGCGGCACAGCGCGGCACGGCGCTGCGAGATCCGGGCCGTCAGGGGCGAACTCGGCGATGTGCGCCTGGTGGTGTCCAACGACGGCGTCCTGGCGGAGGGCGTCTCGGCGGAGCCGGGCGGCGGCCAGGGCATCGACAACCTCACGGAACGGTTGCTCGCCGTCGGGGGACGGCTGACCGCGGAGGAGGGCGAGACCGGCTGGTTCCACCTCTCGGCGGTCATCGCGGCCCCGCAGACCAGGACGACGTCCAGGGCCGGCTGACCGTGCGGTCGTGGCCGCGCGGCGCCCGGCGGCGACGGCCACGACCGCACGGCGCCCGCTACTCCCGGAGTCCCATGGCCTCGACCGGTTCCCTGCGCAGCGCCAGCCGGGTGGTCAGCAGTACGGTGCCCAGACCCAGCAGAGCCGCCCCGCCCAGCACCGCGGCCGCCCAGGCCGCGGATACGGACGGCCAGGCCGAGCCGGTGAGCGCGAGACTGACGGGCACCAGGACGGCGGCGGTGACCGCGGCGCCGAGGGCGAGGGCCACGCCGACCGTGATGCCCCCCTCCCAGGCCATCATGCGCAGGATCTGACGGCGGGTGGTGCCCACCAGGCGCAGCAGGGCGAACTCGCGCAACCGCTCGGTCGTGGCCATCACCAGGGTGTTGACGACGGCGATGGCGGTGAAGAGGCTGATCATGCCGAGGAGCAGCCGGCCGACGGCCGTGGCCGACTCCTGCCGGTGCCTGCGGGCGTCGTCGTACGCGGCCCGGTCGCTCGTACGGGCCATGGGGTAGGCGACGGTGAGGCTCTGGAGCTCCCGGCCGACCTGCTGGGGGTCGGCGTCGGGGGCGGAGCGGACCAGGACCGTCGGCGCGAGGGGGTTCGGTGTGTGCGCGGCGGCGAACTCGGTGGGGATGAGGGCGTCGGCGAACCCCAGGTCGCGGTCGTAGACGGCGACCACCGTGGCGGTGCTCTCGCCGCCGTCCGTCCAGCCGATCCGGAGCTTGGCGCCGACGCCCGCGCCGAGTCCGGAGGCGGAGCGCTGCCCCAGCGCGACGGCGTCCCCGCGCAGTTGGTCCAGCGAGCCCGCGGTGACCCCGGGATCGAGCAGCTCGGACAGGTCGGTGGAATCGACCACCCGGGCGCTGACGCCCCGCGAGCCGGTGGTGCCGGGCGATGCGTTGGACACCATGGTCATGGCGGGTACGACCCCGCTGACCGCTTTGACGCCGGGCAGTCGGCGGGCCGCGGCGGCGAAGTCCGGCGGGAGCCCGACACCGTCGGCCTGGACCACGTGGTCGGCCCGCAGCCTTCGGCCGTCCTCGACTCCGGCGGCCTGGGCCTTGACGCCGGGGACGAACAGCACCGTGCCGGTGAAGGCCACCGCCAGCACCAGCGGGGTGACGGCGGCGGCGAAGCGGCGGGGCTGGGCGCGCAGGGCCGCGGACGCGAGGAACCCCGCCACGGGGAAGAGCCTGCCCACTGGTCCACCGATCACCACACCGGCGACCCGCCCGATCACCGGTCCGAGCAGCGCCACCCCCAGGAGCAGCAGCAGGACCATGCTCTCGGCCGTGCCCGCCCCGCTCCGGCTGCCCGTGGAGGACACCAGCACCACGGCGCACGCGGCGAGCGTCCCGGCCCCGAGCACCGTCCGCACCCAGCCGATCCGCGGCGCGGGCGCAGCGGACTCGCGCAGGGCCTGGGTCGGTTCGACCCGGGACGCCCGGCGCGCCGAGGCCCACACGGCGAGTTGCGCGGTGACGACGACCCCGCCGACGACGGTCAGCAGTGCGGTGGGCCCGACGTGGAGCGGGACGTCGGAGCGGACCACACCGCGGTCGACGAGTACGCCGCGGAGCAGCGAGGCGACGCCGACCCCGACCGGGCATCCGACCAGCGCGGCGCCGAGGGTCAGGACCAGCGTCTCCATCGCGATCATCCGCCGCACCTGTCCCGGCGTGGCGCCCACCGCTCGCAGCAGGGCCATCTCCCGCAGTCGTTGCTGGACGGTGAACGCGAGCGCTCCCGCCACCACGAACACCGAGATGAACAGGGACAGGATGCCGACGGTCCCGGCGAGCGAGGCCAGGCCGTCCCCGGGCCCGGGTGTGCCCGAGAACTCCCGTTCGCCCCGCTGGTCGCCGGTGCTCACCTCGGGCCCGGACCAGAGCTCCGTCCCGGTGGCCGGGAAAGCCGTGGCGAGGACCTGTTCGACCTGCGCGGCCAGCGCCTGCGGATCGGCTCCGTCCCGTGCCGTGATGCCGATCGCGTCCGCGCCCTTGGTGGTGCCCGCGAGCCGGGCCGCCTGGTCGGGGCTGAGGAAGAGGGCGGCCTGACGGGTCAACTCCCGTGGGGGTGCGGCCAGTCCGGACACCGTGTAGGCACGGGGGGCGGTGGTGGTGGCCAGCCGCACGGTGTCGCCGGGCCGGAGCCCGCCGCGCGCGGCCGTCGCCTCGTCGAGGACCACCTCGTCGGGGCCGGTCGGCGGGTGGCCGGAGGCCAGACGGAAGGGGGCGAGGACGGCGCTGGCCCAGGAGTGCCCGAGGGACGCGCCGCCCTGCGGGCCGGAGAGGACCTGCCCCGATCCGGTGATCACGGCGGCGGGGAAGGAGACCTCCGGGGCGACGGTCCCGGCGCCGGGCAGTGCGGCCAGCTTTCCGATCAGCGGGTCGACGTCGGCCATCCGGGTCGAGCCACTGATCACGACCGGGGCCGCCGCGTAGCGTTCGGTGGGGGTGCCCGCACGCAGGGCGGACTCCAGCAGGACACCGCACGCGGCGGTCAGGACGAGGGCGAACGACAGCGCGGTGAAAGCACCCGCGAAGCCCGCCTTGCGGGCGCGCACCGTCTGCCAGGCCAGTAGGAGCATGCCGTTCAGCGCCTTCCCAGGTGGGTCATCCGGTCCGCGACCTGCTCGGGCGAGGGGCTGGCGAGTGCCTCGGCGAAGGAGCCGTCCGCCAGGAAGAACACCTGGTCCGCGTAGGAGGCGGCGACCGGGTCGTGCGTCACCATGATCACGGTCTGCCCCAGTCCGTCAACGACGTGCCGCAGCAGCCGCAGGACCTCCGTACCGGTGGTGCTGTCCAGGGCGCCCGTGGGCTCGTCCGCGAAGACGACCTCGGGTCGCGTCACCAGGGCCCGGGCGATCGCCACCCGCTGCTGCTGACCGCCCGACAGCTGGGTGGGCAGGTGCCGCACCCGGTCGGCGAGGCCGGTGCGGTCGAGGATCTCCCCCAGCCAGGCCCGGTCCGCCCGGCGCCGGGCCAGTCGCAGCGGCAGCGTGACGTTCTGCTCGACCGTCAGGGAGGGCAGGAGGTTGAAGGACTGGAAGACGAAGCCGATCCGCTGCCGGCGCAGGACGGTCAGCTCGGTGTCGCCGAGCGACCCCAGCTCCACGCCGGCCAGCCGGACCTGACCGGAGGTCGGACGGTCGAGCCCGGCGGCGCAGTGCAGGAACGTGCTCTTCCCGGACCCCGAGGGCCCCATCACCGCGGTGAACCCGCCCCGCCGGAATTCCATCGACACCTCGCGCAGGGCGTGCACGGCCCCCGCCCCGCGCCCGTACACCTTGCTCACCCCGTCGAGCCGCACCGCCAGGTCCGGCTCCGAAGCGGAATGGGCCTGTTCCGGATCACCGGAATCCGCAGTCCGAGAGAAAACGGGAATCCCCTCCTCGATGTGGCGCCCTGCCCTCGTTTACCGCGAGCCTAGCCAGATCCACATCGCCCGCCCGGACCGCCGGCGGCGCCCCAACAGCGCTCGGGGCGGCGGCCCCGGAGGCTTCTCCCCAGGTCAACAGGCCGCCAAGTCTGCTGGGCGGCCCGTCCGGGAGGGTCTGGACGTGGACAACCCATGGACACATCCATGCGAATCGCATGGGTCATCTCATGAATTACCCAGCAACCGAAAGGCCACCCGAATGTCGAGATCGCAACTGTGCGAAACAATCGGACGCCGACCTTCGGAATTCAACCGACAAAGCTTCCGGTCCGGCTTTCCGGACTTCCGGTGGTTCGCCCGCTACGTCCGGACCACCAGCAGCGACCCGCCGGTGCCAGGGCCCCATCAGGGGCGAGGGCCCACGGAGAGCCAGCCCATCTCCCCGGCGATCCGGATGGCGTCCACCCGGCTGCGTCCCCCGGCCTTGGTCACCGCGGCGGCCAGGTGGTTGCGGGCGGTTCCCGCCGAAATGAACAGCCGGGCGGCGATCTCCGTGACGGAGGCACCTTCCGCGGCCAGGCGCAGGGTGTCCAACTCCCTCGGCGTCAGCGGGTTCTCGCGCGCCCCGAGGGCGGCGAGCGCCAGCTCCGGGTCGATGGCGCGCTCGCCTGCGGCCACCTTTCTGATCGCCGCGGCCAGTTCCTGGGCCGGGGCGTCCTTGCCGAGGAACCCGAGCACGTGAACGGACATCGCACTGCGCAGATGCGCGGGTCTCGCCAGCCCGGTCAGGATGAGCGTCCCGCACGTCGGGAGCCTGTCGCGCAACTCGGCCGCGGCCCGGAGCCCGTCCAGACCGGGCATGTCGATGTCGAGCACCGCCACGTCCGGCCGGACCCGCAGCGCCGTCGGCACCACCAGGTCGCCGCGTTCGACGTCCGCGACGACCTCCAGATCGTCCTCGTACGCGAGGAGCGCCATCAGCGCGCTGCGCACCATGGTCATGTCCTCGGCCAACAGAACCCTGATCATCCGCGTCCTCCCCTGGCAGGCAACCGCCGCCCGCGCGGCTCCATGAGACAACAGGGCCGCGGGCAGCCCGTATCCGATTGATCCACCATGCGTTACCGCGAGCAGCGGAAACAACAGTGCGAACCCGATCGAACTACGGCCGAGCACCGTCGACGGGCCGTCACCGCTTGGGAAAGCTGAAGGTGTAGCCGTTGTCCTTGAACCACGGCAGGAGCTGTTCCAGGGCGGCGAGGGTCTGGGCGCGGTTGCCGCCGCCGTCGTGGAGGAGGATGGTGGGGCCGATGCGCAGCTGGGCCTTGGCGGTCTCGACGATCTTGTCGACGCCGGGGCGTTCGAAGTCGCGGGTGTCGGCGTTCCAGCCCAGGGGGCGCATGCCGTGAGCGGCGGCGATCTGGCGGCTCTCGGGGGTGAAGGCGCCGCCCGGGGCCCGGTAGTAGGGGACGGGGGCGCCGCCGGTGGCGTCCTGGATCATCGTCAGGCCGTCGACGATCTCCCTCTCCTGGTACGCGGCGTCCTTGTGGTCCATGGCGGTGTCGTGGCTGACGCTGTGGTCGCACAGGCGGTGGCCGGCGGCGACGACCTGCTTGGCGAGGTCGGGGTGGGCCTGGGCGTTGGGGCCGAGCATGCAGAAGACGGCCTTGGCGTCGTTGCGGGCGAGGACGTCGAGGATGCGTGGGGTCCACTGCGGGTCGGGGCCGTCGTCGATGGTGAGGTTGACGGTCTTGCCCGGGTCCTCGGACTGGCGGGAGATGCTCATGTCGACCACCGGCGCGGGCAGTGTCGGGTCCGGGGCCGTGGCCGTGGCGGCGGAGGCGGAGGCGGGGGAAGCGGCGGCGGCCGGAGAGCCGGCGGGCTGAGCGAGCCGCTCGGGTGCCTTCATCAGCGCCCCGGCGGCGCCCACCAGCGTCAGCGCCGCCGCGCCCAGCACCGCGGTCCGCAGCGCAGCGGTGCGCCGGCGGGAGGGCTGGGGCGTCCGGCCGACCCCGGGATACCAGCTCGGCGGGGTGGGGTCGGACGGCTTCGGTTCGCGGTGCTGGCGCACGGTGCTCCTCCTGCGGTGGCTCGGTGGGCCCGGCGACATCCCGGGACGGTGTGTCCCCACCGTCCGCCACGCGGTTGCGGGGCCTGTGAGCCGCGTATGAGCGTTTCGCAACAACGCGTGGCGACGCCGCGCCACGGCCGTGTTTCCGCAGGTGGAGGGCCGATACTGGCTGGCATGTCACGGGTACTGCTGATCGAGGACGACGACTCGGTGCGGGAGGCGCTCACGCTGGGCCTGCGCCGCCAGGGCCACGAGGTGCGCGCCGCCGCCTCCGGCGAGGAGGGGCTGGAGCGTGCCCACGCCGAACCGCCGGAGATCGTGGTGCTGGACCTGATGCTGCCCGGCATCGACGGCTTCGAGGTCTGCCGGCGGCTGCGCCGGGCCGGATCCACCCCGGTGATCATGCTGACCGCACTCGGCGACGACGTCGACACCGTCCTCGGCCTGGAGGCCGGGGCCGATGACTACGTGGTCAAGCCCGCCCAGTCCCGGGTGCTGGACGCCCGCATCCGGGCCGTGCTGCGCCGCGCGGGCGGCCCCGGCCCCGAAGCGGAGCGCGAGATCCACGGCGACCTGGTCATCGACCGGGCGGCGCTGACCGTCACCAAGCGCGGTGCCCCACTGCTGCTGGCACCCGGCGACCTGCGGCTGCTGCTGGAACTGGCCGCCGCTCCCGGGCGGGTCTTCAGCCGCGAGCACCTACTCGAATCCGTCTGGGGGCTCGGCCGCCAGGATGACATCCGGCTGGTCGACGCCGGAGTGAACCGACTGCGCGCCAAGATCGAGGACAGCCCGTCCGCACCGCGCTACATCCAGACCGCACGCGGCTTCGGCTACCGCTTCGGACCGCTGTGACCACCGACCCCCTACCCCGCCGGACCCGGCTGCGGCGCGCCGCCGCGGGCCTGCGGCCCCGGATGCTCGCCGCGTTCGTCGCCGTCGCCGCCCTGAGCGCGCTCGCCACCGCCACCCTCACCTACCGAGCCGCCACCAACTCCACCCTGGAACTCACCCAGGACACCACCCTGGACGAACTGCGCCGACGCGTCGACACCCTCGCCCCGGACCTTCCCTTCCCGCCGACCCAGAGCGAACTCGACAGGCTGGCCGGCCAGTTGTCCGGCACCGGCGGATTCCGCGACTGGCGCGTCCTGGCCGTCCACGGCACCGACCACTCCGAGTGGACCCAGCCCGTCACCGTCCCGCCCGCCCTGGAACGGACCGTGAACGCCGGCCACTCCGCCTTCCAGCGCTTCACCGCCGACGGACACCCCTGGCTCGCCACCGGCGTCCCCGTCACCGGGGCCGCCGCCGCACCCAACGCCCCCTCCGGCCTCACCGTCTACGCCCTGCTCCCCCTGGACCGCGAGCAGAGCGCCAGCAACGCCCTGCTCGCCGCCGCCACCGGAGCCGGCGCCTTCGCCGCCGTCCTCGCCGCCGCGCTCGCCCTGCTCGCCGCCCGCCAGGTCCTGCGCCCGGTCAGGGCGCTCGGCGACGTCGCCCACGCCCTCGCCCAGGGGAAGCTCGACACCCGCCTCACCGTCACCGGGCATGACGAACTCGCCCAGCTGTCCAAGACGTTCAACCACACCGCCCGCACCCTCCAGGGCACCATCGAGGAGCTGCGGGCCATCGAATCCCAGGGCCGGCGGTTCGCCGCCGACGTCTCCCACGAACTGCGCACCCCGCTGGCCGCGATGCTCGCCGTCACCGACATCCTCGACGAGGACGCCGAACAGCTCCCCGAGGACACCGCCACCGCCCTGCGCATGATCAGCAACGAGACCGTGCGCCTGACCCGGCTGGTCAACGACCTCATCGAGATCTCCCGCCTCGACGCCGGCGCCGCACCCCTGCACACCGAGACCGTCGACGCCCCCACCGCCGTCCGCGAGACCCTGGACCTGCGCGGCTGGAACGACCGGGTCGAACTCGACCTGCCCGCCACCCTGCCCGTGCGGCTCGACCCGCGCCGCTTCGACGTCATCGTCGCCAACCTCGCCGGCAACGCCCTGCGCCACGGCCGCCCACCAGTACGGCTCACCCTGCGCGGCGCGGAGGACGACCTCGTGCTCACCGTCACCGACCAGGGGACCGGCATCCCGCCCGCCGAACTCCCGCACCTGTTCGACCGCTTCTACAAGGCCGACAAGGCCCGCAGGCGCTCCGAGGGCAGCGGGCTCGGGCTGGCCATCGCCCAGGAGAACGCCCGACTGCACGGCGGCGTCATCGAGGCCGCCAACTCCCCCACGGGCGGCGCGGTGTTCACCCTCGTCCTGCCCCGCGGCCTCACCACGGAGGACCAGTGACCGCCCGCCACCGCCTCGCCGCCGCCACCGCCCTGCTCCTGCTCACCACCGGCTGCTCGATCCCCAGCACCGGCCCGGTGAAGAGCGGGCGACCGGCCACCGGTATCCAGCCCGGCACCCGGCTCTACTTCCTCGACCAGCACGGCACCCGGTTGGCCATCCGGTCGGGCACCCAGCGCGAGGACCTCCAGCAGACCCTGAACACCCTCGTCGCCGGCCCCGACCAGGCCGAGCAACGCTCCGGCCTCTACACCGGCCTGCCGCCCTCCGGCACCGTCCAGGCCACCGCCACCCCCGGCACCGTCACCCTGCGCCTGAGCTGGTCCACCGCCTCGCTCACCACCACCGCCGTCCAACAACTCGTCTGCACCACCGAAGACGCCCCGACCACCGGACCGCCGCCCAAGGTCTCCATCATCAGCAGCGATGCTCCCTCCGCCATCCAGCAGCAGTGCGACCTCCATCGCAACGCCTGACCCGCAGCATGCCGACGGGCCCGGCGCGCCACCCGTGGCGTGCCGGGCCCGTCCGACGTACGGCTCAGCCCTCGCGGCGCGGTACCGAGGCCGTCGTCACGCGGTGCACCAGGGCCTCCAGCGGGCCTCGGCGGAAGAAGCGCCGCCACAGCACCGAGAGAACGAGCGCCGCCACGGCGAACAGCGCGTACGGGACGAAGGACTGTGGCGCGTGGCCGAAGCCGCCAGGGTCGTGGCCGAGGAAGCGGCTGCTGATCACGTCCTGGACGAAGTACCAGGTCATCGCCATCCCGCCCATCGCGGCCAGCGGCCACAACACCCGCTGCCAGGCACGCTTCTCCGTCAGCAGGAGCAACCCGCCCAGCAGCGCCAGCGACACTCCCACCATCCAGACGACCTGCAGCACGCTGTACTCCGCGATGCCCGGGCCCGGCTTGGACATCGCCCACAGCTCCGCCCACGGCACCTTCGGCATCGGCGGCAGCTCCGGCGGCACCGGCGGCAGCTCCGGCAGCGAGCCGTCCGCTGGGAGCGGCGGCATCGGCGGCAACGGCGGAGGCGCCATCAGGGCCTCCTGGAAGCGGTCGATCGCCGTGCCCAAGCCCAGCGGGCCGAGCAGCAGCCACGACGCCAGCCAGCCGCCGACCGTGATCCCGGCGCCGGTGACGGCCATGCGTACCCGCACCGCGCGCTCGCGCAGGTCGAGGCGGCCGATCGCCAGACCGGCCAGCAACAGCGGCAGCGCGTAGCAGGTGTCCGTGTTGAACACGTACGACTGGAACACCGCGAGCCAGTCGCCCGGGTGCACCAGCACCGCCAGGCCCTGCGGCAGCTCCGGCGCGCCCGGACCCACCGGCGGCAGGAAGCCCCAGTCCTGGCCCCGGTTCGCCCGCGCGATCTGGAACACCGGCGCCGCCACCGCGAACACCCCTGCCGCCACGAACAGCAGGCGCGCCCGCACCCTCGTCCACGGCAGCAGGAACAGCAGCCAGCCGGTGTAGGCGGTGATGATGTTGGGCTTCCCGGACACCTGCTCAAGGCCCAGGCCCAGCAGCAACAACACCCCGGCCCGCACGGCGATCCGGCCGTGGGCCCGCCGCAACGCCGTCCCGGCGAACGGCCGCGCGCCGCCGGTCATCAGCGCCACCGAGACGCCCGCCAGCAGGAAGAAGACGCTGCGTGCACGGGTGTCCAGGAAGCCGTTCATCCACTCCAGAACACCGGGCCAGTCGTGCCCCCGAGGCGTCGGCTCCAGCCACCCCGTCGGCACAAAGTGCATCCACACCATCCCGAACACCGCCAGCGCCCGCAGCACGTCGACCGCCACCAGGCGCCCCGCCGACGCCGCCCCCGCGCGGTCCCGCCTTCTACGGACGGCCCTCGGCAACCGCCCCGTCAACGGCTCGGTGATCACGGCAACTCCTTCGAACGACAGCAAGGAGCCGCCACGCTAGGAAGCCGATATCAGCCCGCCCCTCCCGGAACATGAGCATTTCGTCACGGATCTCCGGGCCCGGAGCCCACGCGCTCAACCGGTTCTCCGGGGATGCCCACCGGATGCCTGGCCTGCGGACTCCCCCGGAGGTGCCCGGCCCGACCGGCAGACGGCGTTCACAAACCACGGCGGACGTCACGACATCGGCCTTCTGGCCCGGCTGGCACGGCGGGGTCGGATTGGTCCAGACAACGCGAAAGGCCCAGGTCGTTGACCTGGGCCTTTACTGCTGGAGCGGGCGACGAGAATCGAACTCGCGCTATAAGCTTGGGAAGCTCATGTTCTACCATTAAACTACGCCCGCCTGATGAGCCGTCAGAGACCGCTCAATCCAGTGTCACTGTACCCCATTCGCGACTGTGGTTGCACGGCCCGCCCCGGGAGTGGCCGGGCGGGCGGGGGTGCGTGGGGGGCGTACTGTGTGGGCCGCGTACGAGTGCTCCGGCGGGTGGGTTCGGGGCGGCGAGCCACGGTGTGGAATGTCCGGAGCATCCCCTAATGTGACGCTGTCCCGGGGCGAGGTCCCGCGGGCGCGATGAGTACGGGTGAGTACTGGGTTAGGGATGGGAAGGGGATCGATGGAGCAGCGCGCCGTCGTTCGTTGTGCCGAGGGGCACCTGTTCAGCACCACCACGTTCCCGATGCAGAACCTCGGCCCGGGCCGGCTCGGGCCCGGGCGGCTGATCCGCTGTCCGCAGTGCGGGCGGCTGAGGAGTTCGGTGCTGGCCGACGTGCGGGAGCTGTCGGCGCCGCAGTTGGACCGGGCGCTGCGGCTGGAGGCCGCGGAGTTCCTGGCCTGACGGTCGACGCGAGGACGGAACGGGCCCCGGGCGGATTCGTCCGGGGCCCTGTCGTGCACGTAACCTCGAAGCGTGCTGCTCTCTGACAAGGACATCCGGACCGAAATCGACCTGGGCCGGGTCGTCGTCGACCCGTTCGACCCGGCGATGATCCAGCCGTCGAGCATCGACGTGCGCCTCGACCGCTTCTTCCGTGTGTTCGAGAACCACCGCTACCCGCACATCGACCCCTCCGAGGAGCAGCCGGACCTGACCCGGCTGGTGGAGCCCGAGGGCGACGACGCGTTCATCCTGCACCCGGGCGAGTTCGTGCTGGCCTCGACGTACGAGGTCATCTCGCTGCCCGACGACGTGGCGTCCCGGTTGGAGGGCAAGTCGAGCCTGGGCCGGCTGGGCCTGCTGACGCACTCGACGGCCGGCTTCATCGACCCCGGTTTCAACGGTCACGTGACGCTGGAGCTGTCGAACGTCGCGACGCTGCCGATCAAGCTGTACCCGGGGATGAAGATCGGGCAGCTGTGCCTGTTCCGGCTCTCCTCGCCGTCGGAGCACCCGTACGGCTCGGAGCGGTACGGCTCGCGCTACCAGGGCCAGCGCGGCCCGACGCCGTCCCGCTCGTTCATGAACTTCCACCGCACCGACGTCTGATCCGGGCGGAGCGCACGCAGTACGGGCGGCCGCCCCTCGCCGATGACGGACGAGGGGCGGCCGCCCGTCGCGTTTCCCGGGGGCTCAGGCCCGCTTGGGGCGGGTGACGGCGACCAGTTCGGCGCCGTCCTCGGAGAGCCGCAGTTCGGTGCGGAGTTCGGCGAGCTCGCCGAGGTGGTGCAGGTGGGTGCCTCCGCAGAAGATCTGCGCGCCGCCCTCGGGCAGCTCGCAGTGCCACTGGCGGCGGGCGGTGAGCTCGGGGCCGGGGACCTCGATGCGGACCGGGGCGTCGGCGGCGACCCAGGCGGCGAGCCGGGCGTTGACGGCCTCGGTGAGGGCGGGCAGGGCGTCGGCGAGGGCGGGGAGCTCGTCGGTGGCGTCCGCCGTGAAGCCCTTCTTCTTCAGCGACTTGCCGAGCCGGTAGGTGTCGGTGCTGGCCTCGGTGTCCATCACCGAGGTGGCCATCGCGAGGCTGTCGAAGTCGGGGTGGCCGAGGGCGTCGGAGCGGCCCGGGTCCTTGCGCCAGCGCGGCGCGAGGGCCTCGTTGAGGGCGAGGGCGAGCAGGTGGCAGCCGCTGTGCGAGGCGCTGAGGGCGGCCCGGCGGTCGGCGTCGACGGTGAGGACGGCGGTGCGCCCGACGAGGTCGCCGGGGTCGGTGTCGACGACGTGCAGGACCAGCCAGGACCACTCCTCGTCGCCGCGCCGGACCGGGATGTCGGCGCCGGCCAGCGGCGTTCCGCCGTCCGGGCCGACGGCCCCGGTGAGGCAGTCGACGACGGCCAGCTCGGTGCCGTCGACGGTGAGGGTGCCGAGGTCGGCCGGCTGGTCGGGCCAGGTGTGGTCGAGCGGGTGGAACGGGGTGGCCCCGGTCACGACGGCGTGCCGGCCGTCCCCCAGCGGGTGCACCGCGATCACCGTCGACTCGCCGGTCACCGCCCCGGTCGGGAAGCTGACGTGCGTGGTGGGGAGGGTCATTCCTGGCTCCGGTGACGTGTGACGTGGAACGGGTGAGGGAGTGGCGGAGTAAGGGGGTGAGGGGGTGAAGAGGGTGGACGGGCCCCTGGCTGACCGGGATCCGTCCACCATTGTGCCCTCCGGCCGTCAGCCCAGGGTCGGCAGCTTGATCAGCACCAGCAGCGCGAGCAGTTGCACCGCCGAGGCGGCGGCCGCCTTGCCCCAGGGCAGGTCGTGCACCCGCCGGACCATGCTGGTCAGCAGGTACGCGCAGAACGCCCAGGTGGCCCAGCCGGCGACCTGGACGACCGCGCTGCCCGAGGGCAGCACCAGGTCGAGCAGCAGCCGGGGCGCGTCCGTCAGCCAGCCGATCAGCGCGGCCAGGCCGACCGTCGACTTCCACGGTCCGTCCCCGCCGAGCTGGCGGGCCAGCGCGTAGGTGACGCCGCCGAAGACCGCCCCGGCCACGGCGAAGCCGATCGCGGCGGCGGCGATGCCGGTCAGCGCGACGGTGAAGGTCGAGTCGACGATGTCGTCGTGGGTCAGGCCGATGCCGAGCACCGCGAGCGCGCCGTACAGCATCGAGACGGTGAGGGCGGGCAGCCAGACCTGGTGGTCGCGGGCGCGGTCGAAGGTCGCGGTGGGGGCGCGGAAGATGCCGATGAGCAGTTCGCGCCAGTGCGGGCGGGGCCCGGCGACGTGCGGGGCGGACTGGCCGCCGGCCCGGTAGACGGTGACGTTGTCCTGGCCGTACGGCGGCTGCTGCTGCGGCCCGTAGCCGTCCTGGCCGTAGCCGTCACCCTGCGGGTGTCCGCCCTGGTCGTAGCCCTGGTCGTAGCCCTCGGCGCCGTACCCCGCCTGCGGGTACCCGGGGTGCCCGGGGTACTGGCCCTGGTCGTAGTACCCCTGGTGGGGCGGCTCCTGCGCGTACGGGTCGCCGGTCGGGAAGGCCCGGGTGCCGCCGGGCCGGTCGGCGGCGTACGGGTCGTAGCCGCCCTGCGGGCCCGGGGTGCCGGGGCCTCCGGGCCTGCCGTCGGGGCCGTCGGCCACACCCCGGTGCGAGGTCGTGAAGTACTCCGGCCCGTCCGTCTGCCCGTGCCCCCCGGGCCCCGCCGGCGGCGGAGGGGGCGCCCACCCGCCGTGGGGGTCGGCGCCCTGCCCGCTGTCGTATCGATTACCAGCCACGCTCTGACGGTACCCGTCCGGCCCAATCCGCGTGGGGCCTGGACGGAGCCGGGGCCGGTTTGCAGCGAGCCTGAGACGAACGCGGCCGAAATCCCGCCGCCGACGGCGGCACCGCCGGCCCGACGACTGCCGTAGGCCCGACGGCAGTGCCCCGGCGGCAGCGCCCGGCCCGGCGTCCTGCTACCGCTGCGCGCTGACCGAGGGCCCGTGCACCGCGGCGGCCGCGGCGGTGCCGGCCGGGCAGCCGCCCGGGCCGGCCGAGGTGCGGACCGCGCCGACCGGCAGCAGGGTGCCGCAGGCGATCCGGATGCCGTTCGGCAGCTCGTTGTCGGACTCGACGATCGCGCCGTCGCCGATCACCGCGCCGTCCAGCGCCGAGCGGGCGCCGACGGTGGCGAAGGCGCCCACGATGGAGTCCTTGACCAGCGTCTCCGGGCCGACCACCGCGCCCGGCAGGATCACGCTGCCCTCGACGATCGCGCCGGCCTCGACCACCGCGTTCGCGGAGACCACGGTGCCGCCGCTGAGCACCGCGCCGGGGTGGACGGTGGCGCCGGGCAGCAGCAGGGCGTCGCCGGTCGGGCCGGGGACGGCCGGGGAGTCGACCTTGCCGAGCACCAGGTCGGCCGAGCCGCGGACGAACGCGGCCGGGGTGCCGAGGTCGAGCCAGTACGAGGTGTCGACGACGCCGCGCAGCAGCGCGCCGGTGGCCAGCAGCTCGGGGAAGGTCTCGCGTTCGACGGACACCTCGCGGCCGGCCGGGATGCGGTCGATGACGGACCGGGTGAAGACGTAGCAGCCGGCGTTGATCTGGTCGGTGACGATCTGCTCGGGCGTCTCCGGCTTCTCCAGGAACTCCAGCACCCGCCCGTTCGCGTCGGTCGGGACGAGGCCGAAGGCGCGCGGGTCCTCGACCCGGGTGAGGTGCAGGGTGACGTCGGCCCCGGCGGCCACGTGGCCGTCGCGCAGGGCGGCGATGTCGACGCCGGAGAGGATGTCGCCGTTGAAGACCAGCACGGGCTCGTCGGGGCCGCAGGTCAGCCCGGACGCCGCGTTGCGGATCGCGCCGCCGGTGCCCAGCGGCTCGCGTTCGGTCAGGTAGACCAGCTCGATGCCGTACGGGGTGCCGTCCTGGAAGTGGTCCTCGAAGACCTCGGCCAGGTACGAGGTGGCCAGCACGACGCGGGTGACGCCGGCGGCGGCCGCGCGGGCCAGCTGGTGTGCGATGAAGGGGACGCCCGCCACCGGCAGCATGGGCTTGGGGGTGTGGGTGGTCAGCGGACGCAGTCGCGTGCCCTTACCACCGACCAGCATGATCGCCTCGGTCATGGTCTGCGCTGTTCCCCTTGTGCTCTGCGGCCCGGCCCGGCGGGCCGATACCTCCGTCGGTGGTCTGGACCCGTCCGGCCGTCCGGAACGGGTCGACCGGCGCGAGGCCGGTCTGGCGCCTACTGTATTTCCTTCCGACGGGCACGCACTCAGGCGGCCGTGCGATTGGCACCACTCCCCTACGGGTCCCACCCCGGATCGGCCCCGGTTTCCGGCCCGGTCCCGGCCCGCCACGGCCCCAACTGCCCGGCCCGGCGGGCGCTCTCGCGGCGACCACCGGGCCGGGCAGTTGTAGCAGAACTGTCGAACAGAGGACGCTACGCGTCCACCGTCGCAGGCTCCTCGGCGGCGGCCGGCGGGGTCGCCTTCACCGAGTCGAGCAGCAGCTGGGCGACGTCGACCACCTTCAGGTGCTCCTTGGCGGCGCCCTCGTTCTTCTTGCCGTTGACCGAGTCGGAGAGCATCACCAGGCAGAACGGGCAGGCGGTGGAGACGATGTCCGGGTTGAGGGACAGCGCCTCGTCCACGCGCTCGGTGTTGATCCGCTTGCCGATGCGCTCCTCCATCCACATCCGGGCACCGCCGGCGCCGCAGCAGAAGCCGCGCTCCTTGTGCCGGTGCATCTCCTGCTGGCGCAGACCGGGGACCTTGTCCATGATCTCGCGCGGCGGGCTGTAGACCTTGTTGTGGCGGCCCAGGTAGCAGGGGTCGTGGTAGGTGATCAGGCCCTCGACCGGGTTGACCGGGACGAGCTTGCCCTCGTCGATCAGGTGCTGCAGCAGCTGGGTGTGGTGGATGACCTCGAAGTGGCCGCCCAGCTGCGGGTACTCGTTGGCGATGGTGTTGAAGCAGTGCGGGCAGGTGGCGACGATCCGCTTGACCGGTGCGTCCTCCAGGGCCGCGTTCAGCGTCTCGACGTTCTGCGCGCCGAGCATCTGGAAGAGGAACTCGTTGCCCAGCCGGCGGGCGGAGTCACCGGTGCAGGACTCCTCCTTGCCGAGGATGGCGAACTTCACGCCCGCGGTGTGCAGCAGCTCGGCGAAGGCCTTGGTGGTCTTCTTGGCGCGGTCCTCCAGGGCGCCGGCGCAGCCGACCCAGTAGAGGTACTCGACCTCGGCGGGGTCGATGTCCTCGCCGATCACCGGCACCTCGATGCCGGTCTCCTTCTTGAGCTCCTTGACCCAGTCCAGGCGGGCCTTGGTGGCCATGCCCCACGGGTTGCCCTTGTTCTCCAGGTTCTTGAGCATCGTCCCGGCCTCGGTCGGGAACGAGGACTCGATCATCACCTGGTAGCGGCGCATGTCGACGATGTGGTCGATGTGCTCGATGTCCACCGGGCACTGCTCGACGCAGGCGCCGCAGGTGGTGCAGGACCACAGGACGTCCGGGTCGATGACGCCGTTCTCTTCCGCGGTGCCGACCAGCGGGCGCTCGGCCTCGGCCAGGGCGGCCGCCGGGACGTCCTCGAGCTGCTCGGCGGTGGCCTTCTCCTCGCCCTCCATGTCCTTGCCGCCACCGGCCAGCAGGTAGGGCGCCTTGCCGAAGGCGTGCTCGCGCAGGCTCATGATCAGCAGCTTCGGCGAGAGCGGCTTGCCGGTGTTCCAGGCCGGGCACTGCGACTGGCAGCGGCCGCACTCGGTGCAGGTGGAGAAGTCGAGGATGCCCTTCCAGGAGAAGTGCTCGACCTGGGAGACCCCGAAGACGGCGTCGTCGGCCGGGTCCTCGAAGTCGATCGGCTGACCGCCGCTGGTCATCGGACGCAGGGCGCCGAGCGCGGTGCCGCCGTCCTCCTCGCGCTTGAAGTAGATGTTGAAGAAGCCGAGGAAGCGGTGCCAGGCCACGCCCATCGAGGGGTTGATGCCGATGGTGGTCGCCCACGCGAACGAGATGCAGATCTTCAGCATCGCGAAGAGGTAGATCAGGTTCTCCAGCGTGCCGTGCGACAGGCCGCTGAGGGCGGAGACCAGCGGGTACGAGACCAGGTGCTCGGGCCCGTACGAGTCGACGCCGTTGAGGGCGCCCTCCAGGGCGCGCAGCATCAGGATGCAGAGGCCGATGCCGAGGATCGTGTACTCGACGTAGAAGGCCTGCCAGGCGATCGAGCCGGCGAAGCGGGACTTGCGGCCGGACCGGGACGGCAGGCTGAGCAGCCGGATCACGATCAGCGTCGCGATGCCCAGCGTGGTGAGGGTGCCGACGAGCTCGACGAAGAGCTGCCAGAGCATCCAGTGGCCGATGATCGGCAGCGCGAACTCGGCGTCGAAGAGCTGGCCGAAGGCGTTGACGATGGTCAGCACCAGGCTGAAGAAGCCGACCGCGACGAACCAGTGGGCGATGCCCACGATCCCCCAGCGGTTCATCCGGGTGTGGCCGACGAACTCGACCGCGACGGTCTTCACCCGCTGGGCGGGCCGGCCGAAGCGGGTGGGGTCCGGCTGGCCGGTCCGTACCACTTTGTAGATGTACAGCGCCGCACGGGCGGCGAGCGCGGTGCCGATCACGAACGTGACCAGCGAGATGACGATCGCTGCTAGCTGCATCGGCTCTCCGTCTCCTGCGGCTTGCTGTTGAGCGGTCTTTGAACGGTCTTGCGTGGAAGGGATTGTACTCGCCGGTAACTTTCCGGGCCGACGGCCCGGACATTACCGCCCGCCACCAGTCCTCCAGAAGGTTCCCAAGCTATGGCGGCAGTCACGTGGCGCCACACGCGCCACGGCCAGGACCACGCCACGACCACGGCCAGGACCGGGGCCACGGGAAGTCGCCGCCGCCGGAAGGGGACCGCTCAGCAAAGTTGAGCGGCTACGACTCATCCCTGTTGACGACACCCACCCGGTCATGCATCCTTGAGCCTGTAAAGCTCAACTCTTCCGTGGAGGTATTTACGATGGCACGCGCGGTCGGCATCGACCTCGGTACGACGAACTCGGTCGTCAGCGTTCTGGAGGGTGGCGAGCCCACCGTCATCACGAACGCCGAGGGCGCGCGGACCACGCCGTCCGTCGTCGCTTTCGCGAAGAACGGCGAGGTCCTGGTCGGCGAGGTGGCCAAGCGACAGGCGGTCACCAACGTCGACCGCACCATTCGCTCGGTCAAGCGCCACATGGGCACCGGGTGGAAGATCAACCTGGACGGCAAGGACTTCAACCCGCAGCAGATCAGCGCCTTCGTGCTGCAGAAGCTGAAGCGGGACGCCGAGGCCTACCTGGGTGAGACCGTCACCGACGCCGTCATCACCGTCCCGGCGTACTTCTCCGACTCCGAGCGCCAGGCCACCAAGGAGGCCGGTGAGATCGCGGGCCTCAACGTCCTGCGCATCGTCAACGAGCCGACCGCGGCCGCCCTGGCCTACGGCCTCGACAAGGACGACCAGACCATTCTGGTCTTCGACCTCGGCGGCGGCACCTTCGACGTCTCCCTGCTGGAGATCGGCGACGGGGTCGTCGAGGTGAAGGCCACCAACGGTGACAACCACCTCGGTGGTGACGACTGGGACCAGAAGGTCGTCGACCACCTGGTCAAGGTCTTCCAGGCCGGCCACGGCGTCGACCTGTCCAAGGACAAGATGGCCCTGCAGCGTCTGCGCGAGGCCGCCGAGAAGGCCAAGATCGAGCTGTCCTCGTCCTCCGAGACCTCGATCAACCTGCCCTACATCACGGCCTCCGCCGAGGGCCCGCTGCACCTGGACGAGAAGCTCACCCGCGCCCAGTTCCAGCAGCTCACCTCCGACCTGCTGGAGCGCTGCAAGGTCCCGTTCCACAACGTGATCAAGGACGCCGGCATCTCGCTCTCCGAGATCGACCACGTCGTCCTGGTCGGCGGCTCGACCCGCATGCCCGCCGTCGCCGAGCTCGTCCGCGAGCTGACCGGCGGCAAGGACGCCAACAAGGGCGTCAACCCGGACGAGGTCGTCGCCATCGGCGCCGCGCTCCAGGCCGGTGTCCTCAAGGGCGAGGTCAAGGACGTCCTGCTGCTCGACGTCACCCCGCTGTCCCTCGGCATCGAGACCAAGGGCGGCATCATGACCAAGCTGATCGAGCGCAACACCACGATCCCGACCAAGCGCTCCGAGATCTTCACCACGGCCGAGGACAACCAGCCGTCCGTGCAGATCCAGGTCTACCAGGGCGAGCGCGAGATCGCGGCGTACAACAAGAAGCTGGGCATGTTCGAGCTGACCGGCCTGCCGCCGGCGCCGCGCGGCCTGCCGCAGATCGAGGTCACCTTCGACATCGACGCCAACGGCATCATGCACGTCGGCGCGAAGGACCTCGGCACCGGCAAGGAGCAGAAGATGACCGTCACCGGCGGCTCCGCGCTGCCGAAGGACGACATCGAGCGCATGATGCGCGAGGCCGAGCAGTACGCGGAGGAGGACCACAAGCGCCGCGAGTCCGTCGAGACCCGCAACTCCGCCGAGCAGCTCGTCTACTCGACCGAGAAGTTCATCGCGGACAACACCGACAAGCTCCCCGCCGACGTCAAGGCCGAGGTCGAGACCGCCATCGGCGAGCTCAAGGAGGCCCTGAAGGGCGAGGACATCGCGAAGATCCGCGAAGCCTCGGAGAAGGTCTCCACCACCGCGCAGAAGCTCGGCCAGGCGCTGTACGCCAACGCCGACGCCGCCGCCCCGGCCGGCGAGTCCACCCAGGCCAAGGACGACGACGTCGTCGACGCCGAGATCGTGGACGACGAGAAGCCCAAGGGCGGTGCGGCATGACGGACAAGCCGCAGGGCGGCAAGCCCGGCGACGACTCCGCCGCCGACGAGGCTGTGATCAAGGCCGCCGAGGAGGCCGCCGCAGCCGGCGCCGCCGACTCCGGCTCCGGTGCCGGCTCCGACGAACTCGCCGCTGCCAAGCGGGAGTCGGCCGAGCGCACCGCCGACCTGCAGCGCCTGCAGGCCGAGTACCAGAACTACCGCAAGCGGGTCGAGCGCGACCGGCTGACGGTCCGCGAGATCGCGGTCTCCAACATCCTGGAGTCCCTGATCCCGGTGCTCGACGACATCGGCCGTGCCCGCGAGCACGGCGAGGTCACCGGCGGCTTCAAGTCCGTCGCCGAGTCCCTGGAGACGGTCGTCGCCAAGCTGGGCCTCCAGCAGTTCGGCAAGGAGGGCGAGCCCTTCGACCCGACCATGCACGAGGCGCTGATGCACAGCTACTCCTCGGACGTCACCGAGGACACCTGCGTGCAGATCCTCCAGCCGGGCTACCGCATCGGCGAGCGGATCATCCGCCCCGCCATGGTCGCCGTCGCGGAGCCCCAGCCGGGCACCCAGACCACGGCCGCGCCCGACGGCGAGGCGAAGTCCGGGGACGCGGACAAGTCCGACGGTGGTTCGGACAGCTGACAACCTGTGACAGCTGACAACCAGTGCGCTGCGGAGTCGTACGCCGGCCAGTACGGCGGCCGGCTCCGCAGCGCGCTGTCAACAGCGCCCGGTGAAGCGGCTGTTGACAGCGCAGCGAGGATGGACATCGGGAGGTGGCGGCAGCTATGAGCAAGCGCAGCGAGCGAATCGTCGAGAAGCGAATCGTTGAAGGGCGCGTGTTGCGCGGAGCGGCTGCCGAGCGGAGCGAGGTGGACGCATGAGTGGCAAGGACTACGTGGAGAAGGACTACTACAAGGTCCTCGGCGTGCCCAAGGACGCCACCGCCGCCGAGATCAAGAAGACCTACCGCAAGCTCGCGCGCGAATTCCACCCGGACGCCAACAAGGGCGACGCCAAGGCCGAAGAACGCTTCAAGGACATCTCCGAGGCCTACGACGTCCTGTCCGACGAGAAGCGCCGCAAGGAGTACGACGAGGCCCGCAGCCTCTTCGCCAACGGCGGCTTCCGGGCCGGCGGCCCCGGCCAGGGCAACGGCAGCTACAACTTCGACTTCGGCGACCTCTTCAGCGGCAGCCAGAACACCGGCAGCGGCGGGCTCGGCGACGTCTTCGGCGGGCTCTTCAACCGCGGCGGCGGCCGGCAGGCCCAGCCCCGGCGCGGCGCCGACGTCGAGACCGAGGTGACCCTCGCCTTCGACGAGGCCGTCGACGGTGCGACCGTCCCGCTGCGGATGACCAGCCAGGCCCCCTGCCGCACCTGCAACGGCACCGGCGCCAAGTCCGGCACCACCCCGCGGGTCTGCCCGACCTGCGTCGGCGCCGGCACCGTCAGCCGCGGCCAGGGCGCGTTCGCGCTCTCCGAGCCGTGCAAGGACTGCCGCGGGCGCGGCATGATCGTCGACGACCCGTGCGTCGACTGCCACGGCAGCGGCCGGGCCAGCTCCGCCCACACCATGCAGGTCCGCATCCCGGCCGGCGTCCAGGACGCCCAGCGCATCCGGCTCAAGGGCAAGGGCGCCCAGGGCGAACGCGGCGGCCAGCCCGGCGACCTCTACGTCACCGTGCACGTCGGCCAGCACCCCGTGTTCGGGCGCAAGGGGGACAACCTCACCGTCACCGTCCCCGTCACCTTCCCCGAAGCCACCCTCGGCGCCACCATCGAGGTGCCCACGCTGAACGGGCCGGCCGTGAAGCTGAAGCTGCCCCCCGGCAGCGCCAACGGCCTCACCATGCGCGCCCGCGGCAAGGGCGCCACCCGCAAGGACGGCACCCGCGGCGACCTCCTCGTCACCATCGAGGTCGTGGTGCCTCGGCACGTCGCCGGGGACGCGCTGAACGCCCTGGAGCAGTACCGCGAGGCCACCGCCTCCGACGACCCACGAGCCGCCCTGTTCCGGGCGGCGAAGGGAGCGTGACGACCAGATGATCCCCGACAGCCCCATCGGCCCCGGCATCGGTGAAGGCCTGCCCGGCATCGGCTCCGGCTTGCCGGGCGACGGCCGCCGCACCCGGCGGCCCACCGCCCCGCCGCAGTACGTCCTCACCGAGGACACCCCGGTGTACGTCATCTCCGTCGCCGCCGAACTGTCCGGCCTGCACCCGCAGACCCTGCGCCAGTACGACCGCCTCGGTCTGGTCAGCCCCGACCGCACCGCCGGCCGGGGCCGTCGCTACTCCGCGCGCGACATCCAGCAGCTGCGCGAGGTCCAGCGGCTCTCCCAGGACGAGGGCATCAACCTGGCCGGCATCAAGCGGATCATCGAGCTGGAGAACCAGGTCAGCGCGCTCCAGTCCCGCATCGGCGAACTGGTCGACTCCCTCGAAGGCGCCACCAGCGCCCTCCAGCAGCGCGAGGCCGCCGTCCACGCCTCCTACCGCCGCGACCTCGTCCCCTACCAGCCCCCCACCCAGTCCAGCGCCCTGGTCGTCTGGCGCCCCAAACGCTGAGACTTGGCTGAACACCTCCGGCCGCCGGCTCCCCTCCACCCGGGGGGTGCCGGCGGCTCGGTCTTGGTGAGAGGGTGCTGTCAGCAGACACACATCGAGGCTGCACGTCGACTCCGAACCGCGTGAAAGGCGCCTATGATCCCAGCCGGGACCGACCTGTCCAGCCCTCGTCCGGATCTGTACAACACCAAGGAGCCGCAAATGCCAGAGACGGCCGAGCCAGGGCTCACGTCAGGCGGGCTCGGTGTTCTCTCGGCCGATGCCCGGAATCTCTATCTCCACGTGGTCGGCAATCATGGCCGACTTACGCGCCAAGAGCGTGTAAAGGCCGAGACCAAGCATCTGCAAGAACTCCTCGATATCGGCCTGTTGGTGCCCGACACGGACGAGGACGATGTGCTCATCGCGGTCGACCCCCAGCAGCTTTCCGTCGGCCTCATCGCGTCGTGGCAACGCAAGGCGCTCGACCTCTTGTCCCGGGCCGAGGAACTGCCCACCGACTTGAAGGAGTTGGCAGAGGCCTTCAACACCCCGATGCAATCCGGTGGAAGTATCGAGTACGTCCGGGGAAAGGCCCTCATCAACCAGCGGCTCAGCCAACTGGCGAACAGTTGCACCGAGGAGTTCCTCGCCGCACAGCCCGGGGGCCCCCGCCCGCCGGAAGCCCTCGCCGGAAGCCGTGACCGTGACCTCGCGCTGCTCCAACGGGGTGCGTTGGCCCGGACGATCTATCACCCGAGCACCCGCTACCACCCGGCCACCCGGGACTACGTCCTGGCGATCACCGAAGCGGGCGGACACGTCAGAACTCTTGACGAGCCGTACGCCAGACTCATCATCGTCGACCGGCGGACCGCGATCATCCCGGTCGCGGACGATCTGAATGTCGCGGCGTTCATACACGACCGCGCCATTATCAGCTTCCTCGTCTCCGAGATCTTCGAGCGGCACTGGAGCCACGCGCTGGAATTCGACGGCGCCCGCATCGTCCCGCAGCAGGTGATATCAAGCCTGCGACAGACGATCATCGACCTTTTGCTCAAAGGCACCAGCCACCGCGTGATAGCCCGCAGCCTCGGGATCAGCGAGCGTACTCTCGCACGCCACATAGCGGACATGAGAGAGGACTACCAGGTGGATTCGCTCTTTCAGCTGGGCTACGTCCTCGCTCGCGCCGCTCAGCACCGGGATCCGGACGTCCCCGCCTAGGTCGTCGAACCGGCCGGCCTGACCCCGCGTCGCGACGCGGGATCCCGGCCAGGCCCACCCCGAGAACCCAACTGGCCCCGTCTCAGGTCCAGTTGCTGTCGCTCTCCAGCGTCATGACGCCGGTCTTCGCCTGCTGGGTCACCGAGGCCCCTCGATCCGCCGAGCCGCCCCCAGAGGCCTGGAGCTGAGCGCCACCGGCCAGTACGGCGATAACCACAGCGACCGTGGCCGCCGCGATGCGAACGTGTCGGATCATGCGAGGCACGCGATCACACCTTCCAAATAGTCGCAGTGTCGAGACAAATTGAGGACGTGTCCTCCAACCGCCCACATAATGCCGCAGTATCGACGTAGACGCCACAGTCCCCCTTCGGGGGGAGTGCGTCATCTCCATGCCAGGCATGGAGATGCCACCGTGCGGGAGTGGACTCGGTCCCCGGCAACGATGGACGATCAGTTCGCTCCCGATGGTCCCGGCAAGCTCACCACACTTGCCGATGTACCTTCAATCCAGTCCTTTACCTACTCATGCCGAGTGCCCGCCGAGCGGCTCTCGACATGACCTGCCTGCTTACCCACCGGGCCCGGTGAACCCGGTCAGCCACTCCCCCGGAGTCGACAATGAGTGAGCCCTACCTGCGAGAGCACGCTGGACAGGCCCCCGAGGGCCGGCGTGCACGTGTGTTTCTGGCCGCGCCGCTGATGCGGTTGACCGGGCCGGCGGACAGTGTGGTGACGCTCGCCAGCCGGACGCGGCTGACGACCCTCCGCACCACCCTGCTCCGCAGCGGTGCCGCCGTGTACAGCGCGCACCACAGTGATGCCTGGACCGTCGCCGGGCAGGCGCCGGAGCCCCGGGTGCCGTCCGACTTCCGGGCCCTGCAGTCCGCGGACCTCGTGTTCGCCTACGTCGGGGCGCCGCTGTCGGCCGGCGTGAGCCTGGAGCTGGGGTGGGCGTCGGCGCTGCGGAAGCCGATCGTCCTCCTCGTCGACGAGGCCATCACGCACAACCCGCTGATCGCCACCATCGAGCAGGTCGCCCCCGTCCTGCCGCTGGTCTTCGACGACACCTGGTCGCAGGAGGCCCTCAACCACACCGTGGAGACCGCGCTCGACTGGGCCGGCATGGCGCTGTCCCTGCGCGAGGGCTTCTGGACCGCCCCCGGTGAGCAGTTCAACGTCCCCCGGCAGCAGCCCCCCGTCGTCGGCCGGGCCGGCTACTGGCCGACCAGCGCCGCCACCGGCTGAACAGCGCTCACCCACCGGACTCCCCGCCCCTCGTCCGGGCTCCCCGCATCTGCCAGCCCAGTTGGAACAGCGTCTCCGCGTCGTACAGCTCACGCAGCCGGGCGATGTGACCGGCGATCGTCCGCTCGCTCAGCCCCAGACGGCTGGCGATCGCCCGCTGCGTGAGCCCCTGCGCGAGCAGGCGGCCGACCTGCTCGTGGATGGTGGGCTCCGCCCCGCCGACGGCGAGCACGGCCCAGTTCACGCCCTCGGCCTGCCGCCAGTGCAGTTCGAAGTCCCGCACCAGGAAGTCGACCACGGCCGGATCCTCGACGAAGGCGGCGCTGCTGTGGTCCGAGGCGGCAGGGATCACGGCGACGGCCCGACCGAAGATCATCAGCCGGGTGAACGGGACCGGCAGGACCCTGATCGCGGCGCCGAGCTCGGTCGACCTGGCAGCGAAGGCCACCGTCACCGGATCGAGTCGGGCTGACACCTCGTAGATCGTCCGCAGCGTGCCGCCTCGTGCGAGGTGGCGTCGGCTCTGCTCCAGCCCGTCGTCCAAGTGCTCCGAAGGACGAGCACCCCCGGGCTGCATGGTGAGGGCCTCACTCGGGTGGTCGTACTGCACCTGGGCGATCCGGTGGCGGATCTGCAGCATTCCGGCGACGTACTCCACCCCGGGCGAACGCTCGGGGTGGCAGCGCGGCACCGCGTCGTAGGCCTGGGTCAGGTCGTCCAGCATCCTCGGCAGGAGTGCCGCCCGAGTGATCAGCCGGGCTCCCTCCTCCCGGAGTTCGGTGCCGATCCGCTCACTGACCGCGCGTGGGTTCATCGCCGAGTAGACGCCGTCCACGGCCCGCAGGACGAGCAGGCCCAGGTCGGTGAGCTGCTTCAACGCCGCCTCGTCCTCGGGTCGGGTCTCATCCACCCGGATCCGGCCGCCCTCGCCCAGGATCGCCCGGTAGAGATCACGGGCGGCGTCGTCGGGGAGGTCGAGTACGGGTTCAGCGGTCATCGCGGGCGCCTCTCATCAGCCAGCCGAGTTGGAAGAGGGTCTGGGCGCCGTGGCGGTCGCGGAGGCGGGAGATGTGGGCGGCGACGGTGCGTTCGCTGAGGCCGAGGCGGGTGGCGACGGCGCGCTGGGTGAGGCCTCGGGCGAGGAGCCGGCCGACCCGGTCGGGGACGGTGCGGGTGGGGCCGAGGGCGGCGGCGGTTTCGGCGGTTTCGGCGCGGGCCCAGTCGCGCTCGAAGGCGCCGACCAGGAAGGTGATGGCGGCCGGGTCGGTGATGAAGGCGGCGGTGCTGTTGTCGTCGTTGGCGGAGATCACGGCGACGGTGCGGTCGAAGACGAGCAGCCGCTGGAACGGTTCGTCGAGGACCCGGATGAGGGAGCCGTGCCGGGTGACCTCGTCGACGTAGGCGAGGGCGGGCGGGTCGGCGAGGGCGACGGGCTGGTAGATGGTGCGCAGGGAGCAGCCGCGCCGGAGCAGGTGGACGTCCTGGAGGAGGGCGACTTTCAGGGTGCCGGCGGGGCGGTGGCCGGGTTGGGCGGCGAGGACTTCGGACCGGCAGTCGGAGGCGAGCTGGGAGATCCGCTGGCGGATGTGGACGTGGCCCTCGACGTGGACGGCGCCGCCGGCCCGGCCGGAGGGCCTGGGCATCGCGTCGTAGGCGCGGGTGAGGCCGTCGAGGGCGCCCGGAAGGTTCTCCGCGCGGACCAGCAACCTGGTCGCCTCGCTGCGGAGTTCGGCGCCCAGGCGGTCGGTGACGGAGCGCGGGCTGACGGCGTTGTAGCAGTGGTCCATCGGGTTGGCGATGAGCAGGCCGAGGTCGACGAGCTGCTGGAGCGCGGCCTGGTCGGTGTCCTGGGCGTCGGTGAACGGGATGCGGCCGCTCCGGGCGAGGATCGCCAGGTACAGCTGCCGGGCGGCCTCGTCGGGCTCCTCGCCCGGTGGCTGTCCGTGCTGCGGCGCGACCGCCGGTTCCGCCGTCACGTCGCACACTCCCTGCCGGATGCTTCTCCCTCGCCGCCGCGCCCGCGCCGCCGGGCGCGGGGCCCGGCGGTCACGGTACCGGGCTCGACGGCGGCCTCCGGGGCCCGGGTGCCGTCGCACTCCGGGGTGTCCTGGGGCCGCCGCCGCCACGCCCGTACCTCGGGCGCTTCCGTCGAGGCGGAGCAGCAGCGCCTCGACGGCTCCGGTTCCGGGGGCCATCACCACACATGGCGCCCCGACCGGCGCTCTTCCCCCCCGTTCCACGCGTGCGGGACGTTGCACCCGTGGTCAGTTCCGAAGAGCAAGTCGCCACCATCGGGCTGCGGTGCCCGGACGGCCTGGCGTGACTCCACCCTCACAGCGTGACGGCCGGTGAACAAGTGTCGCCCGAGTGCAGGTTCGCGCAATTGCAGCTATCTGCACGACGGGTGCGGCGGGAGGGGTCGAGCGGCGGGCCGGGTTCCGGTAAAGGCCGAGGCCAGCGCGGTGACCGGGTGGTGACCGCCCGTACGGTCGGTCGGCCGTGCGCGGTCGGACCGCGGGTGCGGATTCCTGCAACGGCGGCGTGCCCCTGCAGGAGTCAGGCACGCCCCAGCAGGCGCCCCCGGGCGAGCCCGGCGGCGGTCCCGCCGGCGGCGAGCACCCAGGCCGTGGCCAGCAGCAGGTAGAGCCCGGTGGCGATCGCGGTGAAGCCGCCGAACCCGGTGTGTCGGGCGAGCGCGGAGGCGCCGGTGACGCAGGTGCCGATCGGGAAGGTGTACGCCCACCAGGTCATCGCGAACGGCATGCCGGCCCGACGGGCGCGCAGGTTGGCGGTGAGCGCGACGGCCAGCCAGAGCATCGCGACGCCGAGCACCGCGACGCCGTACAGCTCGGCGAGGGGGAGCATGGCGGGGGCCAACGCGGGCAGCACCGGGCGGGCGGCGTCGGCGAGTTGGTGGACGGCGGTGACGGACTGGCCGAGCGGGCCGAGCACCAGGAACAGCGAAGGGGTGAGCACCAGGCTGGGCAGCTTGCTGTGGAACAGCCCGGTGAAGACCACCGGCAGCAGCACCAGGGTGGCCAGCAGGCCGATCCCGAAGAGGGCCCAGCAGGCGTACAGCATGGCCTGCTGCGGCAGCCCGGCCGGCAGGTGCGGGATGAGGGCCGGGCCGGTGGCGGAGGCGACCAGCGGGGCGACCACCGGGAGCAGCCAGGTCGGGTTGGCCTCCAGGGCGGAGACCGGGTGCCGGGTGATCATCAGGTACGGGATGCCGCCGGCGACGGCCAGCGCGTACAGGGTGCCGACGCCCCACAGCACGGCGTCGACGGCGACGGCGGGGCCGGTGCCGATCACCTGGGAGCCGAGCAGCAGGGTGCCGAGGCCGACCGAGAGCAGGGCCATCGGCGGGCAGCCGTAGAAGACGGCGGTGGCCGGGTTGTCCAGCAGCTGGGTGCGGGCGGCCTCTCGGTGTCGGGTGAGGTGGACCAGCCGGGCCGCGCCCAGCACCAGCAGGGCGGCGAGTCCGAGCGCCCACATCACCTCGCCGAAGCCGATCAGCCCGGGCGGCCGCAGCGGCAGGACGGCCGCGCCGTTGCCCAGGATCGCGGTGCCCATGACGGCGGCGTACCAGTTGGGGCCGAGTTGGGCGAGGTCGAGCCGGGCGCGCAGCGAGGAGCGGGAGGGGCGGGTGAGCGGGCGGGCATCGGCCAAGGTGGACATGGTTCCACGGTGCCGCCCCCGGCCGGGCTCCGGTAGCGCCGCGGGCTCTATGAGGACATAGCCTGGACCTATGGCCCTCTCCCCCCGCGTCCCCGAGCTCGGTGCCCTGGAACTGCTGCTCGCGGTGGCCCGGCTGGGCAGCGTCGGGCGGGCCGCGGCCGAACTGGGCGTGAGCCAGCCGACCGCCAGCGCGCGGATCAAGGGCATGGAGCGGCAGATCGGCGTCCCTCTGCTGGAGCGCTCGCCCCGGGGCAGCCGGCCGACCGAGGCGGGTCGGTTGGTGGTCGAGTGGGCCGGGCACGTCGTGGAGGCGGCGCAGGCGCTGGACGCCGGGATCGACGCGCTGCGCGAGCGGCGGGACGCCAAGCTGCGGGTGGTGGCCAGCCTGACCGTCGCCGAGTACCTGATGCCGGGATGGCTGCTGGCCCTGGCCGAGGCCAGTCCGGGCACGGCGGTGACGCTGCGGACGGCGAACTCGGCGGAGGTCGCCGGGCACGTGCTGGCCGGGGACGCCGACCTCGGCTTCGTCGAGGGCCCGTCCACTCCGCCCGGACTGGCCGGCGCGGTGGTGGCGGCGGACCGGCTGGTGGTCGTGGTGGCGCCCGGCCACCCGTGGGCGCGCCGCCGGGCACCGCTGACCGGGCCGGAGCTGGCCGCCACCCCGCTGGTGCTGCGCGAGTCGGGCTCGGGCACCCGGGAGGTGCTGGAGATGGCGCTGGCGCCGTACGGGAGCGCGGTGCGGCCCCGGCTGGAGCTGGCCTCGTCCACCGCGCTGAAGGCCGCGGCGATGACCGGGGCCGGGCCGGTCTGCCTGAGCGAGCTGGCGGTGATGGAGGAGCTGGCCGTGCGGCGGCTGGTGGCCGTGCCGCTGGCCGAGGGGCTGGACCTGCGGCGGCCGCTGCGCGCGGTGTGGCCGGCCGGGCAGCGGCCGAGCGGGCCGGCCCGGGAGCTGCTGGGGCTGACCCGCAGGATGCCCCGCGCGCAGCGAGTGGAACGCATGGAACGCATGGAACGGGCGGAACGGGCGGAACGGGCGGAACGGGCGTGAAAACTTGAGCGGAATAGACTCAACTTAGTGCATGCTGTACGTAGCAGCATTGAAGGACGACGAGGGAGGACCCCCCAGCAGTGGACGCCAGCAAGTTCACCACCAAGACGCAGGACGCCCTGTCCGCCGCGATCCGGCAGGCGGGCGCGGCCGGGAACCCGGACGTCAAGCCGGTGCACATCCTGATCGCCCTGCTGGAGCAGCCCGAGGGCATCGCCCGGCCGCTGCTGGAGGCCGTCGGCGCGGACGTCACCCGGATCGACGCCGAGGCCCGCCGCCAGCTGACCGCCCTGCCCAGCGCGATGGGCTCGACGGTCGCCGCGCCGCAGCTCGCCCGGGACACCCTCGCGGTGCTCACCGAGGCCGGAAAGCGCGCCGACGACCTGGACGACCAGTACGTCTCCACCGAGCACCTGATGGTCGGCCTGGCCGCCGAGGGCGGGCCGGTCGCCGAACTGCTGGCGCAGCAGGGCGCGACGGCGAAGGCCCTGCTCGCCGCGTTCAAGGACGTGCGCGGCAGCGGCCGGGTGACGTCTCCGGATCCGGAGGGCACCTACAAGGCGCTGGAGAAGTACGGCACCGACCTGACCCAGGCCGCCCGGGACGGCAAGCTCGACCCGGTGATCGGCCGGGACCAGGAGATCCGCCGGGTCGTCCAGGTGCTCTCCCGCCGGACCAAGAACAACCCGGTGCTGATCGGCGAGCCGGGCGTCGGCAAGACCGCGGTGGTCGAGGGCCTGGCCCAGCGCATCGTCGCCGGCGACGTGCCGGAGTCCCTGCGCGGCAAGCGGCTGGTCTCGCTGGACCTCAGCGCGATGGTCGCGGGCGCCAAGTACCGCGGCGAGTTCGAGGAGCGGCTGAAGGCCGTCCTGAACGACATCAAGCAGAGCAACGGCCAGGTCGTCACCTTCATCGACGAACTGCACACCATGGTCGGCGCGGGTGCCGGCGGCGACTCGGCGATGGACGCCGGCAACATGCTCAAGCCGATGCTGGCCCGCGGCGAGCTGCGGATGGTCGGCGCCACCACGCTGGACGAGTACCGCGAGCGGATCGAGAAGGACCCGGCCCTGGAGCGCCGCTTCCAGCAGGTGCTGGTCGGCGAGCCCAGCGTGGAGGACTCGATCGCCATCCTGCGCGGCCTCAAGGGCCGCTACGAGGCGCACCACAAGGTGCAGATCGCGGACGCCGCGCTGGTCGCCGCGGCCACCCTGTCCAACCGCTACATCACCTCCCGCTTCCTGCCCGACAAGGCGATCGACCTGGTCGACGAGGCGGCCTCCCGGCTGCGGATGGAGATCGACTCCTCTCCGGTCGAGATCGACGAACTCCAGCGCTCCGTCGACCGGTTGAGGATGGAGGAGCTGGCCCTGGAGAAGGAGTCGGACGCCGCCTCGATCGACCGGCTGGCCCGGCTTCGGCGCGATCTCGCCGACAAGAACGAGCAGTTGAGCGCGCTGACGGCGCGCTGGGAGCAGGAGAAGAAGAGCCTCAACCGGGTCGGCGAGCTCAAGGAGCGGCTGGACGACCTGCACGGCGCGCTCGAACGCGCCCAGCGCGACGGGGACTTCGAGCGGGCGTCGAAGCTGATGTACGCGGAGATCCCGGCCGCCGAGACGGAGCTCACCGAAGCCCAGGAGCGGGCGGCCGACCAGGACGCCTCCGCCTCGATGGTGAAGGAGGAGGTCGGCCCGGACGACGTGGCCGACGTGGTCGCCTCCTGGACGGGCATCCCGGCCGGCCGCCTGCTGGAGGGCGAGAGCGCCAAACTCCTGCGCATGGAGGAGGAGTTGGGTCAGCGCCTGATCGGCCAGGCGGAGGCCGTGCGGGCGGTCTCGGACGCGGTGCGCCGCACCCGTTCCGGCATCGCCGACCCGGACCGCCCGACCGGCTCGTTCCTCTTCCTCGGCCCGACCGGCGTCGGCAAGACCGAACTCGCCAAGGCCCTGGCCGACTTCCTCTTCGACGACGAGCGGGCCATGGTCCGGATCGACATGAGCGAGTACGGCGAGAAGCACTCCGTCTCCCGCCTGGTCGGCGCCCCGCCCGGGTACATCGGCTACGAGGAGGGCGGCCAGCTCACCGAGGCGGTCCGCCGCCGCCCGTACAGCGTGGTGCTGCTGGACGAGGTGGAGAAGGCCCACCCGGAGGTCTTCGACGTCCTGCTCCAGGTGCTGGACGACGGCCGGCTCACCGACGGCCAGGGCCGCACGGTGGACTTCCGCAACGCGATCCTGATCCTCACCTCCAACCTGGGCTCCCAGTTCCTGGTCGACCCGGCCATCCCGGAGGACCGGAAGAAGGCCCTGGTGCTGGACTCCGTCCGGGCCGCGTTCAAGCCCGAGTTCCTCAACCGGCTGGACGACATCGTGGTCTTCGACCCGCTGGGCACCGCCGAGCTGAGCCGGATCGTCGACCTCCAGGTGGCCCGCCTCGGCGACCGGCTGCGCGAGCGGCGGCTCACCCTGGACGTCTCCGAGGCCGCCCGCGACTGGCTGGCCCTCACCGGCTACGACCCGGCGTACGGCGCCCGCCCGCTGCGCCGGCTGGTCCAGTCCGCGATCGGCGACCAGTTGGCCCGGGCCATCCTGTCCGGCCAGGTGCACGACGGGGACACCGTCCTGGTCGAGCGGGACGAGGAGGGCGACCGCCTCACCGTCCGCAGCCGCGGACTGTTGGAGAAGTAGCACCACCAGCCCTGGGCCGCCCGCACGACAGTGCAGGTGGCCCAGGCAACACCCTTGCCGCACCGCACAGTTGACGGCCCACTCGGCTACGGCCGCACCCCGCCGGACCGCGCCGGAGCCCCGGCGGCGACGGCCCTCCAACCGGACACGCTCCGTCACCATCACCGCTCGCGGCGGGCGTCGGAGCGCCCCGGACGAAGATCGACGCGTGGCCGGGTGCCCCTGTGAGGCAGGCCCCGGATGAGGCAGGATGGGAAGTGGAAAGGGCGGCCTCTCATTGCCGGCCACCACGTGCACTGAGGAAGAGGACCCCATGAGCATCGACCCGTCGTCCATCCCGTCGTTCGGCGCGCCCCAGGGCGGCGGCCAGCCCGGCGACCAGGGGCGGCCGGCCGGCCCGCCGCCGATCATCGTCCCGGACCAGGGCCTGGTGACCCAGCTGCTGGACCAGATGCAGCTCAAGCACGTCGTGGACGAGGAGGGCGACCTCACCGCTCCCTGGGAGGGCTTCCGCGTCTACTACATGTTCCGCGGCGAGCAGAAGGAGCTCTTCGCGGTGCGCGCCTTCTACGACCGCGCGTACCCGCTGGAGAAGAAGGGCGAGATCCTCGACCTGATCGACGAGTGGAACCGCGAGACCCTCTGGCCCAAGGTCTACACCCACACCCACGAGGACGGCGTGGT
The DNA here is from genome assembly GCF_040304045.1 of Kitasatospora sp. NPDC094016. Classification (NCBI taxonomy): domain Bacteria; kingdom Bacillati; phylum Actinomycetota; class Actinomycetes; order Kitasatosporales; family Streptomycetaceae; genus Kitasatospora; species Kitasatospora sp. NPDC094016. Next base: position 154,641 of record NZ_JBEOUK010000003.1, read on the forward strand.
CCGCCTGATCGGCGAGGCCCAGATGATCGTCGGCACCGGCGTCAACCTGGACTACTTCGTCACCACCACCGCCAACTGGACCCAGGCCGCCGTCGGCTTCGAGCAGTGGATCGTCGAGCGCCTCGGCCTGCAGAACGAGATCGAGGGCGAGGACGGCGAGACCCCCGAGGACACCAACGAGGCGTGACCCTGCCCGCCCCGCGAGCGCACGGCCCGACCACTTGGCCCCAGGTGGTCGGGCCGTCCTTGTCCCCGGCCCCCGGCTGACCCAGGATGGGGCCGACGACGACGCGTGAGGAGCCACCGATGGGCAACAGGCCGCTGCTGAACCGCCGACTGGCCGGCATGGGGACGACGATCTTCGCCGAGATGTCCGCCCTGGCCACGGCCACCGGCTCGATCAACCTCGGCCAGGGCTTCCCCGACACCGACGGCCCGGCTTCGGTGGCCCGGGCCGCTGCCGACGCCGTGCTGAACGGGCGCGGCAACCAGTACCCGCCCGGCCCCGGCATCCCCGAGCTGCGGCAGGCCATCGCCGAGCACCAGCGGCGCTTCCACGGCCTCGACTACGACCCGGACACCGAGGTGCTGGTCACCGCCGGCGCCACCGAGGCCATCGCCGCCACCCTGCTCGCCCTGCTGGAACCCGGTGACGAGGTGATCGCCCTCGAACCCTTCTACGACTCCTACGCCGCCTGCATCGCGATGGCCGGCGCCACCCGCCGCCCGCTCACCCTGCGCGCCCCGGACTTCCGCCCCGACCTGGACGAACTGCGCGCCCTGATCACCCCGCGCACCCGCCTGCTGCTGATCAACACCCCGCACAACCCGACCGGCACCGTGCTCACCGCCGACGAGCTGGCCGCCATCGCCGCCATCGCCGTCGAGCACGACCTGCTGGTCGTCACCGACGAGGTCTACGAACACCTCGTCTTCGGCGCCACCCACCACCCGATCGCCGCCCTGCCCGGCATGCGCGAGCGCACCGTCTCCATCTCCTCCGCCGGCAAGACCTTCTCCTTCACCGGCTGGAAGGTCGGCTGGGTCACCGCGAACCCGGCCCTGGTCACGGCCGTCCGCACGGCCAAGCAGTACCTCACCTACGTCAGCGCCGGCCCCTTCCAGTACGCCGTCGCCGAGGCGCTGCGGCTGCCCGACAGCTACTTCGACGGCTTCCGCGCCGACCTGCTCCGCAAGCGCGACCTGCTGGTCGACGGGCTCACCGCGGCCGGCTTCCGGGTGTTCACCCCCGAGGGCACGTACTTCATCACCACCGACATCACCCCGCTCGGCGAGAAGGACGGCATCGAGTTCTGCCGCGCCCTGCCGGAGCGCTGCGGCGTCGTCGCCATCCCGAACGCCGTCTTCTACGACAACACCGAGGCCGGCCGCAGCCTGGTCCGCTTCACCTTCTGCAAGCAGGACTCAGTGCTGGAGGAAGCGGTGTCACGGCTCCAGCGCCTCTGAGCCGTCGACCGGCCGCCGCCCGAGGCCGGACAGGTGGGCGTCCAGGATCGCCCGGGCCTCGGGTGCGGTGAGGCGGCCGACGAGGACGTGCGTGGTGAGCCCGTCGGCAAGGGCCAGCAGCGTCTTCGCCTCCCGGGCGGCGTCCGGCCCGGCCGCCGGCGACGCCTCGGCGATCAGCCGGGCGAACAGGCCCTCCAGGGCGGCGTAGTCGGCGTTCAGCGGGCCCGCCAGCCGCTCGTCGACGGCGGCCTGCGCGACGAAGGCCAGCCAGACCCGCGCCTGGGAGCGCTGTCCGTCGCCGAGCAGCGCCACCTCGGCGGCCGCGTGTGCCAGGAGGGCGGCGGGCGAGGGCGCCGGGTCGTCGGCGGGGTGCGCCCGGACCCGGGCGGTGATCCGCTCGCCGACGTAGCCGAGGGCGAAGCGGAGCATCTCGTCCTTGGTGCGGAAGCAGCGCTGGACGGCGCCGGTCGACACCTGCGCGCGGTCGGCCACGTCGCGCAGGGTCACTCCTTCCAGGCCGCGTTCGTCGGCGAGCCGGCAGACGGCCTCGGCGATCCGCCGGCGCCGGCCCTCGTGGTCCACCTGTCTGGGCACGGGCTCCCCCTCCGGTTTATTCGATGCACTCGTATCGGTTCCCAGGCTACGGTACCGATACGAGCGCATCGGAACGAGGAGGGGAGTACGTCATGCGGGACGCCCTGTGGCGACTGACGGCCACCGCGCAGGCGGCGGCGGTACGCGGCAAAGAGGTCTCGGCCGTCGAACTGCTCGACAACCACCTGGAGCGGATCGGCGCAGTGAACCCGCAGGTCAACGCCGTCACCCAGGTCCTGGCGGAGCCCGCCCGGGCACAGGCCCGGGAACTCGACCGGCGCCTGGCCGCGGGCGAGGACCCCGGCCCGCTGGCGGGCGTGCCGTTCACCGTGAAGGAGACCACCGCCATCGAGGGCGTGGCCACCACCTTCGGGGTGCCGCGCTTCCGCGACCTGGTGGCGCGGGCCGACGCTCCCCCGGTCGCCCGGCTGCGCGCGGCCGGGGCCGTACCGATCGGGCACAGCAACATGCCCACCATGATCCTGGCCGGGATGCACACCCGCAGCGAGCTCTACGGCGACACCGCCAACCCGTGGGACCGCGGCCGCACCCCGGGCGGGAGCAGCGGCGGCGACGGCGCGGCCGTCGCGACCGGCCTGGCCGCGCTCGGGCTCGGCAACGACTCCGGCGCGTCCATCCGCGTCCCGGCCTCGTTCTGCGGGGTCGCCGGGCTGAACCCGTCCAGTGGCAGGTTCCCCGCCGACCACCGCGCGTTCGGGCCGCAGGACCCGGGGCCGGCCTCCCAGTGGCTGGTCTGCGACGGCCCGCTCGCCCGGAGCGTCGCCGACCTCCGGCTGGCCTACGAGGTGCTGGCCGGCCCCGATCCGCGTGACCCGCGCGCCCTGCCCGTGCCGCGCTACGGCGAGCCGCTGCCCGGGCCGGTGAAGGTCGCGGTGGTGGCCGATCCGGGCGGCCACGGCGTCCACCCGACCGTCCGGGCCGCGATCGGGCGCGCGGCGGCCGCGCTGCGGGACGCCGGGTACGACGTGCGCGAGGTGGCGGACGTCCCGCGGCTCGACGAGTCCCTGGAGGTGTGCGACCGGATCACCATGACCGAGTTCGCACCCAAGTGGCCCGCCGTACGCTCCCTGCTCGGCCCGGGCGGCGACCGCTACATCGAGCTGACGATGGCCCGGACCCCGCCCGCGACGGCCGCCGAGCTCATGGAACTGATGGGGAGCTGGCTGGGCGTCCGCCGCTCCTGGGCCGAGTTCCTGGACGAGTACCCGCTGCTGCTCGGACCGGTGTTCACCGAACCGCCGGTCGAACCGGGCATCGAGTCCCGGGACGCGCAGGGGTGGGAGCTGGTCCGCACGGCGATGCGGCTGTGCAAGGTGACCAGCTTCGCGGGGCTGCCCGCGGTGGCGGTGCCCACCGGCCTGGCCGACGGACTGCCGACCGGGGTGCAGCTCGTCGGGCGGGCGTTTCGGGAGGACCTCTGCCTGGAGGCGGCCCAGGCGGTCGAGGACCGGCTCGGGGTGCTCGCGCCGATCGACCCCCGGCCGTGACGGGGAGCAATGATGGCCCGACGGGTGGGCCCAGTTCTTCTCAACTCACCTGACAGTCATGGTTGGTTGACGTCTGGTTGACGATTGAATGATGTCTGTGAGGCAATTCCTTCGGCCTCGGCGGAACGCTCCGACCGCCCTGCTCGCCCGGTGCGTGCAGGGCGGCGGTGCACGAGGCGTGCACCCGGCGCACTACCAGCGTGCACGGCGCACGACCCGGTCCCAGGGGCGCGCGCTGTGCACAGTCGCACACCGGGTCGATCAGAGCCGGGGAGCAGGTGTGCTCGAAACGGTGAATGCTTGACAAAGTTGGGTAAATCACCGGCGGACCCGGCGTATTCATGCTTCTCTGCTGCTGAATCTCCAGCCGGAATCCCTCCTTCCACGGTCGGCCGCGCCCAGGGCCGGACAGCCACGAACAGCCTCGCCATCGCCTAGGCCTACTCGGTGCTGCCCGGCGGGCGCGCACGGAGCTGAAACGCGGAGCCGAGCATGCTCACCACACTGCAGACCTCCTACACGGACACCCGCGCCGGTGACCTGGCCTGGTGCCTGGGCGGCGACCCGCTGCCCGCTCTCGCGGTCCGCGACCTGAGACTCGACGGAGGCGGCCACCCCGCCGCGTCCGGCACCCTCCAGCTGCGGCTGCTCGGCGCTTCGCACCAGGTGGTGATCGCCGCCGGCCCCGGCGAGTGCCTGGAGACCGTCGCCTGCCTGCCCGGCCGCCGCACCCCGCTGCCGGCCCGGGTGGCCAAGCAGGTCGGCGGCTGGGAGTACGAGTTCGCGGCCCGGATCGAGGCGCTGCCCCCGCACGACTTCGCGGCCCGCGCGCAGGAACTGCTGGCCCTGGTCGAGGGCCACCCGCGCGGCCTGGCCGGAGTGTTCCCGGGCGACCCGAGCGCCTTCACCGCGCTGGTCACCCAGGGCGGCGCCGACCGGCTGCTCTGGCGGACCTGGCACGCCTACCCGCAGGAGGGCCGGCTGGTCTGCACCCGCTCCTCGCTGGTGGTGTCCGGGGCATGACCGCCCGGGGTACGACCGCCAGCCGTCCGAGCAGGGTCGCCGATCCCGCCATGGCCTATGAATCGCACGCAGGAACGATTCGTCAATCCGGCGCCCAGCACTGTCCGTCGAATGGGCGCAGCTATCCGTCCCGAACGTCCCCTAGCGTTTGTTCGTGATCAACCATCCGGCCGGTCCACCCGCCCGCTCGCGAGTGGACCTCGACGACGGCGCCCCACCCCGGCCCGGGCGGAGCCTCGCCCCCCTGCCCGCCCGCCGTCGGTCCCGGCTGCGCTCCCACCCCCGGCTGGCCCGCCTCACCGTCCTGCTGGCCGCGTTCGTCTGTGCGGCCTGCGGACTCGTCTACGAACTCGAACTCGTGGCGCTAGGCGACTACCTGCTCGGGGACTCGGTCACCCAGACCTCCGTCGTGCTCTCCGTCATGGTGTTCGCGATGGGCCTCGGCTCGCTCCTCGCCAAACGCCTCACCCGGCGGCCCGCCACCGCCTTCGCCCTGGTCGAATGCGCCCTCGCGCTCACCGGCGGCCTCTCCGTCCTCGCGCTCTACTCCTGCTGGGCCTGGATCGGCCGCTACCAGGCCGCCATGGTCGGCCTCACCTGCCTCATCGGCATCCTCATCGGCGCCGAGATCCCGCTCCTGATGACCCTCATCCAGCGGATCCGGCGCGAGGACGCCGGCCGCGCCGCCGCCGACCTCTTCGCCGCCGACTACGTGGGCGCGCTGATCGGCGGCCTCGCCTTCCCCTTCCTCATCCTCCCCGGCCTCGGGCCCGGCGACGGCGCCCTCGTCACCGGCGCCGTCAACGCCGTCGCCGGAGCCGCCGTCGTGCTCTGGCTCTTCCGCGAGGAACCCGCTCCCCGGATACGGCTCCTGCTCTGGGGCGGCTGCGCGCTCGTCCTCGCCCTGCTCGCCGCGGCCGCCGCCGGCTCCGGTGCCGTCGAACGCGCCGCCCGACACGCCCTCTACGGCGCCCAGGTCCGCTTCGCCGCCCGCAGCCGCTCCCAGGAGATCGTGCTCACCGGCCCCGCCGAAGGCCCGCTCCGGCTCTACCTGAACGGCCGCCTCACGGTCTGCGGACCGGACGAGTACCGCGGCAACGAGGCCCTGGTCCACCCGGCGATGGCCGCCGGCCCGGACGCCCGCGTCCTGCTCCTCGGCGGCGGCGACGGCCTCGCCCTGCGCGAGGTGCTCCGGCACCGCGGCGTCCGCTCCGTCCGGCTCGTCGAGGCCGACCCCGCGCTCCCCCGGCTCGCCCGCACCGACCCCGGGCTCGCCGCCCTCACCGACCACTCCCTCGACGACCCCCGCGTCCACGCCACCGCCGCCGACCCGATGGCCTGGCTGCGCGGCGCCGCCACGGCCGGCGGACCGTACGACGTGGTGCTCGCCGACCTGCCCGCGCCCTCCGACGGCGGACCGGTCACCTTCCACTCCCAGGAGTTCTACGGCCTCGCCACCCGGCTGCTCTCCCCCGGCGGCCGCGTCGCCGTCCGGGCCGGCGGCGACCCGGACGGCCTCTGGCCGATCGAGTCCGGCCTGCGGACGGCGGGGCTGCAGACCGTCCCGTACGCCGTCCAGGGCAGCGCCACCGCGAGCTGCCGCCCGGACCCGCCGGGCGTCGCCCAGACCTTCCTCCTGGCGGCCGCCGCCCGGCCCCCGCTCACCCTCGCCCCCGACGCCCCACCGCCCCGCGCCCTCACCCCCGACGCCCTGCGCGGCTCCGCCACCCGCCTCGCCGCCCTCCGCCCCGCCCATCCCCCGGCCGCCCTCACCCTGCTCGGCCCCCGCTGAGCCGGGAGCGCGGGGCCGGACACCGGTGGTCCGGGGAAGTCGGGTGGCGGTGGGTGGGGACCGGGCGGGGTTCGGTCGGTAGGCTCCCTGACATGGAGCATGAGGTTGTCGTCCCGATGCCCGCCGAGTTGGTGCGGCAGGCCTTGCAGGATCCGGCTCTGCTGGCCCGTAGCGTGCCGGGGCTGAGCACCGAACCGGCCGCGGTCGGCGGTGGGCCGGCGGAGGAGATCGGCGGCCGGCTGAAGCTGCGGATCGGCGGCTCCACCATCACGTACAAGGGCGTGCTGTCCCTGATCGAGGGGCGCGAGGGCGTGCTGACCGTGTTCGCCGAGGGCCAGGAGGCCCGCGGCAGCGGCGAGGCGACCGCCACCGTCCGGGTCAGCGTCGCGGACGGCGCCGAGGACGGTACCGCCGTGGTCCGCTTCACCGGCGACCTGAGCGCCACCGGCCGGCTCACCGAGTTCGACGGGGAGACCCTCGACGCCGCCGGCCGCCGCCTGCTGGACCGGTTCGCCACCGCGCTCGCCTCCCCGGACGCCGAGCCGGAGAGCGAGGGCGACGGCGAGGGTGAGGGCGACGGCGAGAGCGACACGGAGACCGGCGGCGAGGCCGGGGCTCGGGCCGAAACCGAGACCGACGCCGACGTGGTGTTCATCGAGGAGCACCAGGACCAGCCCGGCGACGACCTCGACGACGACCTGTCCGACCTGATCGCCTTCTCCGACGCCGACGCCGAGCGCTTCGGCCTGCCCATCGGCGGCGGCGACGAGGACGGGCCCGAGGAGGGCGTCGCCGAGGAGCTCCCCGCCGAGCCGCTCTTCGAGTACGAGGAGGAGCCGGCGGGCGGCGGCCCGGTGCGCCGCAGCATCGTCGGCCGCTCGGCCGAGGAGGTGGACCACGCGCCGCCGCGCGGACGGTACGCCCCGGCGCTGCCGGCCCGTAGCGCCCGGGCCCGGGCGGCGTCCCGCTGGGGCGGCGAGGCCGGCGGGATCGTGGTGCCGGGTTCCGGCGGCCGCAGCGCGGTGCCGTGGATGATCGGCGGCGGGGTCGCGCTGCTGGGTGGCGCCGTGGTGCTGGTCAGGGCCTTGCGTCGCCGCTGACCGGCGGGAGAGGGCCTAGACTGGACGCTCATGAGCAACGACCGCGACGCCCTGCTGGCACAGATCAAGGACAAGGCCGTCGTACACGGCAAGGTCACCCTTTCCTCCGGCAAGGAGGCCGACTACTACGTCGACCTACGTCGGATCACGCTGGACGGCCAGGCCGCCCCGCTGGTCGGCCGGGTGATGCTGGACGCGACCTCCCACCTGGAGTACGACGCCGTCGGCGGTCTGACCCTGGGCGCCGACCCGGTGGCCGCCGCGATGCTGCACGCCGCCGCCGCGCGCGGGCGTGAGCTGGACGCCTTCGTGGTCCGCAAGGCGGGCAAGGCGCACGGCCTGCAGCGCCGGATCGAGGGCCCGGAGGTCAAGGGCCGCCGGGTGCTGGCGGTCGAGGACACCTCCACCACCGGCGGCTCGGTGCTGACCGCCGTCGAGGCGCTGCGCGAGGCGGGTGCCGAGGTGGTCGGCGTCGCGGTGATCGTGGAGCGCGGCGGCGCGGCCGCGGTCGAGGCGCAGGGCCTGCCGTACGTGACCGCCTACACCCTGGACGACCTGGGCCTCTGAGCCCGGCCGGACCTGACAGCAGAAGGGGCCGGGTCCTGTTTCACGTGAAACGTGAGACAGGACCCGGCCCCTTCGCGTGTCGTGCGCGAAGCCCCGGTGCTCAGCCGCGCCGGTGGCGGCCGCCGCCGCTCTGCACGGCGTCGGCCTCGGCGCTCTCCACGGCGCCGCCGGCCTTGCGCTTCTTGCGCTCGCGCAGGACCTCGATCAGGATCGGCGAGACCGAGAGCAGGACGATCAGCAGCACCGCCGGGATCAGGTACTTGTCGATCACCGGGGCGAGCGCGTCGCCGAAGAAGTAGCCGATCAGCAGCATGGACTCGGTCCAGAGCACGCCGCCGATGACGTTCCACAGGAAGAACGTCCGGGCGGGCATCTCCAGGGTGCCCGCGACCGGGTTGAGGAAGGTCCGGACGATCGGCATGAAGCGGGCCAGCACCACGGCCTTGCCGGGCCCGAACTTGTTGAAGTACTCCTCCGCCTTCACCACGTACTCGCGGCGGAAGATCTTCGACTCGGGCTTGTCGAACATCTTCGGCCCGACCTTGACCCCGATCAGGTGCCCGAGCTGGGCCCCCGCGACCGCGGCCACCGGGGCGCCGACGAGCAGGACGGCGATCGGCAGCTTGGCGCCGTCGCCGAGCACCGACGAGGCGGCGTTCGACGCCGCGACGCCGGCGATGATCAGCAGTGAGTCACCCGGGAAGAAGAAGCCGACCAGCAGGCCGGTCTCCGCGAAGATGATCGCGATCAGCCCGATGGCGCCGAGGGACGAGATCAGGGATTTGGCGTCGAGGATGTTGACGGCCAGCTGGTTGTAGTCCACGGGCGCAGGATAGCGGGCCGTTCTGTACGGGGGCTTCGCCCAGCCGGTGTATCCGGTGTCCGCCGAAGGTCGCAGGAGCGGGCCGTCCGCGTCGGCGGCGGCGACGGTCCGACTGGCGGGCTCCTGCTGACCTGCGGGCACGAGTCTGGGAGGATGGCACGGGCGTCCGGTCCGCAGCGGCACACCACCCTCATTGCCGTACCGCGGAGGTCGCTCGAACCTTGGTGCCGGAGAGCCACACCGCAGCGCCGCGCGTCGGCGGCCGGCACGGAGTCGTACCGAAGGCGTACACAGCGTCGGACAGCACCGTCCGTACGCCGCAACCCGACAGGAGCGGATCGCATGCCCATCGCAACTCCCGAGGTCTACAACGAGATGCTGGACCGGGCCAAGGCGGGCAAGTTCGCCTACCCGGCCATCAACGTCACCTCGTCGCAGACCCTGCACGCCGCACTGCGTGGTTTCGCCGAGGCCGAGAGCGACGGCATCATCCAGATCTCGACCGGTGGCGCGGAGTTCCTGGGCGGCCAGCACAACAAGGACATGGTGACCGGCGCCGTGGCGCTGGCCGAGTTCGCGCACATCGTCGCCGCCAAGTACGACATCACCGTCGCGCTGCACACCGACCACTGCCCGAAGGACAAGCTGGACGGCTACGTCCGCCCGCTGCTGGCGGTCTCCGCCGAGCGCGTGGCCAAGGGCCAGAACCCGCTGTTCCAGTCGCACATGTGGGACGGCTCGGCCGAGACCCTCGCCGACAACCTGGCGATCGCCCAGGAGCTGCTGGCCCAGGCCGCCGCCGCCAAGATCATCCTCGAGGTCGAGATCACCCCGACCGGCGGCGAGGAGGACGGCGTCACCCACGAGATCAACGACGAGCTGTACACCACCGTCAACGACGCCGTGCGCACCGCCGAGGCGCTGGGCCTGGGCGAGAAGGGCCGCTACCTGCTGGCCGCCTCGTTCGGCAACGTGCACGGCGTCTACAAGCCGGGCAACGTCGTGCTGAAGCCGGAGCTGCTGCGCGAGCTGCAGGACGCGATCGGCAAGCAGTACGGCAAGACCGACCCGTTCGACTTCGTCTTCCACGGCGGTTCCGGCTCGACCGCGGCGGAGATCGCCACCGCGCTGGAGAACGGCGTCGTGAAGATGAACCTGGACACCGACACCCAGTACGCCTTCACCCGCCCGGTCGTGGACCACATGTTCCGCAACTACGACGGTGTGCTGAAGGTCGACGGCGAGGTCGGCAAGAAGAACACCTACGACCCGCGCACCTGGGGCAAGCTCGCCGAGGCGGGCATGGCCGCCCGCGTGCTGGAGGCCGCGCAGCAGCTGCGCTCGGCCGGCAACCGCCTGAAGTGAGCCCGGCGGCCGGGCCGAGCCCGGCCGCGGTGTGAACGCGGATGCGCCCCCCGGTGGACTTCACCGGGGGGCGCACCTGTGGGTGGGTCTGCTGCCTCAGCAGCCGTGCGGGTCTACTGCTTCAGCTCCGCGTACGCCTCCGCGCTGCTGTCCTTCAGGAACTGCCAGCAGCGGGCCTCCTCCTCGGTCTCCTTGATCGCGCCGGCCGCCCGTGCGAGCCCGGCCAGGCAGCGCAGGAAGCCGCGGTTGCCGCGGTGCTCCCACGGCACGGGGCCGTGGCCCTTCCAGCCGTTGCGGCGCAGCGCGTCCAGGCCGCGGTGGTAGCCGGTGCGGGCGTAGGCGTAGGACTCGACGTAGCGGCCGGCCGCGTAGGCGTCGTCGGCGAGCATCGCCCAGGCGAGGCAGAAGGTCGGGAAGTCGGCGGCCACCTGGGTGGGTGAGGCCGATTCCTCCGCCAGCATGCGGTAGGGCTGCTCGTCCTCCGGGAGAAGGGTCGGGTCGGGGCCGTCGAGAAGATTCCGGTGAATCGCCATGCAGGCAGTCTGCCATCCGGGGCGCCAGGGTCAACCGCCGTCCCGGGATCGGCGGCGGCCGCCGGGCGCCTGCATACCCGGTATGTGGACATTCACCCGTTCGCCATGCCAGGGTGTCGATCATGCCCGCAGCCAGATCCGCCGCCAGGAGCGGCAGTGCCCGCGGCCGCCGACGCCGCCGGCCGCCGCGCCGGCTCGGGCCCGGCATGCTCGCGGCGCTGGTGACGGCGGTGGCGGTGCTGGGCGGTACGGCGGTCGTGCTGGCCCGCTCCTCCGGCGCGCCCGACGGCGGGCCGACCGCCCAGGCGCGGATCGCCCCGCCGACCGATCAGGCTCCCTCGCCCGTCGGCCCGACGCCGACGCCGACGCCGACCCCGACGCCGACCGACACCCCGAGCGAGCCCCCCGCTCCGTCCTCGACGCCCACGCCCACCACGCCCGACCCCGGCCCGGCCAAGGGCGCGGGCACCTTCAGCATCGCCGCCGCCACCGCCCAGCCGGTCGGACGCGGCACCGTGCGCCGCTACCGGGTGGAGGTCGAGGACGGCATAGGCATCGACGCCGGCGCCGCCGCCACCCAGATCCACGGCTTCCTCGGCGACAAGCGCGGCTGGACCAACGACCGCAGGAACGGCTTCCAGCTGGTCGCCGGCGGCGGGTACGACTTCACCGTGAAGATCGCCTCGCCGGCCACCGTGGACCGGATCTGCGGCGCCTCCGGCCTGGACACCCACGGCGAGGTGAACTGCAACGTCGGCAACCAGGTGCTCGTCAACTCCAAGCGCTGGAACACCGGTTCACCGCAGTTCAGCGGCCCGCTCGACGAGTACCGGGCACTGATCATCAACCACGAGGTCGGCCACCGGATAGGCCACGGGCACGAGACCTGCCCCGGCCCGGGCAAGCCGGCGCCCGCGATGATGCAGCAGATCTACGGGCTCAAGGGCTGCGAGCCGAACGCCTGGCCGTACGCGGAGAACGGCACCTACCTCGGCGGGCCGTCGGTGCCGTAGGGCGCCCCCCGGAGCACGGCTACCCGAGCACCGGCAGGTACTCCCGCAGGTCGCTGCGCTCGCCGGAGGCGGAGACCGCCGCCGCGTCCACCGCGGCCGCCCAGTCGGCCCGGCCGGTGGCCAGCCGGATCCAGGTCAGCGGGTCGGTCTCGACCACGTTCGGCGGGGTGCCCCGGGTGTGCCGGGGGCCCTCGACGGCCTGCACGACGGCGTACGGCGGGATCCGCAGCTCGACCGCGCCGCCCGGCGCGCGGTCGGCGAAGGCGTCGGCCAGCAGCCGGGTGACGGCGGCGACGGCCTGGCGGTCGTGCGGGAAGCCGTCGAGACCGAGCGCGACGGCCAGGTCGTCGGCGTGCACGACGGTCTCCACCAGCCTGGTCACCAACATGTCGGCGAGCGTCATCGAGCCCAGCCGGATCTCGAACCGCCGTGCCGGGTCGGCGGCTTCGGGCCGGTCCAGCAGACCGGTCAGCGCGTCCGCCGCCCGGGTGAAGGCCCGCGCCACCGAGTCCGCGTCCCCGCCGAAGTCGCCCGCGGCCCTCGCCCGGGCCTGCTCGTCGAGCAGCGGCGCGACCGTGCCGACCGCGGCCACCCACCCCGACAGGCCCAACGGCGCCCGCCCCTCCAGCGGATCGTCGAGGTGCTCGGGGACGAAGTCGAGCTGGACGGCGAGGTGCGCGATCAGCTCGCGGACCGTCCACTCCCCCAGCCTGGTCGGCCGGGCCAACCACTGCTCGGCGTCCGGGCGTTCACAGAGCTGCCGGACGGCGTCGCGCAGCGCGCCGGTCTGCGCCGCGAGCGCGGCGCGCACCTTCTGCGGCTGGTAGGTACGGGGCTTGGGGGGCATGGCCCCCAACATACGCCGAGGGGCGGACGGCCCCGTCGGACCGTCCGCCCCTCGAACCGCGCGGGTCAGGCGAGCAGAGCCTCGATGACGCCGGTGTGGGCGTCCTTCAGCTCGGCCAGCGAGACGGTGAACTGGCCCTGGACGTCCAGGGATTCGCCGTCCACGACACCGATGCGGGTGGCCGGCAGGCCGCGCGCGGTGCACATGTCGTTGAACCGGAGCTCCTCGCTGCGCGGCACCGCCACGACAGCGCGGCCGGCCGACTCGGAGAACAGGAACACGAACGGGTCCGCGCCCTCGGGCACGATGATCCGCGCGCCCTGGCCGCCCTTGAGGCAGCTCTCCACGAGCGCCTGGCCGAGGCCGCCGTCGGAGAGGTCGTGCGCGGCGTCGATCATGCCGTCGCGCGAGGCGGCGATCAGGATGTCGCCGAGCAGCCGCTCGCGCTCCAGGTCGACCTTGGGCGGCAGACCGCCGAGGTGGTCGTGGACCACCTGCGACCAGGCCGAGCCGCCGAGCTCGTCCGCGGTGTCGCCGAGCAGGTAGAGCAGCTGCCCCTCCTCGGCGAAGGCGACCGGGGTGCGCCGGGTGACGTCGTCGATGACGCCGAGCACCGCGACCACCGGGGTCGGGTGGATGGCGACCTCGCCGGTCTGGTTGTACAGCGAGACGTTGCCGCCGGTGACCGGGGTGCCGAGCACCAGGCAGGCGTCGGCCAGACCGCGGGTGGCCTCGGCGAACTGCCACATCACGTCCGGGTCCTCGGGGGAGCCGAAGTTGAGGCAGTCGGAGATCGCGAGCGGCTTGGCGCCGCCGGCCGCGACGTTGCGGTAGGCCTCGGCGAGGGCCAGCTGGGCGCCGGTGTACGGGTCCAGCTTGGTGTAGCGGCCGTTGCCGTCGGTGGCGACCGAGACGCCGAGGTTGGTCTCCTCGTCGATCCGGATCATGCCCGAGTCCTCGCCGACCGAGAGCACGGTGTTGCCGAGCACGTAGCGGTCGTACTGGTCGGTGATCCAGGACTTGGAGGCCTGGTTCGGGGAGCCGGCGACCTTCAGCAGGTCGGCCTTGAGGCCCTCGCCGGTGGTCGGGCGGGCCAGCCGATCGCCGGTGGGGGCGTCGGCCTGCAGCGCGTCCTGCCAGCTCGGGCGGGCGTACGGGCGCTGGTAGGTCGGGCCCTCGTGGGCGACGGTGCGCGGCGGCACGTCGACGACGAGTTCGCCGTGCCAGAAGATCTCCAGGCGCTCGCCGTCGGTCACCTCACCGATGACGGTGGCGATGACGTCCCACTTCTCGCAGATCTCCAGGAAGCGGTCGACCTTGCCGGGCTCGACGATGGCGCACATGCGCTCCTGCGACTCGCTCATGAGGATCTCCTCGGGCGAGAGCGTGTTGTCGCGCAGCGGCACGGTGTCCAGCTCGACCCGCATGCCGCCGGAGCCGGCGCTGGCCAGCTCCGAGGTCGCGCAGGACAGGCCCGCGCCGCCCAGGTCCTGGATGCCCTTGACGAGCTTCTCCCGGAAGATCTCCAGGGTGCACTCGATCAGGAGCTTCTCCTGGAACGGGTCGCCGACCTGGACCGCCGGACGCTTGGTCGGCTTGGTGTCGTCGAAGGTCTCGGAGGCGAGCACGGAGACGCCGCCGATGCCGTCGCCGCCGGTGCGGGCTCCGTACAGGATGACCTTGTTGCCGGCGCCGGAGGCCTGCGCGAGGTGGATGTCCTCGTGCTTCATGACGCCCACGCACAGCGCGTTGACCAGCGGGTTGCCCTGGTAGCAGGAGTCGAAGACGACCTCGCCGCCGATGTTCGGCAGGCCCAGGCAGTTGCCGTAGCCGCCGATGCCCGCGACGATCCCGGGCAGCACGCGCCGGGTGTCCGGGTGGTCGGCCGCGCCGAACCGCAGCGGGTCCATCACGGCGACCGGGCGGGCGCCCATCGCCAGGATGTCGCGCACGATGCCGCCGATGCCGGTGGCCGCGCCCTGGTAGGGCTCGATGTACGACGGGTGGTTGTGCGACTCGACCTTGAAGGTCACGGCGTAGCCCTGGCCGACGTCGACCACACCGGCGTTCTCGCCGATGCCGACGAGCATCGCGTCCGAGTCGGGCTTCTTGTCGCCGAACTGCTTCAGGTGGACCTTGCTGCTCTTGTACGAACAGTGCTCCGACCACATGACCGAGTACATCGCGAGTTCGGCGCCGGTCGGGCGGCGGCCGAGAATCTCGCGGATGCGCGCGTACTCGTCCTCCTTGAGCCCGAGTTCGGCCCAGGGCTGGGCGACGTCCGGGGTCTGCTCGGCGTTCTTGACGGTGTCGAGGCTCATCAGGCGTTCACCAGCTGCTTCAGGACGGAAGTGAAGAAGCCCAGGCCCTCGACGGTCGGACCGGTGAGCGGCTCCACGGCGTGCTCCGGGTGCGGCATCAGGCCGACGACATTGCCGGCGGCGTTGGTGATGCCGGCGATGTCGCGGTACGAACCGTTCGGGTTACCGTATCCGTCAGCGGCATCGCCGCGGGCCACGTAACGGGCCACCACCCGGCCCTCCGCCTCCAGTTGGTCCAGGACGCGCTCCTCGGCGACGAACCGGCCCTCGCCGTTCTTCAGCGGAACGACGATTTCCTGGCCCGCCGAGTAATCCCGGGTCCAGGCGGTACCGGTGTTCTCGATGCGCAGCTTCTGGTCGCGGCAGACGAAGTGCAGCGAGTCGTTGCGGGTGAGCGCACCGGGCAGCAGGTGCGATTCGCAGAGCACCTGGAAGCCGTTGCAGATACCGAGGACCGGCATTCCCAGCTTCGCCTGCTCGATGACGGTGTCCATCACGGGCGAGAAGCGGGAGATCGCGCCGCAGCGCAGATAGTCGCCGTAACTGAATCCGCCCGGCAGGACGACGGCGTCGACCTGGTGGAGATCCTTGTCACGGTGCCAGAGCGCGACCGGCTCGGCGCCGGCCAGGCGGACCGCGCGCTGGGCGTCACGGTCGTCGAGGGAGCCGGGGAAAGTGACGACGCCAACGCGGGTGGTCACTTCGCCGCCTCCTCGACGCGGACGGTGAAGTCCTCGATCACGGTGTTGGCGAGAAAGGTCTCGGCGGCTTCGCGGATACGGGCGAGCGCGGCGTCGTCGACCGGGCCCTCCACTTCCAGCTCGAAACGCTTGCCCTGGCGGACGTCGGCGATCCCGGTGAATCCGAGACGGGGCAGTGCACGCTGCACCGCCTGGCCCTGGGGGTCGAGGATCTCCGGCTTGAGCATGACGTCGACTACGACGCGTGCCACTGGCACTCCCGGTGGTGTCTTCGGTGAGGCGGGGGAACTCCAGACTACCGGGGGTTTCGGGCGGGATTGCTGGCCGGGGCAGGCGACGCGCGTAGACCCGAGACCCTTACGCGGCAAGGGATCCAAGCCCGTGAACCCCCGGCCGGGCCGCGCGGTTTCCACGGATTCGGCCCCCGGAACGAGAACACCCGAAGAACACCCGAATACGGCACTCCGGGACAGATCGACCCGTCCCGCACTCCGGTATCCGGCACTCCGGCGAAGACACGTGAATATCCGGAAAAGAATGCCGGACTCTTCGATTTCGACCCCCTTCGGGTGCAGAATAGGTCCACCTGTCGCGGCAAGTGCTGCGTATCCGGCGGGCCACCAGGCCTGCCCGTATGCGCTTGCGCGAGTGGTGCACATCAGGCCCCCGGACGCACCCCGCGAACCGGCGGCCGAATTGCCCGAGAGGATTGACACCCATGGCTCAGCGTGTAGTTGTCACGCTCTCCGACGACCTGGACGGCGGCGCCGCGGCGGAAACCGTCCACTTCGGCGTCGACGGGAAGTCGTACGAGATCGACCTGTCCGTGGACAACGCGGAAAAGCTGCGGGAGGCCCTCGCTCCGTTCGTCGCGGCCGGCCGCCGCCAGAGCCGCACCGGAAAGTCCTTCCGCCGCACCGCGCTCACCCCGGACCCGGCCGCGGTGCGCGCCTGGGCCCTGTCGCGCGGCATGGAGCTGCCGGCCCGCGGACGCATCCCCAAGCACGTGTACGAGCAGTTCGCCGAGGCGAACTGACCGCCCCGGGCACCCCGGTCGCCCCGCCCGCCCGGACCGAAAGGGTGGGGCGACCACCCCGGACGATGCTGTAGAGTAATCCTCGTCGCCGCAACGGAGAGATCCGAAGAGGCGGCGGGTGCCCCACCAGGCACCATGCGGACGTGGCTCAGTTGGTAGAGCATCACCTTGCCAAGGTGAGGGTCGCGAGTTCGAATCTCGTCGTCCGCTCGCAGTGTGCGAGCACAGCACAACTCCATAGTCAGACCTGCGGACGTGGCTCAGTTGGTAGAGCATCACCTTGCCAAGGTGAGGGTCGCGAGTTCGAATCTCGTCGTCCGCTCCAGAACGAAAGGCCCCCTCGATCGAGGGGGCCTTTCGGCATTCCCGCTCCACGCCGATCCCGGCCCATGACATTTGTCATCGCCGACCCGTGGATCTCCACCGCCGGTTCATGACGGCGCGCACTGCCCGCCCGGCCGGGGAGGCGGAAGGCTTGAGCCATGGAAACGAGCCAGCCCCTGCGCCCCGGCGACAGCGTGATCGAGGTCACCGACCTGCACCGCCACTACGGCAGCGGCACCACCGGGTACCACGCCGTCCGCGGCATCGACCTGACCGTCGGCCGCGGTGAGCTGTTCGCCCTGCTCGGCACCAACGGGGCCGGCAAGACCTCCGCCATGGAGCTCATCGAGGGCCTGGCCGCCCCCACCGGCGGCACCGTCCGGGTGCTCGGTCACGACCCCCACCGGGAGCGCGCCGCCGTCCGCCCGCGGATCGGCATCATGCTCCAGGAGGGCGGCTTCCCCGGCGACCTCACCATCGCCGAGACCGGCCGCAGCTGGGCCGGCATGACCAGCAACGCCCGCCCGGTCGACGAGGCCCTGGAACTGGTCGGCCTCGGCCACCGCCGCGACGTCCGGGTCAAGCAGCTGTCCGGCGGCGAGCGGCGCCGGCTCGACCTCGCGATGGCCCTGCTCGGCCGCCCCGAGGTGCTCTTCCTGGACGAGCCCAGCACCGGCCTCGACCCCGAGGCGCGCGCCGCCGTCTGGCGGCTGGTCCGCGAACTGCGCTCCCAGGGCACCACCGTGCTGCTCACCACGCACTACCTGGAGGAGGCCGAGGAGCTCGCCGACCGGCTGGCCATCATGCACGGCGGCCGGGTCGTCACCACCGGCACCGTCGCCGAGGTGATCGCCGGACGGCCCTCCCGGATCAGCTTCGAACTCCCCGAGTTCACCGGGACGGCGCTGCCGGTCCTCGCCGGGGCCGAGATCGCCGTCGACGGCCGCAAGGTCACCGTGCAGACCGGCGGCCTCCAGCACACCCTCTTCGAACTGCTCGGCTGGGCCCAGCAGCACGGGATCACGCTCGGCTCCCTGGACGCCCGCAGCGCCTCGTTGGAGGAGGCCTTCCTCGCCATCGCCTCCGAGGCCGCCCACCAGGCCCCGCCCCAGTCGCCCGCCGCCCCCACCGCCCGCACCGCCCGCCGCCGCCTGATCGGATCCGCCCGATGACCACCGCCACCGCCGCCAAGACCGCCGCCGGCCCGCAGAGCACCACCGCCCGCCGGCTGCTCTCCCTCGGCCGCGCCGAGGCCACCCTGCTGCTGCGCAACCGGGCCGCCCTGTTCACCGCGCTGCTGCTGCCGCTGCTGCTGATCGCCGGCCGGCGCAACATGCTCAAGCAGCAGGCCGAGTCCCACCCCGGACTGGACGTCGACACGCTGCTGATCACCGGGACCATCGGCGGCGTCCTCGCCTTCGTCGTCTACTACAACCTGACCGCCGCGTACGTCGCCCGCCGCAACGAGCTGGTGCTCAAGCGGCTGCGCACCGGCGAGGCCCGGGACATCGAGATCCTGGCCGGTACGGCGGTGCCCTCGGTGAGCCTCGCCCTGATGATGTGCGCCGTGGTCGGCATCGGCGCCGCCGCCCTCCTCAAGCTCAGCACGCCGGTGAACCCGCTGCTGCTGGCCGTCGGGCTGGTCCTGAGCATCGCCGTCTTCATCGCACTGGCCGCCATCTCCAGCGCCTTCACCAAGACCGTCGAGACCGCCGGCATCACCACCCTCCCGGTGCTGCTGGTCTCCCAGTTCGGCTCCGGCCTGCTCATCCCGCTGGAGATCATGCCCCCCGGGCTGGCCGACTTCTGCCGCCTGCTGCCCACCACCCCGGCCTTCCAGCTGATCCGGATCGGCTGGACCGGCAGCGACGGCTCGGCCGCCGCCACCGGCTTCGCCGGCACCTGGTCCACCGCCGCCCCGCACCTGGTGACCGGCACCGTCTGGCTCGGCCTGGCGGTCTGGGGCGCGGTGCGCTACTTCCGCTGGGAGTCGCGCCGCTGACGCCCCGGCGGGCACCCTCTCTGGAAGTGCGAAGGTCAGACCCCCGTTCCGCCTCTGATATGAAGGTAGCGACACGATCTTGATCGAAACGGGGAGCGATTCGATGGCCGTCCAGGGGCCGGTCCGCAGATGGAAGGGCTTCGGCAAGCCCCAACGCGCCGAGCTGTACTTCCGCTGGTCGCTCTACATGGTGGCCTGGTGCATCGTCCCGGTGAACCTGGTGTTCAGCGCCTCCTCCGTCACGAACATCGACCGGTCGGTCGACGCCGTCCGGGTCACCCTGGTCGTCTCGCTCGCCTCCACCCTGCTCTGCCTCCGGGCGTTCCGCACCTCGCTCGACCACTACCTGCACCGCCCCACCGAGCACCTGCGCTGGCTGATCGTCAACAGCGCCCTCTCGGTCGCCGGTTCCTGGGCCGTCCTGCTGCTGGGCCCGTCCGCAGCCGAAGCCGGGCGGCCCGGAGGGACGCCGTTCACCGCGTCGGTCGCCATCGCCATGCTGTGCGCCGCCATCGGCCCGATCGGCGTGGGCCTGCCCCTGCGCCAGGTCTTCGCCGCCGGACTCGGCCTGATCCTGCTGATCGCCCCGGCGATGCTGCTGGCCGGGATGAGCCCCGCCACCACGGCCGGGCTGGCGGTCGGAGCGGCGATCAGCCTGACCTTCCTCGTCGGCACCTGCCGCAGTTTCGCCTGGGTGACCGCGATCATCTGGGAACTGGAGACCGCCCGCGAGGCCCAGTCCCGGCTGGCCGTCGCCGAGGAGCGGCTGCGGTTCTCCCGCGACCTGCACGACGTGATGGGCCGCAACCTCACCACCATCGCGCTCAAGAGCGAACTCGCCGTCCAGTTCGCCCGCCGCGGGCGCCCGGAGGCCGCCGACCAGATGGCCGAGGTCCAGCGGATCGCCCAGGAGTCGCAGCGCGAGGTCCGGGACGTCATCCGCGGCTACCGCACCGCCGACCTGCACGCCGAGGCGATCGGAGCCCGCGCGGTGCTCCGCAGCGCCGACGTCACCTGCGAGATCGACCTCGGCGAGAACGCCGACCGACTGCCGCCGGCGATCCAGTCGGTGCTCGGCTGGGTGATCCGCGAGGCCACCACCAACGTGCTGCGGCACAGCGAGGCCGCCCACTGCCTGATCCGGCTGAACCTCCAGGACGGCCGCGCCGTCCTGGAGCTGGAGAATGACGGGGTGCCCGCCGTCCCGCTCCCCTCGCTGGGCGGCGGCACCGGACTGCGCGGCCTGCGCGAACGGCTGGCCGCCCACGACGGCGAGCTGACCATCCCCGAGGCCGCCCAGGGCACCTTCCGGATGCTCGCCGCCGTCCCGCTCTGACCCGCACCCACCGACGGAGGACCGCCCGATGACCGACCCCGCACCCGTGCGCGTCCTGCTCGCCGACGACGAGCACCTGATCCGGGGCGCGCTGGCCGCGCTGCTCTCCCTGGAGGAGGACATCACCGTGGTCGCCGAGGCCGGCTCCGGCCCGGAGGCGCTGGCGATGGCGCAGGCCCACCGCCCGGACGTCGCGGTGCTGGACCTCCAGATGCCCGGCAAGGACGGCATCGAGGTGGCCACCGAACTGCGCCGGCTGCTGCCGGACTGCCGCTGCATGATCGTCACCGGCCACGGCCGCCCCGGCTACCTCAAGCGGGCGCTGGAGGTCGGGGTGCGCGGCTTCCTGCCGAAGACCGTCTCGGCGGCCGACCTGGCCGGCATCATCCGGACCGTCCGGGCCGGCGGCCGGTACGTGGACCCGGAGCTGGCCGCGGACGCGATCAGCGCGGGCGAGACCCCGCTCACCCCGCGCGAGACGGACGTCCTGGAGCTGGCCGCCGACGGCACCTCGATCACCGAGATCGCCGAACGGGCGGCGCTGTCCCCCGGCACCGTCCGCAACTACCTGTCCTCGGCGGCCGGGAAACTGGGCGCCGAGAACCGGCACGCGGCGGTGCGGATCGCCCGCGAGCACGGCTGGATCTAGGTCCGGATCCAGATCCGGATCCAGATCCGGCCTCGGGCTCGCGGGCGGCCGGGCGTCAGGCCCAGGCGGTACCGGTCAGCCGCTCGTACACCTCGATGTACTTGGCACGGGTCCGCTCGACCAGCTCGGCGGGCAGCTCCGGCGGCGGCTGCTCGCTGTAGCGGTCCCAGCCGGAGGCCGGGGAGACCAGCCAGTCGCGGATCAGCTGCTTGTCGAAGGACGGCTGCGAGCGGCCGGGCTGCCACTCGTCGGCCGGCCAGTACCGGGAGGAGTCCGGGGTGAGCACCTCGTCGCCGATCAGCAGCTCGCCGTCCAGCAGGCCGAACTCGAACTTGGTGTCGGCCAGGATGATGCCGCGGTCGCGGGCGATGTCCCGGGCCCGGCCGTAGACGTCCAGGGTGGTGCGGCGCAGCTGGGCGGCCAGGTCGGCGCCGATCCGGCGGGCGGTCTCCTCGTAGGAGACGTTCTCGTCGTGCTCGCCGACCTCGGCCTTGAGCGCCGGGGTGTAGATCGGGGCGGGCAGCTCGGAGCTGTTCTCCAGGCCCTCCGGCAGGGCGATGCCGCAGACCGTGCGGTTCTCCTGGTACTCGGCCAGGCCGGAGCCGGCCAGGTAGCCGCGGGCGACCGCCTCGACCGGGACCATGTCCAGGCTGCGGCAGATCAGCGTGCGGCCCTTCCAGTCGGCGGGGGCGCCGGACGGGACCTCGGTGGAGATCACGTGGTTGGGGACGATGTCGGCGATCCGCTCGAACCACCACAGGGACAGCTGGGTGAGGACGCGCCCCTTGTCGGGGATCTCGTTCGGCAGCACCCAGTCGTGGGCGGACATCCGGTCGCTGGCGACCATGACCAGCTCGCCCGACTCGGTCCGGTAGAGGTCGCGCACCTTGCCGGTGTGCAGGTGGACGAGGCCGGGCACCTGGACCGGCTCGGGCTTGGTGACAAATCCGCTCAAGGTGTCTCAGTCCTCAGGGGTCGTTCGCGGGCGTGGGGCGCGCGAAAGGGGAGGTCACTGCCCCCGCAGTCTTTCACGAACCCCCGAGGCCCCGTTTCTGGCCGAGGGCGGCCCCGCTCCGGCCCAGGGAGGCACCGCCGAAGGAGGCCTCGTTCTTGCCGAGGCGGTCGAGCAGGTTGGCGGTGGCCCGCTGGATCCGCTCGTCGGTGAGGCCGGGGCGGCCCAGCGCGGGCGACCAGGCGAAGGTACCTGCCGCGAACACGTACGCGCCGCTGGGCGCCCGGTACAGCGAGGTCTCCTGGTAGCGGGTGCGGCCGGCGAGGTCCTGGTACGGCGAGTGCGCGAGCAGCACCCGCTCGGTGTGCTCGGGCAGCGCCACCTTGGGGTAGTAGCGGTCGGCCTCGCCGGCGACCAGGCCGGGCAGTTCGTCGCCCTCCTGCAAGCCGGTGCCGTCCCAGAGCCAGTGCGCGGTGTGCCGGGCGATCAGCGGGACGGGCGCGGCGACCCGGCCCGAGTACTGCAGGCCGAGCACCTGCTGCTCGGGCTCGCCGGCGTCCCGCCACAGCGCGCTGGCCGAACCGGACACCCCGGCGGCCGGGCTGCCCGGCTGGACCTTCTGCCGCTTGCGGCAGTTGAGCAGCCGGTTGGGTTCGCCGGAGGCGGCGGCGGTCAGCTCGACCCGCCAGTACATGGTGTTGGCGGACAGGAACACCAGCGAGGTGCCGTCGTCCCTGGCCTGCTCGACGGCCCGGCGCATCGGCTCGGACCAGTACTCGTCGTGGCCCGGGAAGATCAGCGCCCGGTGCCGCCCCGGGTCGACCAGGCCCGCGTGCAGGTCGGTGGCGGTGGCGTAGGAGAGGTCGTAACCGTAGCGCTCGGCCCAGCGGATGAAGTCGTACGCGTGGCCGACGTGCAGCGGCAGCCCGGCGGTGGCGTGCGGGCGGTCGAAGGAGACCGTGACGGCCGCCTCCGGCTCGCCGACCAGGCCGCCCCGGCCGTCCCAGGCGTGGTAGAGGCTGGCGCCGCTGCGGCCGTCCTCGGGGAACAGGTTGTAGGCCTGCCAGGTCACGTCCGGGACCACCAGGAGCAGTTCGGCGGCGTGCTCCCGGTCCTCGAAGTCCCGGACGGTGAACGGGATGTGGCTGCGGTGCAGCATGTCCGCGGTGGTCAGCACGGCGACGTACGCGCCGGGCTTCCAGTGCACCGGGATCTGCAGCCGCCAGGAGTGCCACCAGTGGTGGCAGGAGACCGTCCGCTCGACCACCAGCGGGGCGGGCTGGGCCAGCCCGGCGATCAACGGGCTGGACGTCATGTGGCGGGCGCCGTCGCCGCCGTAGTGGCCGATCCGCCAGACGTCCACGGTGAACTCGCGGGGCGGGTTGACCGTGACCCGGAAGTCCACCGAACCGCCGGGGCGGATCACCCCGGCCGAGGCGAAGCCCTTGATCTGCTGGTCCACGTCGTTGGCGCTCTGCGGGGTGCCGACCGGCGGCTTGGGCCGGGCGCCGACCGCCAGCGGCCGCTGGCCGGGCGCGTCCACCGAGACGTACCAGGGGACGGCGCCCTCGGCGCCGGCCAGGTACTGGTCCGGGCTGCGCAGCCAGGGCAGCGGGCCCTGGCCGAAGGGGTCGGAGACGCTGTAAGCGTGCGTTCCGGACTCCCAGCGGCGGTTGAGTTCCGTGCCCACGCGCCCCTCCCAGGTGCACTTCCGCCCGGTTGGCACGTGCCCCCCGGATGTGCGTGCGGTCTAATACACCACAGAGTGCTGGCGCTCCGTCACCCTGCGGTCGCAATTGGTGCCGGGAATCTCACGCCCTCCCCCGGCCGGGCCTCCGGCCTGCGGAGACGGCCGCCCGCCGGTCGGTTTGGGGGCGCGCGCCGGAGCGCCGAGCGCCGCCCGTCCGGCTCACGACCTGTCCGACTCACAACCGGACGGGTTTCTCCAGACGGACGTCGGCGGCGTCCAGCCAGGCCCGCAGCGGGCCGTCCTGGCCCTGCTCGACGGCCTGGGCGACCGGCCCGGCCAGGTCGGTGCGGCGGATCCCGCCCAGCAGCAGCACCGGACCGTCCAACCAGTCCAGCCCGGGCGCGCCGCCCGCGGTGTCGACGGCGGCGCAGCAGACCATCGCGGTGACGTGGTCGACCAGCAGGTCGCGGCCGCTGCGGGCGGTTTCGAGCAGCGGGGCCGGGGCGGTGGTGCGGGCCAGCTGGGCGGCCAGCGCGGCGGCCAACTGCTCCCCCTCGCCCTCGGCGAGCCGGACCAGCAGCCGGGTGAGCGTCGGGGAGCCGGGGCGGGCCTGCGGGGCGAGCCGGTCCAGGGCGGTCTGCAGGGAGGCGGCGCGGGCCCGCCAGCCGGCGTCCACCACGTCGGCCGGGTAGTCGGTCCACTCCAGCTCGTGCCAGGCTCCGGCGGCCGGGCTGCCGAAGAACAGCTCGGCGGCGAGCCGGGAGACCGCCCGGTCGACGGTGCCGGGCTCCTCCAGCAGGTCGCAGGCGGGGCGGTCGCCGAGCCGGGTGCCGTAGCCGTCGGCCAGGCGGTCGCGCCGGGACAGCTCGGTGAGGGCGGAGACGACGCCGGCGTTGAGGTGGGCGGGGTGGCGGCCGAGCCGCCAGGCGGGCAGCGCGACCCGGGTGAGCAGCCGGTCCCAGCCCGCGTAGGCCAGGCCGACCTGCTCCTGGGCGGCGATCCGCAGGCCGTAGTCGACCGTCCTGGCCTGCTCGGAGGCCCAGCTCGCCACGGCACGCTCCAGCTCGGCGGCGTGTCCCCGGCAGGCGCCGAGCAGCCGGCGGGTGATCCCGCGGGTGATCCGCTCGGCGAGCGCGGCCGGACCGCGGCGGGGCGGCCGGGGCGGGACCGCCAGGGTGCCGCCGCCGAGGCCGGGGGCCGCGCCCTGGCCGGAGTCCAGGCTGGCGTCCAGGCTGCGCAGGAAGCGGCGGGCGGCGGCGATCTCCGGGTCGGCGGAGGCGGCGGTGCCGGCCACCACGGGGGCGAGCAGGGCGCGCAGTTCGCCGGCCCGCATCCACCACAGGAACGGTGAGCCGATCACCAGGACCGGGCCGGGCGGCTCGGGGTGCGTCCGGAACGGGCGGGCCCGCCGCACCGGCGGCACGTCCTCCAGCCAGCTGTCGCAGTCCGGGGTGAGGGCCACGGTGGAGGGCGCGGGCACGTCCAGCCGGTCGGCGAGTTCGTCGATCAGCCGGTACAGCTCGGGCGCCTCGGCGCGTTTCAGCGGGACGGCCGGGGTCCGGGGCGGGACGGCCCGGTGGTAGGCGCGGGCGGTCAGCCCGGCCACCAGGAGGGTCAGCGCGGCCACCGCGCAGACCGCCCAGCGGGCGGCGTCCCACCCGGCGGCGTCGGAGGAGCCGGGGGCACCGATCCGCCCGGTGAACCGGCCCGCGAGCAGGACCACCGCGACGGCGGCGGGCATGGCGGCGGCGGCCAGGGCGAGACCACGGACCCGCAGGACCGCCTGGGCGTGAGCGCGCGCGGTGTCGACTGCGGCCATACGGTGCGGCACCCCCTTCGGAGCCCTCGGGCACCCGGCGACGGGCCCTGAGCCGACTCGAAACGATCAGTTCCGACCGGGAAGCGGAGGCGTCCGATCCCCGGTAGTGCATGCTGTGTGGCGCTTCTGCCATGTTCGACGCACCGGCCCGGGTGGGTGTTCCGGATCGCCCCGGTTTCCACTCGTCCCGGTGACACCGCCCGGATTCCGGACGGTCACGACCGGTCCGGTGCGAAGCACCCGGGCACCCGCCCGGCCGGACGCCGTCCAGCATCCCCCCGTGGGAACACCGCTACCCGGCGGCGACCCCGGCGCACGGCCACGTCGCACTGCGATCCAGCGCACCATAAGGCCGGGCGCCCGGCTACGTCAGCCGGATGCGGGTGCTGTCACCCGATGGGCTGGAATCCGGCCGCCGAACGGTGCGCCGGCCCCCGGAGTCACTCCCGCCCCGGAAACGCCGCAGGGCGCTGCGTCCATGGGGGGAAATCCCACGGTGCGCGGCGCCCTGCGGGCGGAGGCGGGGCAGGCCCTACTCGGTGGCCGCCTTCAGGGCGATGTCGGTGCGGTGCTGGCCGCCCTTGAGGGCGATCCGGTCCACGGCGGCGTACGCCCGGTCGCGCGCCTCCACCAGGTCGGCGCCGGTCGCGGTGACCGACAGGACGCGGCCGCCGGCGCTCAGCACCCGGCCGTCCTCGTCGGCCCTGGTACCGGCGTGCAGGACGAACGCGGTGCCGTCGGCCTCAGCCTCGGCCAGGCCCTCGATCGGGTCACCGGTGCGCGGCGCGGCCGGGTAGCCCTCGGAGGCGACGACCACGGTGACGGCCGCGCCCTCGTCCCAGCGCAGCGGCTCCAGCTGGTCCAGGGTGCCGGTGGCGGCGGCCAGCAGGACGGCGGCCAGCGGGGTGCGCAGCCGGGCCAGCACGACCTGGGTCTCCGGGTCGCCGAAGCGGGCGTTGAACTCGATCACCCGGGTACCGCGCGAGGTGAGCGCGAGGCCCGCGTACAGCAGGCCGGAGAACTCGGTGCCCCGGCGGCGCAGCTCGTCGACGGTCGGCTGCAGGACGCTCTGCTGGACCTCCTCGACCAGCCCGGCGGGCGCCCACGGCAGCGGCGAGTAGGCGCCCATGCCACCGGTGTTGGGGCCCTCGTCGCCGTCCAGCGCGCGCTTGAAGTCTTGCGCGGGCTGGAGCGGGACGACGGTGGTGCCGTCGGTGATCGCGAACAGCGACACCTCGGGGCCGTCCAGGTACTCCTCGATGACCACGCGCTCGCAGGAGGCGGCGTGCGCCAGCGCGGCCGCGCGGTCGGAGGTGACCACCACGCCCTTGCCGGCGGCCAGGCCGTCGTCCTTGACCACGTACGGCGCGCCGAAGGCGTCCAGCGCCTCGGCGGCCTCGGCCGGGGTGGTGCAGACGTAGGAGCGGGCGGTGGGCACGCCGGCCCCGGCCATCACGTCCTTCGCGAAAGCCTTGGAGCCTTCCAGTCGGGCGGCTTCGGCGGACGGGCCGAACACCGGGATGCCGGCCGCGCGCACGGCGTCGGAGACGCCCGCGACCAGCGGGGCCTCCGGGCCGACGACGACCAGGGCGGCACCGAGCCGCACGGCCAGGTCGGCGACCTGCGCGCCGTTCAGCTGGTCGACCGGGTGGACCGTCGCCACCTGCGCGATCCCGGCGTTGCCCGGGGCACAGTGCAGCTCGGAGACAGCGGGATCTTGGGACAGAGAGCGGCACAGGGCATGTTCGCGGGCGCCGCCGCCGATGACGAGGACCTTCACGCTTGGCAAGGGTAGTCGGTGGCCAGTTCCGGCCGCTCTCCGGTCCCGTCCGATCCTCCAGTCGAGGAGGTCCGTACGCCGAGGATGTCGGAGAAACCTCCAACTCGGACCGGCTCGGTGCGCACCGGGTGCCCGAGTCAGGACGGCGGGTCACCGGACCCTCCCTCGGACGGGTGAAATCTCGCCGACCCCCGCATCCCTTCCACCTCGGGTTCCGGTGGCCGAATCCGGTAACGATCACCGGGGAAGCGGCCCCATGGTCAGCCATTTGGCGGTAAGAAGTGCTGTTGGACAACCAACGGCAGACGTTGAGTCAGTCGATGGACCGCCAGACCCAGCAGTCCGCCCGCCACAGGGAGCCCCACAGGTGAGCCAGCCGGAAATGCAGCCCGAGGAGAGTGCCTGGGGCAAGGAGATCGGCGAGGAGGACCCGCCCGCCGCGACCATCGCCCGCCAGGCGTCCACCCGCCGACGGGCCGATCTGAGCACTCGACAGTTCCCCCTCGGGGACTGGGGCGAGCCGGCCGAGCGCCTGGAGGAGCTGTACCGCTGGTCCGAGGAGCGGGCGGTCGAGGCGATCGAGTGGTACCGCAAGGACCGGATCTGGAAGCGCCGCTGGGCGCGCCTGCTGCGGTTCGGCACGGCCGGCTTCGCGGTGGGCGGGGTGACCGCGCCGCTGGTCGACCTGACCGGCGCGGTCTCGCACGGCACCAGCTGGGGCTACGTCGGCCTGGCGCTCGCCGCCGCCTGCCACGGCACCGACCGGGTGTTCGGCCTCACCTCCGGCTGGATGCGTGACGTCAGCACCGCGCAGGCGCTGCAACGCCGCCTGGAGGCCTTCCAGTTCGACTGGGCGTCGGAGTGCGTGCGCGAGGTGCTCGGCCCGACCGAGGGCACCGCGGGCGAAGCCGCCGAGCGCTGCCTCGGCGTGCTGCGCCGGTTCTGCGAGGACGTCTCGGACATGGTCCGCACCGAGACCTCGGAGTGGATGCTGGAGTTCCGCGCGTCCATGACCCAGCTGCCCACCCAGGCCCCGGGCACCTGGGGCGGGCGCAGCGAGAGCGGGGTGGGCGCCCAGGTTCGGGTGCTGCCGCCGCCGGGCACCCGGCCCACCATGCCGCGCCAGCGGCCGCCGGAGGGGCCGTTGCGGTAGTGGGCAGGCCACCTTGCCGTGGCGGTCGGGCCGGTGCGGCGGCCGGGCGCCTTGCCGTGGCGGTCGGGCGCCTCAGGTCAGGCGAAGACCACCATCGAGCCCTGGGCGAGGCTGCGGGTCGCCGCCGCGTACAGGCCCGCCCAGGCGTGCCGCTCGCGGGCGAAGGGGTGCAGGTCGTCCAGCGGCGGCCCGAACGGCTGCTCCAGGCCGGTCGGGCCGAGCGGCCGGGTCGGGTCCGGCGGGTTGAGCGGGTCGAGGCCCAGCGCCGGGGCGACGGCCTGCAGTTCGCGCAGCAGTCCGTGGCTGGAGCCGAGCGGACCGCCGGAGGCGAGCAGCGCGTCGTCCACCAGCGGCGCCGGGAACTCTATCGGCACGTAGGCGCCCGCGTGGTCGAAGTGCCAGACCAGGTGCGACTGTTCGGCGCTGCTCTCGAACATCTCCAGCAGCTGCTCGTAGTCGCCGCCGAGCGAGTCCACCGGCGTGATGTCCAGCCCGGTGAGGCCCAGCAGGTAGGCACGGCGCAGGAAGTGCAGCGAGTCGTAGTCGAAGGCGGCTATCGGCTCGACCGCCCCGCTCAGCCCCGGTACGTACTGGTAGACCGGCACCTCGGGTAGCCCGCGGGAGGCCAACACCGCGTTGTAGAGGGCGAGATCGTCCCTGAAGGGATTGTCGGGGCTGTGGCTCAGCACGTCCACGAGCGGGACGAGCCAGAGGTCGCAGGCCATGGCCGGCAGTTCCTCTCCGGGCGACGGGGTCGCCCGCGGAGCGGGACGACGACGGGGGCGGGGTCGGTACCCGGACGGCCGTTGTGCGGGACGCGCGGTTCGACGACCGCCCACCCTACCGGCCCGGGGCCGGGCGCGGGTCGGGCCGTCCCTGCGGTGCGTCCGGGGGCGGTTCGGGCAGCCGCCGGCCGAACCGGCCGTACGGCACCGAACGCGGCTGCGGCACCAGGCCGAGCCCCAGCCCGAGTTCACGCCCGTGCTCCCGGCCGACCTCCTCGCCCGGCCGGCGCCGACTCCTCCCGACCTGGTCGAACGCCTGGCCGGGAAGCGGTTCGGCCGCCACCGACGGGGCGTCGGAGGACGGCACGTCGGAGGACGGAGCCGGCGGCACGGGCCCGCCGTCCAGGAGCCCGGCGACACCAGGCCCGACGCCACCGGACTCCCCGTTCCGGGGTTCGCCGTTCCGGAGTTCGCCGTTCACGGGTCCGCCGCCCAGGGGTTCGGTGAGCAGCCCCAGCACCGTCACCGACTCCAGCGGCCGCCCGGCCAGCCCGGCCAGCAGCCGGGCGGTGTACAGGTTGTACTCGCAGATGATCCGGTGCGCGCCGACCAGGTCCCGCGCGCCGATGGCGTCGACCAGGTCGAGGTGGCGGTCCCAGCAGACCTCGGCCAGGACGGGCAGCTCCCGCAGGTAGGGCGCGGCGAACATCCACGACTGCACCCGCAGCCAGTCCAGGTAGTCGCCGATCCGGCGGTTGCCGATCAGCGCGGCGACCTCCTGCCAGAACCGGCGGTCGCAGCCCACCATCACGTCCAGGTTCCCGGCCCGGGCGGCCCGGACCGCCGCGTCGGCCCGGCGGCGCAGCGAGGGCAGCCTGGCGAGGTCCGGCAGCGCCCGGCGGGCGGAGAACTGGCGGTAGTAGCTGTCGGTGACCAGCACCCGGGACTCGAAGATCTCCAGGAAGTCGTCCCAACCCAGCTCGGGCACGGTGAACCCGCGGTGGTGCTCGGCCCGCAACAGCCCCTGCGCACCGAGGTCGACCAGCGCCTCGCGGGCCGGGGTCGCCGAGACGCCGTACAGCTCGGCGATCTCCTTGACGGTGAAGTTGCGGCCGGCCGCCAACCGGCCGGCCATCATCTCCTCGCGCAGCGCACCGGCGATCTGCTCGCGCAGGCTGTTGCGCTGGATGACGGGACGGGTGTCGCCTGCGCCGTTGCCGGGCATGCGCGCAACCTCCTGGGGCGGGCCGATCAGGCCGCCCCTCGGCGGACCGGCCAACGAGCGGCGGGGAACACGACGAGTGCTCATCTTCTCAAACCCGCCCCGAGAAGGTACAAACCAACCCCCCGGAGGCCCCGACACCCCCGGACTCCCCCGCCCGAGCCGAGCCGGACCGGGCCGGGGCGGGCCGGGGCGGGCCGGGGTCAGCGCTGGACCGGCGCCGGGATCCCCAGCAGGCGGTCCCGCAGCACCGGGAACTCCTCGCGGGCCTTGCCCACCTCGGCCGGATCGAACTCGACGGTCAGCACCTGCTCCTCCGTACCGGCCTCGGCCAGCACCCGGCCCCACGGGTCCACCACGATGCTGTGCCCGGCCTGCTCGACCCCGGCGTGCGTCCCGGCGGTGTTGCAGGCCAGCACGAACGCCTGCTCCTCCACCGCGCGCGCCCGCGCCAGCAGCGTCCAGTGCTCGCGCCGCCGGGCCGGCCAGGCCGCCGGAACCACCAGCAGCTGCGCGCCGGCGTCCAGCAGCGCCCGGAACAGCTCCGGGAAGCGCAGGTCGTAGCAGGTGGCCAGGCCCAGGGTGGCGAAGTCGGTGGCCGCCGTGACGATCTCCTGCCCGGCACCCATCACCACCGCCTCACCGCTGTCGAAACCGAAGCGGTGGATCTTGCGATAGGTGTGCACCAGCTCGCCGTCCGGGGCGAACAGCAGCGAGGTGTTGTAGATCGGCCCGTCCGGATCGCGCTCGACGATCGAACCGGCGTGCAGCCAGACCCCGGCCGCCCGCGCGGCCGCCGCCATAGCGTCCGACGTGGGCCCGTCCAGCGTCTCCGCGCCGTCCGACCACAGGTCGTAGGCGAAGCCGCCGAGCGGCCACAGCTCCGGCAGGACCACCAGGTCCGCACCCTGCTGCGCCCGGACCAGCGCGGCGGCCCGGGCCCGCCGTTCGGCGGGCGGCTCGGCGTCGGAGACCCCGAGTTGGATCAATGAAGCGCGCACAGTACCACCGTCCACGGCAAGAGACCTACGATCGTCACCCGAAAGCGCTGCCCAGCTGTCTCCCGGCAGCGTAACGTGCGGTTAGCGTGTGCGCCTGGAAGCCGGACCATCCCGGCCGACCGGGGAGGCCGGGCGCAGAGGGCAAGGAAGCTGACGGAGGGCCGGAGATTCCCGTGACGGACAACCAGACCGTGCAGGCTTACACGGAGGCGTGGGCCCAGAGCATCGAGTCCATATCGGAGCTGGTCGCCCCCCTCCCCGAGGGCTCCTGGAACCGGGCCACCGAATGCCCCGGCTGGTCGGTCCGGGACGTCGTCTCGCACATCATCGCGGTCGAGTCCGAACTCCTCGGCGACCCCCGCCCGATCCACTCCCTGCCGCGTGACCTTCGCCACGTCACCACCGACTTCGCCCGCTACATCGAACTGCCGGTCGACAAGCGCCGCTGCCACACCGCTCTGGAAATGACCAGCGAGCTGGAGTACACGATCATCCGCCGCTCCCGGGCCCTGCGGAACGCCAAGCAGATGCCCCTGGAGCCGGTGCGCTGGCCGGCCGGCCCGAACAGCCGCGACGTGCACTACCACGAGCTGCTGCGCCTGCGGGCCTTCGACGTCTGGGTGCACGAGCAGGACCTGCGCCGGGCCCTGGACACCCCCGGCAACCTCGACTCCCCGGCCGCCCTGATCGCCCGGGACGTCCTGCTGGGGCTGCTGCCCAAGGCCGTCGCCCACCAGGCCGGCGCCCCGGCCGGAACGGCCATGGTCCTGGACGTCACCGGCCGCGTGGAGTTCCTGCGCACCGTCCGGGTCGACTCGACCGGCCGCGGCACCGTCGACGAGTCGATCAGCCTGGCCCCCGACGTCCAGCTCACCATGGACTGGGAGACCTACCTCCGGCTCGCCTGCGGCCGCGGCCGCCCCGGCCCCGTCACCATCGACGGCGACAAGGAACTCGCCGACCGCGTCCTGTCCGCCTTCGCGGTCACCATCTGACCCCAGCCACCCCACAGCGCGCACCACCCGGCGTACACGCACGAGTGCGCGCCGGGTCGGCACCACTCGTGCATCCATCCGTCAATCCAGCACCAACACCTCACCCGTTCGACCTCGTTGTTCCGGGCACTCCCGCCACCACCCGGAAGAAGGAGGGGCGTCCCCATGGACGACGAACAGCAGCAGATGGTCCTGGTCCAGTCGAGCTTCCCGGTCACAGGCCAACCGATCAGAGTCGTGATGATCGACGGACAACCGTGGTTCGTCACAGCGGACGTGTGCCGAATCCTGGGCCGGCGTAATCCGCCCGACGCCGTCAAGAGGTTGGAGACCCACCAGCACCGCACCGTCGACCTGCGCTCGGTAACCATCGCCAAAAGCGATGGTTACGACGTTTCCGCAGGTGGGAAACCATACGCGCGCGGAAACCCACTGCTCGGGGTGATCAGCGAGGCAGGCTTGTATACCTTGATCATGAGGTCGAGCAAGCCCGACGCCCAGCCGTTCAGGGACTGGGTCACCCGAGACCTCCTCCCCTCCATCCGCCGCGGGGACACCGACATCCCCGCCCAGCAGCGGCGGATGGCGGAGACCCTGACCGAGGCGATCGGACAGCAGGTGAGGATCGTCGCCGAGATCCACCACGAGGACTGGCCCGGCCTGACCATCCACTCGGACGGGACGGTCCACTGCCAGCACGGCGAAATGGTCCTCCACCTGCCAAGCCGGGAAGAGGACAGCGGACCACCGTTCGGCGCCTACTTCGCCTGCCCAGGCCAGGAACGGGTCGGAATCCGGGCCAGCCGAATCGTCCCCGGCTGCCCCAAACTGAAGCTGGTGGACCTGATCCGCATGCGAAACGCGGCACAGCAGGAGTCCCCACCCGATGACGGGCTCATGCACGCAGAGCTGCACGGCGCCCGGATCTACGGGACACCGCCGCAGATGGCCGAGATGTTGCGGGAGTACGGACGCTGATCCACCGGTGCCGCATACCCTCAGAAATTCTGAGGGTAATCGCGTTTCCACAGGTCAGAGACCTTACGCCCCCGCCGCGACCTTGCGGCGCAGGCGCAGGATCATCACGGTGCCGACCGCCAGCGGGACGTACTGCCAGCAGAACGCCCAGCGGAAGGCGTCGGCCGAGTAGGAGTCGGTGCCGGCCGGGGAGAGGCCGTCCAGGAGGACGCCGATGCCGAAGAGGGTGATCATCGTGCCGATGAAGCCGCCCATGTTGACGATCCCGGAGGCGGTGCCGAGGCGCTCCACCGGGTTGCGGGCGCGGGCGTAGTCGAGGCCGACCAGTGAGGCCGGGCCGTTGCTGCCCATCACCACGATGATGGCGGACAGCAGCCAGATCGGCGGGTGTCCGCCGGGCCAGGCCAGGACCAGCGCCCAGCCGAGGGCGGTGGCCGTGATGACGGTGAGGACGATCGGCATCCGGGCCCGCGCCGAGACGGAGAGCACCCGGCCGAACAGGAAACCGAAGGCCATGTTGCTGAGCACCAGCAGGGTCAGCAGTCCGCCGGCTGCGGCCCGGGAGAGGCCCTGCGCCTCCACCAGGTAGGGCAGGCCCCAGAGCAGGCCGAAGGCGTTGCCGGGGAACTGGGTGGTGAAGTGCACCCAGAGCCCGAGCCGGGTGCCCGGTTCGCGCCAGCACGCACGGACCTGCCGACCGACGTTCGGCCGCGGCGCGGGCGGGTGTTCGACCGGCCGTACGGCGGCCGCCGGGGCCTCCTTGAGGAAGAGCGCGACCAGCGCGAAGACCGCGACGCCGAGCAGGGCGATCGCGGTGAAGGTGGGCGTCCAGCCCTCGCGGTGCAGGGCCTGTGCGAGCACCACGGTGGTGATCAGGTTGCCGCCCATTCCGGCGAGGCCGGTCAGCTGGGCCACGAACGGGTTCCGGGCGGCGGGGAACCACCGGGCGGCGAGCCGCAGCACGCTGATGAAGGTCATCGCGTCGCCGCAGCCGAGCACCGCCCGGGAGGCCAGCGCCGGGGCGAAGGAGGAGCTGAACGCGAAGGCCAGCTGGCCGAGGCTCAGCAGGACGACGCCGAGCAGCAGCACCCGGCGCGGCCCGATCCGGTCGACGAGCAGGCCGACCGGTATCTGCATGGCCGCGTAGACCAGCACCTGGAGGATCGAGAAGGTGGAGAGCGCGGAGGCGCCGATGCCGAAGCGGTCGGCGGCGTCCAGCCCGGCCACGCCGAGGCTGGTGCGGTGGATCACCGCGAGGATGTAGACGCTGACGCCGATGGACCAGGCCAGCCAGGCCGCGCGTCCGCCGGGCGGGGACGGCGCGGGGGCGGCGGACGGCGTCGGGGCGGCCGGCGGCGCCGGGTCGGCGGTTCGGGGAGCGGGGACGGACAGGGGTGCGGCTGAACGGGCGGGCTCCACGGTCATAGTGCGACCAGACTAGTCATCCCATGATGGGACGCCCAGTGCGGGGTGCGGTCGATCGTCCACGGACCACGGATTCCACAGACCGCGGATTCCGCGAAGCACGGATTGCGCGGAGCACGGCTTCCGCGGATTCCGCGGACCGGGCGTCAGCCGGTCACCGTCCAGGACACCGCCCGGGTCATGTAGCGGTCCCGGAAGGCCTCGTCCCGCACCCAGTCGGTGGTGTCCCGGACGGTCGCCGTGACGGTGGCCGTCCGGCCCGGGGCCAGGTTCAGCTGGTCGGTGTCCAGCCAGGAGCCGTCGGCGGCCTGCGGCGTCACCGCGACGCCGTCCACCTTCCACTCGACCTTCAGCTGTCGCGGGCCGGTCAGCGGCACCGGCCGGACGTTCAGCCGGGGGCGCCCGCTCACCTCGCCGGGCGGCGGCGACGGGGTGTCGGTGGGCCGGATCCTGCGGTACAGCTCCTCCATGATCGCCTCGCGCGACGGCAGGTTGTAGGCGCTGCCCAGGGTGCGCATCACCGAGTCGGGGGTGGGCCGGTAGAGGCCGTTGGCGCTGCGGTAGGCGCCGACCGTCCCGGCGCCGTCCGGGGACTCAGCACCCAGCCAGCGCCACCACTTGGTCTGCTTCTTGCGCATGTCGTCGGCGTCGAGGGTGGCGAGGTTCGGGTACTCGGAGTCGTCCGGGGCGCTGTCGTACTCGTCGCCGAGGTCCCCCACGGTGTGGCCGATCTCGTGCTGGATGATCCGCCCGGCGTCCGGGCTGCCGCCGGCCAGGGTGGTCACCCCGGTGCCGCCGGCGCCGCCGTACTCGGTGGAGTTGGCCAGGGCTATCAGGTACTGCGGCCCGGAGCTGTCGCCCGCGTACCGGGCGGTGGCGGCCTCGTCGGCGCAGAGCAGCCGGGCGGTGCCCTCGCACCAGAAGTGCATGCCGAGCGGGGTGGCGGGGTTGCGGCCGCGGCTCTCGGTCTCGGCTATCCCGGAGACCGGGGAGACCACTTCGACCCGCCGTATGTTGAAGAACCCCTGGTAGGTGCGGAACGGCTCGATGGCCATCAGCGCGTGCCAGGCCCGGTCGACCTGCTGTCGGAACAGGTCCTGTTCGGCGGCCGTGTAGCCGTCGCCGAGCAGGACCAGGGTGATCCGGTTGGCCGGGTCCCCGGTGCGGCGTATGTCGACGGTGGGGGCGGCCGTGACGGTCCGGCGGTCGGCGCGCTGCGCGTCGTGCGGCGGGACGGCCCGGTCGGCGGGGGCGCCCGGCCCGATCACGCCGAACGGCGAGGGGCCGACCAGTTCCAGGGCGGCGGGGAGTACGGCGGTGGACACCAGCACGAGCGCGGCCAGACTCCGAACGAGACGGCCAGGGTTGCCAGGTGGCATACGGGTGCGTCCTCGGGGTTCCGGTCACCCGGCGTAGCCCGGGTGGTGGAGCGAAGACGTACCCGGACGGGTGTGTCACCCCTACCGCGCGCCGAAAAAGTCACCGACCTGGCCGAATAACCCTCACCACACCAGTCATCCCAATGACTGGAATATGGCTGATGACAGGCCTCTCGTCAGCGCCTGCGGAGGTTCAGCACCAGGTGGGTGCCGAGGCCGAACAGCAGGCCCCAGAAGGCCGAGCCGATCCCGAACAGGCTCATCCCCGAGGCGCTGGCCAGGAAGGTCACCACCGCCGCGTCCCGCCCCCGTTCGTCCGCCACCGCCGCCGCCAGGCTGCCCTGCAGCGAGGCCAGCAGGGCGACCCCGGCGATCACCGCGATCAGCTCCTTCGGCAGGCCGGTGAACAGGCTCACCAGCACCCCGCCGAAGCTGCCCACCAGCACGTACAGCACGCCCGAGGACATCCCCGCGACGTAGCGGCGGCGCGGGTCGGGGTGGCTCTCCGGGCCGGAGCAGATCGCCGCCGTGATCGCCGCCAGGTTCACCCCCGGCGAGCCGAACGGCGCCAGCAGCAGCGATACCACACCGGTCGACCCGATCAGCAGCCGGTCGTCCGCCCGGTAGCCGAAGGCCCGCATCACCCCGAGGCCCGGTGCGTTCTGCGAGGCCAGCACCACGATCGTGAGCGGCAGTGCCAGCCCCACCGCGGCCGCCCAGGAGAACGCCGGCGCGGTGAACACCGGTCGGGTCGGCCCGCCCGAGCCCAGGTGCAGCGGGAGTCCGACGGTCAGCGCCGCCAGCACCCCGCCCACCACCAGCGCCACCGGGACGGCGTACCGCGGGGCCAGCCGCTTGGCCAGCAGGAAGGCCGCGAGGCTGCCGACCACCAGCACCGGCGCACCGTGCACGGCGCCGAAGATCCCGGCACCGAAGGAGAACAGGATGCCCGCCAGCATCGCGTTGACGATCCCGGTCGGCACCGCCGCGATCAGCCGGCCGAACCAGCCGGTCACCCCGAAGAGCGTCACCACCACCGCGCTCACCAGGAACGCCCCCACCGCCTCCCGGTACGGGTACGCGCCCAGGCTGGTCACCAGCAGCGCGGCGCCCGGGGTGGACCAGGCGGTGATCACCGGGGTCCTGGTCCACCAGCTCAGCGCGAAGCCGCTCAGCCCGCTGCCGATGGCCACCGCCCAGATCCAGGACGCCGTGTGCGCCGCGTCCAGCCGCCCGGCGGCCGCGGCCGCGAGCACCACCACCAGCGGCCCCGAGAACGACACCGCGATGCAGACCAGCCCCGCCAGCAGCGCCGGCCCCGAGACGTCCCGCCGCAGCGACCGGCGCTCCCCACCCCCGTCCGGCACCGTCTCCGGTCGGACCGTCAGCTCCTCAGTCATTCCGGAAGTATCCCCAACGCCGCAACCCGGGCTCCCGGAAAAGACTTTGAAACCACCTGCAACCCCCGGCGAGGATGCACGTCTGTACGGATGAAGGCACGGAGAGTGCGACCGGCGGGGCCGGGGCGCTTCCGCTCCACCCGGAGCGGGGCCCGTCGCCTTCACCCAGCCACGCCGTCGGACCCATGACCCCGGGGAGTCAGGTCATGCGCGCGTCCGTCATCGGCTGGTCCTGATCGCCGCCCGCCGCCTTCGCCCCCAGCGACGGCCGACGGGCGGGCAGAAGCGGAGAGGCCCTCCCCCACACGGCGGTGTGGGGGAAGGCCCCTTCGTGGCTTCCCGTTCGTGACGTCCCGGGCCGTCAGCCCCAGGTGATCAGGCGCTTCGGACGCTCCAGCAGCGCGGCCACGTCGGCCAGCACCTTGGAGCCCAACTCCCCGTCCACCAGGCGGTGGTCGAAGGAGAGCGCCAGCGTGGTCACCTGCCGCGGGACGACCTTGCCCTTGTGCACCCACGGCATGTCCCGGATCGCGCCGACGGCGAGGATCGCGGCCTCGCCGGGGTTGAGGATCGGGGTGCCGGTGTCGACGCCGAAGACGCCGACGTTGGTGATGGTGATGGTCCCGCCCTGCATGTCGCCCGGCGAGGTCTTGCCCTGGCGGGCGGTGTCGATCAGCTCGCCCAGCGAGACGGCGAGGCCCGTGAGGGTCTTGCCGCCGGCGTCCTTGATGTTGGGGACGATCAGGCCGCGCGGGGTCGCCGCGGCGATGCCGAGGTTCACCTGGCCCTTGATGACGATCTCCTGGGCCGCCTCGTCCCACTGCGCGTTGATCTCGGGGTGCCGCTTGACCGCGGTGAGCAGCGCCTTGGCGACCAGCAGCAGCGGGCTGATCCGGACGTCCCGGCCCAACTCGCCGCTCTCCTTGAGCCGGCGGACGAACTTCATCGTGCGGGTCACGTCGACCTGGACGAACTCGGTGACGTGCGGGGCGGTGAAGGCCGAGGCCACCATCGCCTGCGCGGTCGCCTTGCGGACGCCCTTGATCGGCACCCGGACGTCGCCCGCCACGGTGACCGGCGCCGGCACCGCCGCCGCGACCGGAGCGGCCTCGACCGGCGCCGCCGGGGCGGCCTGCGCGGCGGCCAGGGCCGACGCGTGGGCGTGCACGTCCTCGCGGGTGATCACACCGTCCCGGCCGGTCGGGACGACCGCGCGCAGGTCGATGCCGAGGTCCTTGGCCAGCTTGCGCACCGGCGGCTTGGCCAACGGCCGCTCCCCGGCGGGCTGTTCGGCCAGGACGGGCGAGGCGGTCGCGACCGGCGCGGCCGGCGCCGGGGTGGCCCGCACGACGGGCGCGGCCGACACCACGGGAGCGGCCGGAGCCGGCGTCGCGGTGACGGTCGTCGTGGTCGTGCGCCGGGCCCGGCGCTGGGCGGTGCCGGTGCGCGGGCCGTAGCCGACCAGCACCTCGCGCCGCTCGGGCTCGGCCGGTTCGGCCGGCGCGGCGGCGGCGACGGGCGCAACAGCAGCGGCAGCGGCAGCGGCAGCGGCGACAGGAGCCGCGGCCCCGGCCTCCCCGGCGACCGCGACCGAGATGATCACGGTGCCGACGTCGACCGTCGCGCCCGCGGGGAAGAAGAGCTGCTCGACGACCCCGTTGAACGGGATCGGCAGCTCCACCGCCGCCTTGGCGGTCTCCACCTCGCACACGACCTGCCCGTCGGTGACGGTGTCACCGGGCTTGACGTACCAGCTGAGGATTTCGGCCTCGGTCAGGCCCTCGCCCACATCGGGCATCTTGAACTCGCGGAGCGAGCGAACTTCGGTGGTCATCTTCGCTCCCCCGGATCAGTACGCGAGTGCGCGGTCGACGGCGTCGAGCACGCGGTCCAGGTCGGGGAGGAAGGCCTCCTCGACGCGGGACGGCGGATACGGCGCGTGGTAGCCGCCGACCCGCAGGACGGGCGCCTCCAGGTGGTAGAAGCACCGTTCGGTGAGCCGGGCGGCCAGTTCGGCACCCATGCCCAGGAAGACCGGCGCCTCGTGCACCACGACGGCCCGTCCGGTGCGCTTGACCGACTCCTCCAGGGTGGTGAAGTCCACCGGGGAGAGCGAGCGCAGGTCGACGACCTCCAGCCGGCGGCCGTCCTCCTCGGCGGCCGCGGCGGCCTCCAGGCAGACCTTGACCATCGGGCCGTAGGCGAGCAGCGTGGCGTCGGTGCCGGAGCGCACGATCCGGGCGTCGTGCAGTCCGAGGTCGGCGGCGTCGCCGACCTCGCCCTTGTCCCAGTACCGGCGCTTGGGCTCCAGGAAGACCACCGGGTCGTCCGAGGCGATGGCCTGCCGCAGCATCCAGTGCGCGTCGTGCGCGTTGGACGGGCTGACCACGCGCAGGCCCGCGGTGTGCGCGAAGTACGCCTCGTGCGACTCGCTGTGGTGCTCGACCGCGCCGATACCGCCCGCGAAGGGGATGCGGATGGTGACCGGGAGCTTGATGTTCCCGAGCGCGCGGGCGTGCATCTTGGCCAGCTGGGAGACGATCTGGTCGAAGGCCGGGTAGACGAAGCCGTCGAACTGGATCTCCACCACCGGGCGGTAGCCGCGCAGCGCCAGGCCGATCGCGGTGCCGACGATGCCGGACTCGGCGAGCGGGGTGTCGATCACCCGTCCCTCGCCGAAGTCCTTCTGCAGGCCGTCGGTGATCCGGAAGACGCCGCCGAGCTTGCCGATGTCCTCGCCCATCAGGACGGTCTTCGGGTCGCTCTCCAGCGACTTGCGCAGCGCGCCGTTGAGCGCCTTGGCAATGCTGAGCTGACCGGCCATCAGAGGTTCTCCCCCGCCTCGAAGGAGGCCGCGTACTGGACGTACTCGGCCCGTTCCTCATCGACCAGCGCGTGCGGCTCGCTGTACACGTGGTCGAAGATCAGGGTCGGGTCCGGGTCGGGCATGCCGCGCACGCCCTCGCGCACCCGCAGCCCCAGCCGCTCGCTCTCGGCCTCGATCGCGGTGAAGAACTCCTCGTCGGCCAGGCCCTCCTTCTCCAGGAGGGCGCGGAGCCGGGCGATCGGGTCCTTGGCCTTCCAGGCCTCGGTCTCCTCGGTGGGCCGGTAGCGGGTGGGGTCGTCGGAGGTGGTGTGCGCGCCCATCCGGTAGGTGAACGCCTCGATCAGCACCGGGCCGTTGCCGCTGCGGGCGTGGTCGAGCGCCCAGCGGGTGACGGCCAGGCAGGCCAGCACGTCGTTGCCGTCGACCCGGACGCCGGGGAAGCCGAAGCCGGAGGCGCGGCGGTACAGCGGGATCTTGGTCTGGGTGGTGGTGGGCTCGGAGATCGCCCACTGGTTGTTCTGGCAGAAGAACACCACGGGCGCGTTGTAGACCGAGGCGAAGGTGAAGGCCTCGTTGACGTCGCCCTGGCTGGAGGCGCCGTCGCCGAAGTAGGCGATGACCGCGTCGTCGGCGCCGTCCTTGCTGATGCCCATCGCGTAGCCGGTGGCGTGCAGGGCCTGCGCGCCGATCACGATGGTGTACAGGTGGAAGTTCTTCTCGTTCGGGTCCCAGCCGCCGTGGTTCACGCCGCGGAACATGCCGAGCAGGTTGAGCGGGTCGACGTCGCGGCACCAGGCGACACCGTGCTCGCGGTAGGTGGGGAAGGCGTAGTCGCCGGTGCGCATGGCGCGGCCGGAGCCGACCTGGGCGGCCTCCTGGCCGAGCAGCGAGGCCCACAGGCCCAGCTCGCCCTGGCGCTGGAGTGCGGTGGCCTCGCCGTCGAACCGGCGGACCAGCACCAGGTCGCGGTAGAGGGCGCGCAGCTCCTCCGGGGTGGTGGTGAGCGGGTAGTCCGGGTGCTCGATCCGCTCGCCTTCCGGGGTGAGCAGCTGCACGAGCTCCGGCTGGGCGTCCTTCCCCGTGGCGCGGAGGGTGTCAGGGACGCCGGGGGCCGCCTTCTTGCGGGCCCTCGCCGTGCTTTTGACGGTCACGTTCACTCCTCGGTCTGTCCGGCCGCCCGGGGTCGCCGGTGACCGGTCCGGTCACCGCCTCGCGGGGCGCGCGTGGGTGTGCGCTCCTACTGCGGGGCAGGTGGTGATCCTGTTCCGACGGCGTCCCTCACGAGAACGTTACCCAGCGTCCGCCCTTGGCGCGCTTGCGCTAGGACGTCCTACTTGTTCAGGGCTTACAACCCCGAGGGTGCCGCGGGCAGCGCGCCGTCGGAAGGGTGGGGGTGACGGACCGCGTGACGCAGCTCTCAATTCGGGCGCCTTCAGGACACCAGCGCACGTTATCCGGGCGCGAGCCCGTACGTAAGGGGGTTCTCGGTATCGGTTTCGGACCGCCCCGGCCGGACCGCCTGGCTGCGGCACCAGGGACGATAGGTCTTCCGTACGGTGATATGGGAGGCTTTGGACGTGACTGATAACGGACAAATCAGGGTTTTCCTGCTCGACGATCACGAGGTTGTCCGGCGGGGCGTGCACGACCTGCTCTCGGTCGAGGACGACATCGAGGTGGTCGGCGAGGCCGGCACCGCCGCCGAGGCGCTCACCCGGATCCCGGCGGTCCACCCCGACGTCGCGGTGCTCGACGTCCGGCTGCCGGACGGCAACGGGGTCGAGGTCTGCCGGGAGATCCGGTCCCGGCTGCCGGAGATCAAGTGCCTGATGCTGACCTCGTTCTCGGACGACGAGGCGCTGTTCGACTCGATCATGGCGGGCGCGTCCGGCTACGTCCTGAAGGCGATCCGCGGCACCGACCTGATCACCGCCGTCCGGGACGTCGCGGCCGGCAAGTCGCTGCTCGACCAGGTCGCCACCAGTCGGGTGCTGGCCCGGCTGCGCGACGGCGGCGAGAAGGAGGACGAGCGGCTGGCGCAACTCACCAAGCAGGAGCGCCGGATCCTCGATCTGATCGGCGAGGGGATGACCAACCGTCAGATCGGCAACGAGTTGCACCTGGCCGAGAAGACGGTGAAGAACTACGTCTCCAGTCTGCTCGCCAAGATGGGAATGGAGCGACGCACCCAGGCGGCGGCCTTCGTGGCACGGCACCAGGCGGACCAG
The DNA here is from genome assembly GCF_040304045.1 of Kitasatospora sp. NPDC094016. Taxonomy (NCBI): domain Bacteria; kingdom Bacillati; phylum Actinomycetota; class Actinomycetes; order Kitasatosporales; family Streptomycetaceae; genus Kitasatospora; species Kitasatospora sp. NPDC094016. The sequence continues at coordinate 197,216 of NZ_JBEOUK010000003.1, forward strand.
CAGCACTGACCGGAACAGCGATCACAGAACTGACGACTTGTCAAGGGCCCCCGCACGGGGGCCCTAACCTCTGGCTGTGACTTTCAGCCAGACCCTCTCCTGTTCCCCGGCCCGCCCCGACCTCTCCGCGCCGCCGATAGGGACCCTCAGTCCGCCCGTCCCGCGCGCCGGACTCGCCGAGGTCCTGGGCCGCTACCGGGTGGGGAGACTGCTGACCGCCGAACCGGTCGCCGAAGGCCTGCTGAACCGCGGGTACCGGGTCACCACCGAGACCGGCGCGTACTTCCTGAAGTGCTACGTCGACGCCGCCACCGCCAGCCGCCCGAAGATCGTCGCCCACCATCGGGCGATGGCCGGGCTCCAGGCCCTCGGACTGCCCGTCGCACCCCCGCTGACCTGCGCCGAACGATCCGGCACGGTGGCCGGCTACGGCGGCCGGCTGTTCGCGCTGTTCCCCTGGGTGGATGGCCGACACCGGCACGGTACCGACCTCTCCCCGCCGCAGTGCGACGCGCTCGGCGCGCTGCTCGGCCGACTGCACGGCGCGCTCGACGACGTGTGCGCCCCCCTCGAACAACCCCCGGGCTACCGCACCGCCGACCCCCTCGACAGCGCCGACCTCGCCCGCGACCTGCGGCGCCACGCCCGCGACCACCGCCCGTACGGCGACCTGGACGCGCTGGTCGAACGGAGGCTCACCGAAAGGCTGGAACTGCTCGCCGAACACGCCCACCGCCGCCCCGCCCCGCAGACCGCCCCGCCCACCGGCTGGACCCACGGCGACTTCCACGGACTCAACCTGCTGTACGGCGACGGCCCCGACGGCGGCCCGGTCGCGGCCGTCCTGGACTGGGACAAGCTCGGCCCGCAGCCGCGCGCCGAGGAGGCCGTCCGCGCCGCCACACTGCTCTTCAACGACCGGACGTCCGGCACCCTCGACCTGGTGCGGGTCCGCCACTACTCGCAGTCCTACCGGGCCACCGGAGCCGCCACCGCCGAGCACCTGGCCGCCGCCGTCCACCGGGTCTGGTGGGAGCGGCTGAACGACTTCTGGATGCTCCAGTGGCGCTACCAGCGGGCCGACCACCGGGCCGACCCGCTCTACCCCGCCTCGGCCGGCCAGTTGACGTGGTGGTGCCAGGAGTACGAACAGGTCCTGGACGCCTTCGCCAACTGACCGGTGTCAGCCCGGCCCGATCAGGGCGTCGCCGGCGGCTGGGTCGCCGGCGGCTGGGTGGCCGGCGGGTTCGACTTGGTCGCCGGCGGCGGCGTGGCCGCCCCCGTGCTGCCGGCACCTCCCGTGCTCGGGGTGGTCGGCACCGTGCTGGGCGTGCCGGGCGCCGTGGTGGGCGGCTGCGTGTGGCTGGGGGTCTGGCTGGGCGACGCGGGCGTCGAGTGCTTGCCCGAACCCGGCGACGGCGACATGTTGTTGTTGCCGTTGTTGTTGCCGTTGCTGTTGCCGTTGCTGTTGCCGCCGTTGTTGTAGCTGCCGCCGTTGCCGCCGTTCTCGGTCGGCTGCGTCGGGCGCCGGCTGCCGGTGTTGGACGCGGGCGGGCTCTGCGAACCGCTCTGGGGCGGCGTGCTGGGCTCGGTCGTGCTGACCGCCGGGAGCGGCGACGGCGGCACGACGTGCGAGTTCCCGGGTTCGTTGCCGCTGAACGCGAACGCCATGCCGACCCCGGCCGCGAGCAGCACGGCCGCGGTGCCGGCCACCCAGGCCCACGGCCCGCGCCGGCGGCCGGAGCCGCCGTCGTCGCCACCGTCGTAGGGGCCGCCGGCCCCCGGGTAGGGCGTCGACGGGGTGTGCGGGCCGCCCGGGCCCCCCATCCCCTGGTAGGGCAGCACCGAGGTCTGGTCGCCGGGGCCGACGGCGCCGAAGGCCGCGGTGGCCGCGGTCTGGTCGGGCCGGATCACCTGGGTGGCGTCGGTGTTCCCCTGCCCCGCGGCGGCCAGCCCGGCCGTGGTGCCGGCCCAGCCCGCGCCGCCCGCGCCGTGCATCTCGCGCAGCGCGTGCTGGACGTGCGCGCGGAACTCGTCGGCGTCCTGGAAGCGGTCGTCCGGGTTCTTGGCCAGCGAGCGCAGCACCAGCTGGTCCAGCCCGACCGGCACCCGGCCGTTGGCCTGCGAGGGCGGCACCGGCATGTCCTGGACGTGCTGGTAGACCACCGAGAGCGGGGTGTCGCCGGTGAACGGCGGGCGCAGCGTCAGCAGTTCGTACAGCATGCAGCCGGCCGCGTACAGGTCGGAGCGGTGGTCGACGGGCTTGCCGAGGGCCTGCTCGGGCGAGAGGTACTGCGGGGTGCCCATGACCATGCCGGTCTGGGTCATGGTGCTGGCCGTGCCGGTCAGCGCCCGGGCGATGCCGAAGTCCATCACCTTGACGGCGCCCGCGGTCGTGATGATCACGTTGGCGGGCTTGATGTCCCGGTGGACGATGCCGTTGCGGTGGCTGTAGGCCAGTGCCTCCAGCACCCCGGCGATGATGATCAACGCCTGGTCGACCGGCGGCGCGTCCTCGTCCACCAGCAGCTCGCGGACGGTCCGGCCCTCGACCAGCTCCATCACGATGTACGGCGTGGACTCGTCCCCGGCGTACTCCTCGCCGGTGTCGTAGACCGCGACGATCGAGTGGTGGTTGAGCCCCGCGACGGCGTGTGCCTCGCGGGTGAACCGCAGCCGGGCGATGTCGTCCTGGGCCAGCTCGCCGCGGAGCAGCTTGACCGCGACCGTCCGCCCCAGCCGTACGTCCTCGGCCGCGAACACCTCGGCCATGCCGCCGCGGCCGAGCCGGTAGGTCAGCCGGTAGCGGCCGTCGCCGACCGTGCCCAGCGGCGCGGCCGTACCGCGGCCGGGGGTCTGCGGACCGCCGGGCCCGACCGGGGGAAACGCGCTGGTCGCGGCGTCGCTGCCGGGTCCGGGCATCCTCGGCGTCCCGCCGGTCCGGCCGTCAGCTCCGGCACCCGTTCCGTCATCCGGCTGCTGCGTCTGTGCCATCGCTCCTCGCCCCGGGCGTTCGCTCGGATCGCGGTGCCCTGTCGCTTCGTATCCCCGAACGCTACCGCCTCCGGCGCGGGCCCGTGGCACGCCCGAACCGGCCGGAAAGCGTCAGAGCAGGCCATTCCGGTCGACCGGAAGGTCAACCACCAGCACCGCTGCGGGCCGCTCACCGGTGGTGTGCCCGGTCTTGGTCTTCGTCTTGTTGTCCTGCGCCTTGTTGACCACGATCGCGATGATGATGCCGGCCAGCACGAGCACGCCGACGATGATCACGATGACGACCGCGGCCGTCGAGCAGCCGCCGCCGCTGGGCGCCTTCGGCTGCTGGTACGGCGGCATCGGCTGCGGCGGCGGGGTGTGCGCCCGCTGCGGCGGGGCCTGCCGGAGGTACTGGGGGTGCGGCGTGTGCGGCCCCTGCGGAC
>NZ_JBEOUK010000003.1:200727-350783 GCF_040304045.1 Kitasatospora sp. NPDC094016
TGCGGACGCGGTGGCTGGAAGGCCGGCGGCGGGGTCCGGTACTGCGGCTGCTGCGGCGGCGGAGGCTGCTGGAGGTACTGGGGGTGCGGGGTCTGCGGCCCCTGCGGACGCGGTGGCTGGAAGGCCGGCGGCGGGGTCCGGTACTGCGGCTGCTGCGGCGGCGGAGGCTGCTGGAGGTACTGGGGGTGCGGGGTCTGCGGCGCCGCGTGCACCGAGCGCGGGCCCTCGTTGATCACCAGCGGCGTGCTGGCCTGCAACGGGTGCCCGCTGCCGCCGCCCTTCGCGACCGCGATCAGCCGCTCCGCCTCGTCCCGCATCGCGGCCGCGCTCTGGAACCGGTGCGCCGGGTCCTTGCGCAGCGCCTGGGCGACGAAGGCGTCCACCGCCGGGGTGACCGACCGGTTGAGGGTGGACGGCGCCGGCGGCTCCTCCTGTACGTGCTTGTAGGCGATCGAGAACGCCGAGTCGCCGTCGAAGACGAGCTGCCCGGTGAGCATCTCGAAGAGCATCACGCCGACCGAGTAGAGGTCGGAGCGGGCGTCCACGGGCTTGCCGAGCGCCTGCTCGGGCGACAGGTACTGCGGGGTGCCGACCACCATGCCGGTCTGCGTCATCGACGTGGCGCCCGGTTCCAGCGCCCGGGCGATGCCGAAGTCCATGACCTTGACGTTGCCCTTGCGGTCGAACATGACGTTGCCGGGCTTGATGTCGCGGTGCACCAGGGACATGTCGTGCGAGGCCTCCAGCGCGTTCAGCACGCCGACGATGACCCGCAGGGCCTCCTCGGTCGGCATCGCGCCGTACTGGCCGACCGCCTCGTTGATCGCCTCGCGCAGGCCCTTGCCGTCGACCAGCTGCATGACGATGTACGGGATGCTGGAGCCGTCCGGCGCGACGTCCTCGCCGCTGTCGTACACCGTGACGATGTTCGGGTGCTCCAGCCGGGCCACCGCCTGCGCCTCGCGGCGGAACCGCTCCTTGAACGAGGCGTCCCGGCCCAGCTCGTTGTGCATGCTCTTCAGCGCGACCTGCCGGTCCAGCACGCTGTCGTACGCGAGGTGCACCGAGGCCATGCCGCCCTCGCCCAGCAGCCGCTGCAGCACATAGCGGCCGTTGCCCAGGGAGGAGCCCCCGACCGCCGCGTTGCCGTGCTCGCTCATGGTCCTCTGCTCCCCCTCGGCGCGGCCGTGGCGCCGCGACCGTGACGTTCGGTCTCGTCCGTGCGTGGTGGGCCGGGCCCGCGGGCCTGGCGGACCCCTGCCGCGGCGGTACGACCGGCCTGCGACAGGGGTCAGGGTATCGGCTGAAGCCGACGGTGATCGGTCCAGGGCCGGTCCTGTCCCCGGACCGCCGGGGCGTCTTCCGGCGGCGCCCCGGCCCGGGGCGGACCGTCGTGGTACGTCCGGTGTCGGCGACCCGTTACAGGTACGGGCCGGAACGGATGCCGCGGCCCTGGCCCGGCTCGTCCTCGTCCGGCTCGCCGCCGTGCAGACCGGGCGGCAGCGCCCGCCGCATCTGCTCCAGCTGGGCCCGCGCCGCCATCTGCTGGGCGAACAGCGCGGTCTGGATCCCGTGGAACAGGCCCTCCAGCCAGCCGACCAGCTGGGCCTGGGCGATCCGCAGTTCCGCCTCGGTCGGAATGCTGTCCTCGGTGAAGGGCAGCGACAGCCGTTCCAGCTCGGCGACCAGCTCGGGGGCCAGACCGAGCTCCAGCTCCTTGATCGAACTGGCGTGGATGTCCTTCAGCCGGGCCCGGCTGGCCTCGTCGAGGGGCGCCGCCCGGACCTCCTCCAGCAGCTGCTTGATCATGCTGCCGATGCGCATGACCTTCGCGGGCTGCTCCACCATCTCGGTCACCGGGAGCTCACGCGGCAGGTCGCCCTCGTCCTCGTCCCCCGCCGAGCCGGCGAACCCCTGGCCCACGGGCAGCCCGTCCGGTCCGACGATCAGCACCTTCTGGCCGTCCTGCGACTGCCCGCCCGCCGCCTGGAATGGCTGCTGAAACGAGCGCTCGTTCATCGGATTCGTCATGAACAACATTCTCTCTCACTGGGGTTGGTCGGGCGGAAGCCCCCGTACGACCGCCGTCCTGAGCCACCGCTGACGACGGTACGCCCCCGGGCGCCGCCCCGGAATCCGTACGGATACTCAGCTCCCGCCCCGCCCCGGCCCCCCTGGGGCGCGCACACACCCCTCACGGAACCTCCCCCGCTGCCCCGCCCCGCGGCTCACCCCCGGCGCAGCCGCAACCCGATCAACCCCAGGCCGCAGCCGATCAGCCCCAGCCCCGCGCCCAGCGGGAACTGGAGGGTCGAGGCGTCCCGCCAGCGGGCGGGCAGGACGGCGGGGACGGCGGCGGCGACGGCCTGGGAGGTCGCGGCGGCGGCCGCGGCGGCGGCGTCGGCGGCGGGAGCCGCCGCGTCCGGTGCGCCCTGGTCGGCCTCGGGCCGGTCCCCCGCACCGGCCTGCCCGGTGCTCCGGTCAGGAACCTGGTCGGGGTTCTGCCCGGGAGCCTGCGCAGGAGCCTGCTCGGGGTTCTGCCCGGGCGCCCGGTCCGGCGCCCGCTCCGGTGCGGTGTCGGCGCGCTCGGGTGCCCACACCACCCAGCGCCGGTACACCCGGGCGTCACCCCGGCCGGGGCGCGGGTGCTGCGGCCCGACCGCCGGAACGGCCTCGGGCTCCGACCCGCCCACGGCGGCGGGCTCAGCGGTGAACGGGGACGGCAGCGACGACGCCGGCCCGACGGCGGCGGCCGCCGAAGCGGCGGCCAGCGGGAGCGTGAGCCCGAGCACGGCCGCCGCGATCAGTCGCTGGGCCCGGCCCGGGCCGGTACGGCGGGTACGACGGTGGTGCGGCGCGGCGGGCAGCGGCCCGAGGAGGTGCGTTGGTGCGGCCACGGTCGGAGGTCCTTCCGACGGCCGACCGCGCGCGGCGGGGTCGGCGGCGGGACAGCTCCGAACCAGCCTCACACAATCCGACGATCAGGGCATTTCGGATGCTCCGCCCCGGGCCGCGGACCCTCGCTCCCGGCTCAGGCCCGCAGAACGACCTTGCCGACCTGCTCCCCCGCCTCCAGCGCCCGGTGCCCGTCGGCGGCGCCGGTCAGCGGCAGCACCCGGTCGACCACCGGCTTCACCACCCCGGACTCCACCAGCGGCCACACGTGCTCGCGCACCGCCGCCACGATCGCCGCCTTCTCCGCCAGCGGGCGCCCGCGCAGATTGGTGGCGATCACCGCGGCGCGCTTGCGCAGCAGCGTGTTGAGGTCGAGCTCGCCCTTCACGCCGCCCTGCAGCCCGATGATCACCAGCCGCCCGCTGACGGCCAGCGCGTCCACGTTCCGCTGCAGGTACTTGGCGCCGATGATGTCCAGGATCACGTCCGCCCCGGCCCCGCCGGTGGCCTCCTTGACCGCCTCGACGAAGTCCCGCTCGTGGTAGTCGATCGCGATGTCGGCACCGAGTTCGACGCACCGGGCCAGCTTGCCGGCGCTGCCCGCGGTCACCGCGACCCGCGCGCCCACCGCCTTGGCCAGCTGGATCGCCATGGTGCCGATGCCGCTCGCGCCGCCGTGCAGCAGCACCGTCTCGCCGGGCCGCAGGTGGGCGGTGAGGAACACGTTGGACCACACCGTGCAGGCGACCTCGGGCAGCGCGGCGGCCTCCTCGAAGCCCAGGCCCTTGGGCAGCGGCAGCAACTGCCCGGTCGGCACCGCGACGAGCTGCGCGTACCCGCCGCCGGACAGCAGCGCGCACACCTCGTCGCCGACCGCCCAGCCGGACACGCCCGGGCCGAGGGCGACGATCCGCCCGGCGCACTCCAGCCCGGGGTAGGGCGAGGCGCCGGGCGGCGGGTTGTAGTTGCCCTGCCGCTGGAGCAGGTCGGCGCGGTTGACGGCGGTGGCCGCCACCTCGACCAGGACCTCGCCCTCGCCGGGCACCGGGTCGGGCACCTCCGCCCACACGAGTGCCTCGGGACCGCCGGGTACGGGAATCGTCATCGCATGCATGACCCGAACCTACTGCGCGTCATGGCGAGGAGCGGGCAAGGCCCGCGTCAGCCGGTCGACTTGATCACGATCACCCGGTCGGTGAGCTGGAGCACGGCGGCCTCGGGCTCGGTGTAGTTGAGCACCCGCCGGCCGCGGACCACCGCGACCACCAGGTCCTCGCAGGCGCGCGGGCTGTGCCCGGCCTCGGCCCGGGTGACGGGGCGCTCGACCACGTCCAGGCCGTTGCCGTAGGTGAGCAGGTCCTCCATCACCGCGCCGGCGTGCGGGCTGAGCATCGACAGGCCGAGCAGCCGCCCGGCCGAACTGGAGCTGGTGACGACGACGTCGGCGCCGCTCTGCCGCAGCAGCGGGGCGTTCTCGTCCTCCCGGACGGCCGCGACCACGGTGGCGCCCTTGTTCAGCTGGCGCGCCGTCAGCGTGACCAGGACGGCGGTGTCGTCCCGTTCCGGCGCGACCACGACCCGGGCGGCGGTGGGCACCTCGGCCCGCAGCAGCGTGTCGGTGCGGGTGGCGTCGCCGACCACGCCGACCAGCCCGTGCCGGGCGGCCTGGTCGATCACCTTGCGCTGCGGGTCGACGACGACGATCTCGTCCTTCTTCACGCCCTGCCCGAGCAGGGTGTCAACGGCGCTGCGGCCCTTGGTGCCGTACCCGATGACGACGGTGTGCTCGCGCACGGTGGACCTCCAGCGGTTCAACCGCCACTGCTGGCGGGTTCGTTCGGTGAGCACCTCCAGCGTGGTCCCGACCAGGATGATCAGGAACACCACCCGCAGCGGGGTGATCACGAAGATGTTGGTGAGCCGGGCGCCGTCGCTGTACGGGGTGATGTCGCCGTACCCGGTGGTGGACAGCGTCACGGTCGCGTAGTACGCCGCGTCCAGGAAGCTGACCCCGTCGCCCGCGTTGTCGTTGTAGCCGTCCCGGTCGACGTAGACGATCAGCGTCGTGGCGACCAGGACGGCGAGCGCCAGCAGCAACCGGGAGCCGACCTGCCGGAGGGCCGGCGCGCTCCGCCGGGCGGGCAGCACGATCCCGGCGTCCGACAACGGCTCGGTCCCCGGGGCGGGCGCACCCCGCAGCCTGCTCATACGGCCACCTCCCCGCCGTCGTGGGACGCGCACGCCCCGGTGGGCCCGTTCACGGTGCCTCCAGCAGTTCGACGGGTTCGCCGGCCGCCGCGCCGCCGGGCGGGACCACGGCCAGCGCCTCGGCCCGGGCGAGGCCGCGCAGCATCGCGGGCCCGTCGAAGGCGAGCGGGACGACGCCGTCGGCGGTGTGCCGGACGGGCAGCAGCCGGGTGTCCGCCGGGTGCCCGGGCAGGCCGACGGCGGTGGGGGCGAGGGCCCGGGTGACGGCGGACCGCCCGCTGCGGGCGTGCAGCAGCGGCAGGGCGAGGGTGACCGTCCCGGCGACGGCGGCCAGCGGGTTGCCGGGCAGGCCCACCAGGTGCCGCCCGCCCGGAAGCCCACCCGGACCCCCGCCAAGGGCGGGGCCGGCCGACGGGGATGCGGCCGACGGGAGTTCGGCCAGCAGCATCGGGTGCCCGGGGCGAACGGCCACGCCGTCCACCAGCAGCCGGGCCCCGGCCTCGGCGAGGGCCCGGTGCAGGAAGTCGACCGGGCCGGCCGCCGTTCCGCCGGTGGTGACCACGATGTCGGCGGTGGAGTGCCGCAGCGCGTCCCGGAGCAGCCCGAAGTCGTCCCGGACGGACCGCACTTCGGCCACCTCGGCACCGGCCGCCCGCAGCCAGGGCGGCAGCAGCGGCCCGAGCGCGTCCCGGACCAGGCCCGGACCGGGAACGCCCGAGGCGAGCAACTCATCGCCGAGGACGAGCAGTTCGACCACCGGGCGGCGACGCACCGCGAGCCGGTCGTGACCGCAGGCGGCGGCCAGGCCGAGCACGGCCGGGCCGACCGGGACGCCACCGGGCAGCAACGCCTCGCCGCGGCGGCACTCCTGGCCGCGCGGGCGGACGTCCTGACCGGTGGTCAGCGACTGGTGGCCGCAGTCGTGCAGCAGCGTGCCGTCCGTGCGGCCGTGCTCACGGCGCAGGACGGCGGTGGCGCCGGGCGGCAGTTGGGCGCCGGTGGCGATCTCGACGGCGGCGCCGTCGGCCAGCGGCGCGGACGCGGCCCGACCGGCCAGCACCCGCCCGGCGACCCGCCAGGGGCCCGGCCCGGAGACCGCCCAACCGTCCATCGCGGAGGTGTCGAAGGCGGGCAGGTCGGTCAGCGCGGTGAGCGGCTCGGCGAGGGTGCGGCCGAGCGCCTCGGCGAGCGGCAGCCCGACCGCCGGCAGCGGGCGCAGCCCGGCCCGGCGGGCGGCCTCGCGGGCCTGCGCCCAGCTCAGTACGCCGGGACCGGTCGACGGGGCGGCCACGGTGGTCTGCCCGACGGCGCTCACGGCTCGCCCGGCCCGGCGGCGGCGCTCCAGCGCTCGGCGAGCGCGGCGGTCCGCCGGGCGGCCTCGGCCACGGCCTCCGGCCCGCCGCCCTGCTGGGCGGCCGCGTAGCCGATCAGAAAGGCGGTCAGCGGCGCGGCCGGGCGGGCCACCCCGTGCGCGACCACCCGGGCGAGGTCGAGCAGTCCCCGGACGTCGACGTCCAGGTCGATGCCCAGGTCGGCCCTGACCTCGGCGATCCAGTCTTCCAGCGTGCGCTCCATGCGCCCATGCTGCCTGATCGGCGGTTTCCCCGGAGCGTTCGCCCCGTGTGCGGCGCGCGTCGTTCCCGCGCCGACACCCGCGCGGGCCGTGAGCACGGACCACGGGGTGTCCCTACGACCGGTCGCGTTCCCGGGCCTGTTCGAGGTCCTCCCAGGTGTCGCAGTCGTAGGCGACGTTGTCGGTGTCGGCCACCAACTGCCGGGCCAGAGCGCCGGTGAGGCGGCGCAGCGGGAGGCCGGCCGGATCGCCGAGGGCGGTCAGCGCGGTGCGCAGCGGGGCGGTCCGGTAGGCGGCGGCGAGCGGCTGGTCGCGCCCGCCGGCGTCGACCAGGACGGCGGCGTCGACGGCCGGGCCCGCCTCGGCGAGGGCGGTGACCAGCCGGTCGACGGTCCGCCGGTCCAGGAACGGCAGGTCGGCGGCGAGCAGCAGCACGGTCGGCGCGGTGACCAGGTCGAGTCCGGCGGCGACGGCGGCGACCGGCCCGCCGCCCGGCGGCTGCTCCCTGGTCCAGCGGACGCCGGTGCGCGCGGTCGGCCGGCCGGGGCCGACCACGACGGTGGTGCGGGCGCCCGCGCAGGCGGCGAGCACCCGGTCGAGCAGGGTGGTCTCACCCACGGTCAGCCCGGGTTTGTCGGCCCCGCCGAGGCGACGGGCGGCCCCGCCGGCCGGGACGATCACGTCGTAGGGCGTCATGCGGCCAGTATCCGCCCTACCCGGCTCCGCCCGTCCCGCGCTCCGGGGACTTCCCGGGCTCCTCGGGCTCCTCGGGCTCCTCGGGCTCCTCGGGCTCCTCGACGGGCTCGTCCTCGACGATCTCCGCCTCGATGATGTCGTCCTCGACGATCTCCGCCTCGACGATCTCGCCCCCGCGCGCCGCCCGGGCGGTGTTGGCGGCGGCGCCCAGTTCCAGGATGGCCGGCAGCGTCAGCTCCCCGTACCGCTCGTTCATCGCGGTGACCAGTGCCTCCGGGTCGTGCGGGTGCTCGGCCAGCAGCCGGTCGAAGTCCTGGAGGTACTCGCCGGTGAAGGCGAGCACCCGGGCGGCGTCGTCGCCCTGGTCGGGTGCGCGGTGGCCGGCGATGACCCGGTCCACGCCGAGGTCGGCGATCCGGCCGAGGTTGTGGCCCCAGGTGGTGCGCTGGGCCGGGGTGGTGTCGGCGGTCCAGACGTGGGTGCCGTTGTAGGCGAAGTCCCCGGCGATCACCGTCCGGATGCTCGGCACGTGGACGACCGTCGAGTCGCCGCAGTCGCCCTGGCCGAGCAGCAGCACGGGGATGACCTGGCGGTCGAGCATGAGGGGCTGCGGCAGCAGCGGGGCGGGGATCAGCGGGTGGTCCGGGATGTCGTCGCCGTAGACCGGCTTCCACTGGGCGACCTTGGCGGCGGCGGTGCGCCGGATGCCGTCGACCACGGCGGGCGCGGCCAGCAGCCGGGCGTCGGGGAAGAGCCTCAGCACCTCCTCGGCGCCGAAGTAGTGGTCGGGGTGGTGGTGGGTGACGACGATGGCGAGCAGTCGGCGGCCCTTGCCGGCGACCCATTCGGCGAGTTCGCGGCCGGCGCTGCGGGTGAGCTGGGCGTCGACCAGGATCGCGGTCCGCTCGCCGAGGATCAGGGTGGAGGTGGCGAAGAAGGCCGATTCGGGGCCGGTGAAGACGGCGACCTCCAGCGGGCGGGCGGGCCGCTCGGGGTCCGGGGCGGCGGCCTCGGCGGCCGTGCGCTCCGCGCCGGCGCCCTCCTCGGGCGGGGACGACGTCACTGGCTGCTCCCTCTGGTCGGCGGTCGGACTTCCTGCGCCCTACAGCATGGGAGTACCGGTGTCGGATTGCGCGGGAGGCGCGCCCGGCGGGGCGGGCCTTCCGGCTCAGGTCACATCGCGGTTCGAACGGCCGGCGCCCCGGCGTCGTGGGCGGCCCGCCCCAGGGCACGAACGCGCCCGGGGCCCGTCCGTTGTGACAACGGACGGGCCCCGGGCGGTCACGTCGTGGAGGTCAGCGCTTGGCCGCGCCGCGCAGGCGGGCCAGCCGGTCGGCGACGCCCCAGGCGGTCACCCGCCACAGCGCCTCGACCACGATGTTGCGGCTCATCTTGGACGCGCCCAGCTCGCGCTCGACGAAGGTGATCGGCACCTCGGCCACCTTGAACCCGGCCTTCACCGTGCGCCAGGCCAGGTCGACCTGGAAGCAGTACCCGGCCGAGGCCACCTCGTCCATGCCCAGGCCCAGCAGGGTCTCCTTGCGGAACGCCCGGTAGCCGCCGGTGACGTCCCGGATCGGCACGCCCAGCGCCAGCCGCGAGTAGGTCGAGCCGCCGCGGGAGAGCAGCAGGCGCGACTTCGGCCAGTTCACCACCCGGCCGCCCGGCACCCAGCGCGAGCCCAGCACCAGGTCGGCGCCGCGCAGCGCGCTCAGCAGCCGGTCCAGTTCCTCGGGCTGGTGCGAGCCGTCCGCGTCCATCTCGACCAGGACGTCGTAGCCGTTGTCGATGCCCCAGCGGAAGCCCGCGAGGTAGGCGGCGCCCAGGCCCTCCTTGCCCTTGCGGTGCATGACGTGCACGTTCGGGTCCTCGGCGGACAGCTTGTCGGCCAGTTCGCCGGTGCCGTCGGGGCTGTTGTCGTCGGCGACCAGCACGTGGGCCTCGGGGACCGCCGCCCGCACCCGGCCGACGATCCGCTCGACGTTCTCCGCCTCGTTGTAGGTCGGAATGATCACCAGGACCCTGCCGAGATCAGCAAAACTCTGCTGGTTCACGGTCACGTACAAACCTCTCGGCCGATGGCGGGGAGTGTCAGAACACCATCGCCCGCACTCTGGAACGCGGCTCCGCCGGCAGCCCGCCGACGGGGTGAACCACGGTGGAAACTGCTGTGCAGGGCGGAGACTACTGCGTCCTGGCATCCTACTACCGCGCCCGGGAACCACCGGTCCGGCCAGGGCACTCCCCTCCGGTACCCGCCGTTTCCTCGCGGGCGACACCGGTCGGCTAGGGTCGATGACCTTGCCCGTGCCCGGCCCCCGCACCGTCGGGCCCGTTGCCCCGACGATCCGGCACACCCGCCACCCAGCGAAGGAGTAGGACCGCGCGCATGGACAGGCTCATCAACACCGTCCGCCCGTACGCCTGGGGGTCGCTGACCGCCCTGCCCGAACTGCTCGGGCAGGAGCCGACCGGCGAACCGCAGGCCGAGCTGTGGATGGGCGCCCACCCCGGCGACCCGTCCCGGGCCGACCGGGGCGAGGGGCCCCGCCGGCTGGACGAGCTGATCGCGGCCGACCCCGAGGGCGAACTCGGCGCCGCGACCGTCGCCCGGTTCGGTCCGACCCTGCCGTTCCTGTTCAAGATCCTGACCGCGGGCATCCCGCTGTCCATCCAGGCCCACCCCACGATCGCCCAGGCCCGCGCCGGGTTCGCCGCCGAGAACGCCCTCGGCATCCCGCTGGACGCCCCCGAGCGGAGCTACCGCGACGCCAACCACAAGCCCGAGATGGTCTGCGCGCTGGGCGCCTTCGAGGGGCTCTGCGGCTTCCGGCGGCCCGCCGAGGCGGCCGGGCTGATGGCCGGGCTCGCGGTGCCCGGGCTCGGCCCGCTGATCGACCTGCTGGCCGTCCAGGACGAGGCCGAGGCGCTGCGCGGCACGCTGGCCGCCGTCCTCACCATGGAGGGGAAGGCCGCCGAGGAGACCGTCCGGGAGACGGCCGAGGCCCTGGCCCGCACCGACCCGGCCGGCGACTACGGGCCGTACGCCCGGATCGCCGAGGACTTCCCGGAGGACCGCGGCCTGATCGCCGCCCTGCTGCTCAACCACTTCCGGCTCCGGGCCGGCGAGGCGCTCTACCTGGACGCCGGCGTGCCGCACGCCTACCTGGCGGGTGCCTGCGTCGAGCTCCAGGCCAACTCCGACAACGTGCTGCGGGCCGGCCTCACCCCCAAGCACATCGACGTGCCCGAGCTGCTGAAGGTCCTGGTCTTCGAGGCCGGCGCCCCCGAGGTGCTGCACCCCCGCCCGGTCGACGGCACCGCCGGCGAGGAGCTCTACCCCGTCCCGATCGACGAGTTCCGGCTCTCCCGCTTCGTCCTGGACGGCCGGGACCGCGAGATCGACGGCCGCGCCCCGCAGATCCTGCTCTGCACCGAGGGCACCGCCCGGCTCACCGCCGCCGACGGCACCACCCTGGACCTCGCCCGCGGCCGGTCGGCCTTCCTCCCCGCCACCGGCGCCCCCACCCGGCTGTCCGGCACCGCCACGACCATCTTCCGCGCCACCGTCACCGTCTGACGGCGCCCGGGGACCACGCACCGAGGGCTCGCCTCCCGGGTGGGAGGCGAGCCCTCGGTGGGTCCGTGCGGCGTCAGCCGACCCGTTGCCCCGGGCCGCCGGCGCCGACCTCGACCGGCACCTGTTCCTGGTCCTGGCCCCCGCCCTGGCCCTCGCCCTCGCCCTTCGCGCCGGGCTGAGCCGGAACAGCTCCGGCGGCCTCGCCGGTCGCGGGCGCCCCGATCGGCGCGGCGGCCGCCGGCTGCGGGACGCTGCCCGGCCAGCGGCGCTCGACCGCCTTGGCCACCTTGCGGCCCAGCTTCTGCACGGGCAGCTCCACCAGCCGGTACATCACCCAGCTCGCCAGCATGATCACGACGAGGTACTCGGCCGTCCAGATCAGCTTGCCGCCGGTCGTCGGCGGCACCTTGGGCACGTGCAGCAGCGGCTGGATGGTGTGCACCAGCGGGACGTGCAGCAGGTAGAGCGAGAAGCTGATCCCGCCGAGCCAGGTGAGCGGCTTCGGGAAGCGGCGCTTGCGCAGCGCCATGCCGATGCCGAACGTGATCCAGGCCCCGAGGTACGAGCCGGCCCAGGCCATCCAGCCGGACGTCCAGGTGTTCTGCTCCATGCCGTCGCGGTTGTACATCCAGGCGACGGCCACCCCCGCGACGAGCACGAAGCCGCAGCACAGGATCGCCTGGAGGCGGTCGATCTGGCGGTTCTCGGCCCGGTAGATCGCGGTGCCCGCGAACATCGTCGCGAAGATCATCAGGGTCTCGAACATCGGGGCCCGGCTGTTGTTGTACATCAGCACGAAGCCCAGCAGCCCGAGCGTGATCGCCCCGACCCGGGTCAGGTTCGGCCGACCGCTCAGCACGCAGGCGAAGCCGAACAGCACGATCAGGACGGAGCCCCAGACCAGGTTGCGGGTCGAGGTGATGTCGCTGGTCAGCGTGTGGGAGGCGATGGAGGTGCCGAAGAGCAGCGCCACGCCGGCGAAGCCGACCGCGATCGGGCCGCTGCGGCGGTGCTGGCCGACCGTGAAGAGCGCGGTGACCATGTAGTAGAAGACCATCTCGTAGCTGAGGGTCCACATGACGCCCAGGCCGTTCCAGACGCCCATGAAGTCCTGCAGCATGGTCGAGTTGGCGGCCACGTAGATCAGGTCGTGATCGGTGGCGAAGAGCGCGACCGAGCCGTCGCCCTTCGGGATGATGGCGAGCGCCACCGTGATACCGATGATCACCGGCGGCCAGAGCCGGAAGATCCGTCCGATCCAGAACGCCCGCACGTCCCCGCGGCGCTCCAGCGAGGCCGGGATGATGTAACCGCTGACCAGGAAGAACAGCATGACGCCGTAGAGGCCCAGGTCGGCGTGCCACCAGATGAAGGACGCCACCCCGTCCGGCAGCATCTTCAGGACGTCGAAGTGGTGGAGCGCCACCACCAGGGCGGCCACGCCGCGAAGTGCGTCGAGCCAGCCCAGCCGACTGGCCGATCCGCCCGCCCGAGCCTGCTTGCTTCCCCCGGCCCGGCGGGCGGACAGCTGTCGTATCGTTTTCACCGCACGGACAGTAGCTCATCACACCGATGCGTTCGCCCCGGTGACGGTCGGACGAGGCCTCCCGATGCCCCCGGCCGCTCCCAGGTCCTGTCCGGCCTAGTCCCGGGTCATGTCGACGAAGCGCGAGTAGTGGCCCTGGAAGGCCACCGTGATGGTGGCGGTGGGGCCGTTACGGTGCTTGGCGACGATCAGGTCGGCCTCGCCGGCGCGCGGGGACTCCTTCTCGTAGGCGTCCTCGCGGTGGAGCAGGATGACCATGTCGGCGTCCTGCTCGATCGAGCCGGACTCGCGCAGGTCGGAGACCATCGGCCGCTTGTCGGTGCGCTGCTCGGGGCCACGGTTCAGCTGGGAGAGCGCGATGACCGGGACTTCCAGCTCCTTGGCCAGCAGCTTCAGGTTTCGCGACATGTCGGAGACCTCCTGCTGGCGGTTCTCCGCCCGGCGGGAGCCGCCGGACTGCATCAGCTGGAGGTAGTCGATGACGACCAGCTTGATGTCGTTGCGCTGCTTGAGCCGGCGGCACTTGGCCCGGATCTCCATCATCGACAGGTTCGGGGAGTCGTCGATGAACAGCGGCGCCTCGCTGACGTCGGGCATCCGGCGGGCGACGCGGGTCCAGTCGTCGTCCGTCATGTTCCCGGAGCGCATGTGGTGCAGCGCGACCCGGGCCTCGGCGGACAGCAGGCGCATGGCGATCTCGTTGCGGCCCATTTCGAGCGAGAAGATCACGCTCGGCAGCTTGTTCTGGATCGAGCAGGCGCGGGCGAAGTCCAGCGCCAGGGTCGACTTGCCCATCGCGGGGCGGGCCGCGATGACGATCATCTGGCCGGGGTGGAGGCCGTTGGTGAGCGCGTCGAAGTCGGCGAAGCCGGTCGGGACGCCGGACATCTGGCCGTTGCGGGAGCCGATCGCCTCGATCTCGTCGAGGGCGCCCTCCATGATGTCGGCGAGCGGCGCGTAGTCCTCGTTGGTGCGCTGCTCGGTGACGGCGTAGATCTCCGCCTGGGCGGCGTTGACGATCTCGTCGACGTCGCCCTCGGCCGCGTAGCCCATGCCGGCGATCCGGGTGCCGGCCTCGACCAGGCGGCGCAGGACGGCGCGCTCGTGGACGATCTGGGCGTAGTACTCGGCGTTGGCGGCGGTCGGGACGGAGTTGACCAGGGTGTGCAGGTAGGAGGCGCCGCCGACGCGCTGCAGCTCGCCGCGCTTGGTGAGCTCGCCGGCCACGGTGATCGGGTCGGCCGGCTCGCCGCGGGCGTACAGGTCGAGGATCGCGCCGTGGACCATCTCGTGCGCGGGCCGGTAGTAGTCGGCCGGCTTGAGCACCTCGACCACGTCGGCGATGGCGTCCTTGGAGAGCAGCATGCCGCCGAGGACGGACTGCTCGGCGGCGAGGTCCTGCGGGGGGACGCGCTCGAAGCCGTCCACGCCGCCCTGGCCCTCGTCGTCGCGGCGCTGCCAGCCGCTGCCACCGCTCTGCGAACCGTCGCGCTGGGAGCCGCTCCGGCCGCCCTTGCCGCCCTTCTGGAAGCCGCCCTCGCGACCGCCGCCGTCCCGGCCGCCCTCCCGGCCGCCGCCCTGGGCGGAGCGGCTGCGGGAGACCGGGAGCCGGTCGCCGGGCCCGTCGGGGAAGGACGCGTCGTCGAAGGCGCCGGCCGGGAAGGGGTCCTCGGCGGGCTGCCAGTCCTCCTCCGGCGGCGGGGCGTCGTGGTCGTCGTACTGGGGGCCGGTCACGCGTGTTCCCCGATCAGCGAGTGGTGCGAGTTGGAGCGGGCCTTGCCGGTGGCTGGGTGGAGCGGAGCCGCTCCTCTTTGTACGCCACGGCACCGACAAATCGGACGCCGGGGCGGGCGGGAGTGTCGGGCGGAGGGCCCACGCTAAGGCGCCGGGAGCCGTTCAGCCAAGGCGGTTATCCACAGGGGGTGTGGACGAGCGGCCCTGGGCTGTGGAGAAGTGCCGCAAAGCTGTGGACGCCCCTGTGGAAGGCCCTGTGGATAACCAGACCATCTGTCCACCGTCAACCTGTTGACCAGGTATTACCTCTTACCGGGCCTGTGCATGAGAAATTCTTCACACACAGCCGGACGCCCTCGGGCGCGGAGCGGGCCGGGCGCCTCGCTCAAGAATTCGAGTAATAGCCAACTGGCACTAGCAGTCATTACCTGTGGATGAGTAGCCTGGGGCCCATGACCGCGCCTCCCGCAGCCCCGACCCCCTCCAGACGCCGGCACGACCGGGAGATCCTCGCACTGGCCGTCCCGGCCTTCGGCGCGCTGGTCGCCGAGCCGCTGTTCCTGATGGCCGACTCGGCGATCGTCGGCCACCTCGGCACCCCGCAGCTGGCCGGGGTCGGCGTCGCCGCCGCCGCGCTGTCCACCGCGACCGGCGTGTTCGTCTTCCTCGCCTACGCCACCACCGCGGCGGTGGCCCGCCGGATCGGTGCCGGGGACCGCCGCGGCGCCGTCCAGCAGGGCGTCGACGGCATCTGGCTCGCCCTCGGCCTGGCCGTCCCGGTGGTGCTGCTCACCGTGCTGCTGGCCCCCTGGGCGGCCGACGTCCTGGGGGCCTCGGAGACCGCCGCCCCCTACGCCGTGACGTACCTGCGGATCAGCGCCCTGGGCATCCCCGCGATGCTCATGGTGATGGCCGCCACCGGCGTGCTGCGCGGCCTCCAGGACACCCGCACGCCGCTGCTGGTGGCGGTCGCGGGCTTCGCCGCCAACATCGGCCTGAACGCCGGCCTGGTGTACGGCGCCGGGCTCGGGGTGGCCGGCTCGGCCTGGGGCACCGTGCTCGCGCAGACCGGGATGGCCGCCGTCTACCTGGTCGTGGTGGTGCGCGGGGCGCGGCGCGAGCACGCCTCGCTGCGGCCGGACGCGACCGGCATCCGGGCCAGTGCGAGGGCGGGCGGTCCGCTGCTGGTCCGGACGGTCAGCCTGCGCGCGGTGCTGATGATCGCCACCGCGGTGGCCGCCCGGCTGGGCGACGACCAGGTGGCCGCGCACCAGATCACCATGACGCTGTTCAGCTTCCTGGCCTTCGCCCTGGACGCCATCGCGATCGCCGGCCAGGCGATCATCGGCCGCTACCTGGGCGCCGAGGACGTCCCGGGTGCCAGGGCCGCCACCCGCCGGATGGTCGAGTGGGGCATCGGCTCGGGCGTGCTGCTGGGACTGCTGGTGGTGGCCGCCCGCCCGCTGTACGTCCCGCTGTTCACGCCCGACCCGGCGGTGCAGGGGCAGTTGGACACCGCCCTGCTGCTGCTCGCGCTGAGCCAGCCGGTCGCCGGCCTGGTCTTCGTGCTGGACGGGGTGCTGATGGGAGCCGGGGACGGCCCCTACCTGGCCTGGGCGGCGATCGCGACCCTGGCGGTGTTCACCCCGGCGGCGATCGCGGTGCCGGCCACCGGTACCGGGCTGGCCGGGCTGTGGTGGGCGATGAACCTGTTCATGCTGGTCCGCGCGGCCTTCCTGGTCGGGCGGGCGCGCGGTGGCCGCTGGCTGGTCACCGGGGCCGTCCGGGGCTGACGGCGCCGGGGCCGGGGGCTCCGGCACCGGACGCACCGGAACACGACCGAGGGCCGGACTCCCGGAGGAGTCCGGCCCTCAGGCCACTGCTACGGAACTCAGGCAGCGACGACGGCGACGTCGAGGTTGGCCTGGACGTCGGCGTGCAGCTTGACCGAGACCTTGTGGGTGCCCACGGTCTTGATCGGCGAGGCGATCGCGACGGCGCGCTTGTCCACAGCCGGGCCGCCGGCGGCCTTGATGGCCTCCACGACGTCGGCCTGGGTCACCGAACCGAACAGACGGCCGGCGTCGCCCGAGCGAACGGCCAGCTTGACCTGGACGCCCTCGAGCTTGCCCTTGACCTCGTTGGCGGCCTCAAGGGTCTGGATCTCGTGGATCTTGCGGGCGCGACGGATCGCGTCGACGTCCTTCTGGCCGCCCTTGGTCCAGCGGATGGCGTAGCCACGCGGAACCAGGTAGTTGCGGGCGTAGCCGTCCTTGACCTCGACGACCTCGCCGGCGGAGCCGAGACCCGGCACCTCGTGCGTGAGGATGATCTTCATTACTTGGTCACCCTCTCTTAGCGCGCGGTGCTGGTGTAGGGCAGCAGCGCCATCTCACGGCTGTTCTTCACGGCCGTGGCGACGTCGCGCTGGTGCTGGGTGCAGTTGCCGGTGACCCGGCGGGCACGGATCTTGCCGCGGTCGGAGATGAACTTCCGCAGCAGGTTCGTGTCCTTGTAGTCAACGTAGTTGACCTTGTCCTTGCAGAAGACGCAAACCTTCTTCTTCGGCTTGCGAGCAGGCGGCTTCGCC
The DNA here is from genome assembly GCF_040304045.1 of Kitasatospora sp. NPDC094016. NCBI lineage: Bacteria > Bacillati > Actinomycetota > Actinomycetes > Kitasatosporales > Streptomycetaceae > Kitasatospora > Kitasatospora sp. NPDC094016. The sequence goes on from NZ_JBEOUK010000003.1 coordinate 217,550, forward strand.
ATTGTGTGCTCCATTTGGGGTTCACGGCCCGGCCCGCGTCCTCAGGACGCCGGCGGCCGGGCCGCACGAAATCTGTCAGCTCTTAGAACGGGGGCTCTTCCGAGAAGCCGCCACCGGACGGGGCGCCCCAGCTGCCGCCGCCCTGCTGGCCGCCGGACGGAGTGCTGGACGCCCACGGGTCGTCGGAGGGGCCGGACTGGCCGCCGCCGCCGGAGTTTCCACCCCAGCTGCCGCCGCCCTGCTGGCCGCCACCGCCGCCCCAACCGCCCTGCTGGCCACCGCCGCCGCCCTGCTGGCCGCCGAAGCCGCCACCAGAACCGCCGGGGCCACCGGACCGGTTGGCCCGGGTGACCTTCGCGGTCGCCGAGCGCAGGCTCGGGCCGACCTCGTCGACCTCGACCTCGAAGACCGTCCGCTTCTCGCCTTCCTTGGTCTCGTAAGACCGCTGGCGCAGTCGGCCCTGCACGATGACGCGCATGCCGCGCTGCAGCGACTCGGCCACGTTCTCCGCCGGCTGCCGCCAGACGTTGCACGTGAGGAAGAGGCTCTCGCCGTCCTTCCACTCGTTCGTCTGACGGTCGAAGGTGCGGGGGGTGGACGCGATACGGAACTTCGCGACCGCCGCACCCGACGGGGTGAAGCGCAGCTCGGGGTCGTCGACGAGATTGCCGACGAGGGTGATGACGGTCTCGCCTGCCATGGTGGTGATGACCTCTCGGGAAGATGTCCGTTCACCGCTGTTTCACGTGAAACAGCGGACGCGAGCTACCCGAGACCCGAAGGCCTCAGAGGTGGCTCAGTGGGTGTCCGGGCGCAGGACCTTGGTCCGCAGAACCGACTCGCTCAGGCCCATCTGGCGGTCGAGCTCCTTGACGACCTCAGGCGTGGCCTTCAGGTCGATGACCGAGTAGATGCCCTCGGACTGCTTGTTGATCTCGTAAGCCAGACGGCGACGACCCCAGGTGTCGACCTTCTCCACCTTGCCGCCGGCGTTCCGGACGACGGTGAGGAAGTTCTCGATCAGGGGGGAGACAGCGCGCTCCTCGACCGAGGGGTCGAGGATGACCATCACCTCGTAGTGACGCATGGGTAACCCACCTCCTTTGGACTCAACGGCCACGGTCTCTCCGTGGCAGGAGGGTTGTGCAGCGTCGGCACCGGAGCAGTGACGACACCGGCCACCGTAGCGGCCGGGTCCGACAATCGGGCCCCGCTCACCCGACGGGGTGGTCGCCCGGAAGAGGGCGCAAGGGGGCACAACTACACCAGTGCAGACGGCACAGCCTACCCGCACCCGGACGGCCGAACAAAACGCATAGGGGTTGTGAGACCGACCCAACCGCCGCAATCTGGACGGAACGGGATTCCTGCCCGTTCGTCTCCACGCCAGGAGGTGGGACTCATGGCCCAGTCCGTCCACCGCATGCCCGCGCTCACACTGAACACCGACGGCCACCCGCACCCCCGCGAGAACGCCCTGGTGGGCCTCACCGCCGTGCTGGGCGTGATCGCCTTCACCACCTCGTTCTTCCACAACCTGCACCTGCTGACCTCGTGGACCGGTCTGTTCGGGATCATCACGGGGCTGCTCGGCATGTTCGTCTCGGTCACCACGGCCGAGCGCTTCGTGCTGATGATCACGCTCGGCGCCTCCGCCATCGGCTTCTACCTCGGCATCGCCCGGGGCGGCCTCTGGGGCTGAGCCGCCCCGGTCGCACCCGTTCCGGAACCCTCGGCGCCCCCGTGGCGTATCTGCAAGGAGACAGGTACGCGACGGGGGCGCCGTCGCGCCCGCAGCGGCGGGCGCCCGGGCCCCGGACGATAGGGTCAGCCCGAGAACCTGGGCCCACCGCAGCCCGACCGACGAGGAGCACCGAGCAATGAGCCTGCGCCTGAGGACGATCACCCGCGAGGAGCACCTCGCCTTCATCAGGAGCCGCGCCTCGGCCAGCCACATGCAGGTGCCGTCGTGGGGTGACGTGAAGGCCGAGTGGCGCTCGGAGTCGATCGGCTGGTTCGACGAGGCCAACCAGCTCGTCGGCGCCGGCCTGGTGCTCTACCGGCAGCTGCCCAAGCTCAAGCGCTACCTCGCCTACCTGCCCGAGGGCCCGGTCATCGACTGGTTCGACCGGGACCTCGACCGCTGGCTCTCCCCGATGCTCGCCCACCTCAAGTCCCAGGGCGCGTTCTCGGTCAAGATGGGCCCGCCGATCGTCATCCGCCGCTGGAACGCCCCCACCATCAAGGAGGCCATCGCCGGCAAGCAGGCCAAGCGCCTGCGCGACGTCGAGGCCGACTGGTACGAGGCGCGCGCCTTCGAGGTGGCCGACCGGCTGCGCAAGGCCGGCTGGCTGCAGGGCGAGGACGGCGGCGCCGGCTTCGGCGACGTCCAGCCCCGCTACGTCTTCCAGGTGCCGCTGGCCAACCGCTCGCTGGACGACATCCACAAGAACTTCAACCAGCTCTGGCGCCGCAACATCAAGAAGGCCGAGAAGAGCGGCGTCGAGGTGTACCAGGGCGGCTACGACGAGCTGCCGATCTTCCACCAGCTCTACCTGGTGACCGCCGAGCGCGACAAGTTCACCCCGCGCCCGCTGTCCTACTTCCAGCGGATGTGGAAGGCCCTCACCGCCGAGGACCAGAACCGGATGCGGCTCTACATCGCCTACCACGACGGCGAGCCGCTGGCCGCGACCACGATGCTGGTGGTCGGCGAGCACGTCTGGTACTCCTACGGCGCCTCGGCCAACCACAAGCGCGAGGTCAAGCCGTCCAACGCGATCCAGTGGCGGATGATGCGCGACTCCTACGCGCTCGGCGGCGGCGTCTACGACCTGCGCGGCATCAGCGACACTCTGGACGAGAACGACCACCTGTTCGGCCTGATCCAGTTCAAGGTCGGCACCGGCGGCCAGGCCGCCGAGTACCTCGGCGAGTGGGACTTCCCGCTCAACAAGCTGCTGCACAAGGCCCTCGACCTCTACATGTCCCGCCGCTGAGGAGGCTGACCCGATGACGCTGTCGCTCTACCTCGACACCGAACGCTGGCGCACCCACCAGCGCTCCGTCCTCGCCGAGTTCCCCGGCCTGGTGCCGGTCGCCAAGGGGAACGGCTACGGCCTGGGCAACCACCGGCTGGCCGAGGAGGCGACGCTGCTGGGCACCGGTGTGCTGGCCGTCGGCACCGCGTACGAGGCGGCCGACGCCGCCGAATGGTACGGCGGCGAGCTGCTGGTGCTCACCCCGTACCGGGTCGGCGAGGAGGCCCTGCCGCTGCCGCACGCCCGGGTGATCCGGACGGTGGCGAACCTGGACGCGCTGCGGGCGCTGCACGGCACCCGGGTGGTGGTGGAGTGCATGACCTCCATGCGCCGCCACGGGGTGAGCGCCGCCGACCTCACGGCCGTCGCCGCCGAGCTGGACGGCGTCGCCTTCGAGGGCCTGGCGCTGCACCTGCCGATGGACCGGCCGGACGGCTCCAGCCCGACCGAGGAGGTCGTCCACTGGGTGGACACCGCCCGGGCGGCCGGGGTGCCGGTGCACACCGTGTACGTCAGCCACCTCGGCGCGGCCGGCATGGAGCAGCTGGCCCAGCGCTACCCGGACATCGTCTTCCGGGCCCGGATCGGCACCCGGCTCTGGCTGGGCGACCACGGCGCGCTGGAGGTCCGGGCCACGGTGCTGGACGTCACCCCGGTGAAGAAGGGCGACCGCTACGGCTACCGCCAGCACCCCGCGCCGGCCGACGGCCACATCGTGGTGGTGGCCGGCGGCACCGCGCACGGCATCGGCCTGGAGGCGCCGAAGTACGTGCAGACCATGGCCTCCCGGGCCAAGGGCATCGCCCGGGCCGGCCTGGCGACCGTCAACAAGACCAAGTCGCCGTTCCACTGGGCCGGCAAGCAGCTCTGGTTCGCCGAGCCGCCGCACATGCAGGTCTCGCTGCTGTTCCTGGACGGCGAGACCAAGCCCCCCGCGATCGGCGAGGAGCTCGGCCTCCAGGTCCGGCACACCACCACGCACTTCGACCGCGTGGTGGACCGCTAGGGCGTGCGAAGCGCCTGAGAGCGGCTACGCCTTCTCGGCCGGCTCCGGCAGTCCTGGCTCGTCCAGCCACTGCTCGGAGCCGGCCGGCGCGTATCCGGCGTAGCTCTCCTCCTCGCGCAGCGTCCGGGCGGTGCCGAGCACGAACACGTCCGGGGCCCGGTCGAGCACCCCGCCCGACGGGTCGTCGCTGCCGTCCCAGCGCACCGGGTCGCGGTCCGGCTGCAGGGCGTCGCGGACCACCATGACCACCAGGTAGAGCGTGCCCAGCAGGTGCAGCACGACCGCGAAGTGGTACCAGGCCTCGCCGATCCCGTGCTGCTTGGGCCCGGTGACGAAGCCCAGGTGGGACCAGATGCCCAGGGTGTACAGCACCTCGCAGGCCTGCCAGATCAGGAAGTCCCGCCAGCGCGGCCGGGCCAGCACCGCGAGCGGCAGCAGCCAGAGCGCGTACTGCGGCGAGTACACCTTGTTGACCAGCACGAACAGGGCGACCACCAGGAAGGCCAGCTGCGCGAAGCGCGGGCGGCGGGGCGCCGAGAAGCCGAGCCACGCTATGGCCAGGCAGCCGAGGACCATCAGCACGCCGATGTAGACGTCGAGGTCGGCCAGCCCCGTACCCCGGCTCTGCATCAGGATCAGCCAGAACGAGCCGTAGTCCTCGGCGCGGTGCTTGCTGAACACGTAGAAGGTCGACCAGCCCTGCCAGTTGGCCGCCATGATCGGCAGGTTGACCAGCAGCCAGGAGCCGGCCGCGCCGGCCAGCATCACCCGGAACTCGCGCCACTTCCCGGCTCGCCAGCAGAGCACCAGCAGGGGGCCGATCAGCAGCACCGGGTAGAGCTTGGCCGCAGTGGCCAGGCCGATGAAGACACCCGCCCAGCCGGGCCGGGAGCCGGACCACCAGGCCATCGCCACGGCGGCCAGCGCGACCGCGAGGAGGTCCCAGTTGACCGTGCCGTTCAGCAGCAGGACGGGCGCGAGCGCGAACAGCAGGGCGTCCCAGGGGCGGCGGCGGTGGGTGCGCGAGAGCGCCACCACGGCGACCACCGCGCAGGCCATCAGCAGCCCCGCGTTGATCGCCCAGAACCACCGCTCCTGGTCCTGCGCGGTGCCGGCGCCGGGCGTCAGCCAGGCCGCGACCTGCATGAACAGGCCGGTCAGCACCGGGTATTCGAGGTACTGCAGATCCCCCGAGGTGCCCGGGATGCGGTCCACGTACGGGTGCAGCCCGGCCGAGAAGCCGCGGCCGGAGAACAGGTGCGGGATGTCGCTGTAGCAGGCGTGGATGTACTGCGGCGAACCCGGCTGGAACCAGGCCTGGTTGTAGCAGGGCGCCTTCTGCACCATGCCGAGCACCGAGATCACGATCACCGCCAGCGCCAGGAAGCGCGCCGGGATCCACCAGGAGACGCCCAGCAGCGCCCGGCGGCCCGGCGGGCCGCCGATCACCTCGCTGCCGGCCGCCGCCACCGGGTCCTCGTCGGCCGGGACGACCACGGTGTTGACCGGCGGCGCGGCCGTGGCGACGGCCGGCCCGACCGGTCCTGCGGCGTCGCCGGGCCCGACCGGCCCTGCGGATTCGTCACGATCGCTCGACGTCATGCCGGACATCCTGCCGCACCGGCCCCACCGGGACGAGGAGGACCCCGCAACGGGCCCGGCCTCCGTCGCCCGGCGGCACGGCGAATCATGACGAAACGGCGGTGGCGGCCCTCCGGAGAGGGCCGCCACCGCCGTTCGGTTCATCCGCTCAGCGGGTGGTGGTCAGGGCAGCAGCGCGTTCTGCCCACCGCCACCGCCGGTCGAGGACGGGGTCGGCGGCTTGCCGGTCGGCTTGCTGCTCGTCGGCGGGGGGTCCGTCGGCGGCGCCGTGGGCGGGGGCGTGGTGCAGCCGAGGAGCCCGCAGCTGTTCGTCGGACCGGGGTTGGTCCTGGTGTGCGACGGCGTCTGGCTCGGCTGCGTGCCCGGGCAGTCCACGCCCGGGACACAGCCCGGGCCCTGGCTGGACACGGGCGGCTGCGGCTGGTTGTTGTTGGTCGGCGGCGGCTGGTTGTTGGCCGGCTGGGTCGCGGGCGGGGCCGACGGGGTTTCGCTCGTCGTCGGCGTGGGCGTCATGCTCGGCGAGACCGGGGCGCCGGAGGAGTCCACTTCGGTGCCGACCGGCTGCGGGGCCGGGAAGTCCACCTTCTTCTCGTTGGCCAGCGCGGCCTTCATGTACCGGGTGAAGACGTCGGTCGGGATGTCACCGCCGTGGATGGACTCCTTGCCGCCGGTGCCGTTGAGCGACAGCCGCTCGTGCTTGCTCGGGTCCTCGCGCCACATCGCGACGCTGGTCACCAGCTGCGGGGTGTAGCCGACCCACCAGGCCGACTTGTTCTGGTCGGTGGTACCGGTCTTGCCGGCCACCGGGCGGCCCAGCTCCTTGGCCTTGAAACCGGTACCGTTCTTCACCACGTTCACCAGCACGTCGGTGACGTTGTCCGCGACGGCCGGCTCCAGGGCGACCTTGGAGTCCTTCTTGCCGAAGCCGGGGCGCTCGGTGCCGTTCACCTCGACCTTGGTGACCGAGTAGGGCTCGGCCTCCTTGCCGCTGGCGGCCAGGGTGCCGTAGGCGGTGGCCATCCGGATCGGGCTGATGGTGGAGGTGCCGAGGGCGAAGGTCGGGGTCTTCGGGTCGGCGAAGCTCTCCTTCCGGACGCCCATCTGCTCGGCGATGTTGGCCACGTTCTGACCGCCGACGTCCTGGTTGAGCTGGACGAAGGGCACGTTGTAGGAGTTCTGCATGGCCGCCCGCAGCGAGACGTAGCCGCGCTTGCCGGAGTCCTCGTTCTTCTGCCGGTAGGGCTTGCCGTCGTCGCCGATCACCAACGAGCCGTCCGGCTTGCGGATCTCGGACATGTCGTCGGACAGGTAGCGGCTGTCGGCGTTGATCCGCTTCGGCTTGCCCTTGTCGTCGGTGGCCGTCTGGACGCCGATCTGCATGGCGGTCGCCAGCACGAAGGGCTTGAAGGTCGAGCCGACCTGGACGCCGATGGCGTCGGCGTTGTTGTCGAAGTGGCCGTTCTCCACGCCGTCGCCGCCGTAGAGGGCGACGATCGCGCCGTCGCCGGGGCGGATGCTGGCGGAGCCGAACTGGATGAAGGTGTCGTTGTTGGGGCGCTTCTGGGCGTTGAGGTTCTCGCCCTTGACGTCGTCGACGGCCTTCTTCAGGGCGTCGACCTTGTCCTTCTCGAAGGTGGTGTAGACCTTCAGGCCGCCCTTGTCGATCACCTGCTGGGTGATCGACTTGTCGGTGGCCATCAGGTACTTGTTGGCGGTGTCGACCAGGTAGCTGACCTCACCGTTCATGCTGGAGTTGGGCTTCACCGGAATCGGGTCGGGGAACGTGGCGCACTTGGCGCGCTCCTCCGGGGTGATGGCCTTGGTCTTCACCATGTTCTCGAGGATCCAGGCCCACCGCCCCTGGGCCCGCTCCTTGTTCTCCGGCTTCGTCGGGTCGTAGTACGACGCGCCCTTCAACAGGCCGGCCAGCATGGCGCTCTGACAGAGGTCGAGGTCCTTGGCGTCGACCCCGTAGTAGGCCTGTGCGGCGGCCTGGGCGCCGTTCGAGCCGCGGCCGAACCAGCTGGTGTTCAGGTACCCCTTGAGGATGTCCGGCTTCTGCATCTTCTGATTGATCTTCAGCGTGATGAAGAATTCCTTCAGCTTGCGGCTGAGGGTCTGCTCCTGGCTGAGGTACGCGTTCTTGACGTACTGCTGGGTGATCGTCGAGGCGCCCTGGGTCTCGCCGCCCTTGGCCATGTTGTAGACGGCGCGGAGCATGCCCTTGGGGTCGATGCCGCTGTCCTCGCGGAAGGTCTGGTTCTCCGCCGCGATCACGGCGTTCTGCAGGTTGGGGCTGATGTCGGAGAGCTCGACGATCTGACGGTTCGTCTCGCCCTTGCGGGTCATCTCCGAGCCGTCGGCCCAGTAGTAGATCGTGTTCTGGTCCTTCATCAGATCCTTGAGCTGCGGGATCTCGGTGGTCTGGTAGAGGTAGAACACCCCGCCCACGCAGGTGGCGAAGAAGATCAGGAAGCCGCTCAGCCACTGCCGCCAGGACGGCAGCCAGCGCCGGACGCCGGTCTTGCCGAAGCGCGGGTAGTCGATGAACCGCTTCTTGCCGGGGCCTGCGGCGGCGGCCGCGGACGCGGTGGCGGCGGCAGCACCGCGCCGGCCGCCCTTGCCGCCCTTCTGGGCGGCCTTGCGCATCTCGGCGCGGCCCATCCGGGGTTGCTGAGCGGTCTCCCGTTCGCCGGGGGGGCGCCGGCGGCCGATGCCGTCCGAGCTCACCTCGTCCCGGCCGGGTCCGCCCTGACGGCCACCACCACCCGGGGGCTGCTGCCCGTCACCGCCCGGGCTGGGCGTCCTTCGCCGTCGTTCACTCATGTTGCAGCCACTCCTCGCCAGGCGGTTCCAGCCTGAAGGCAGGGTTCACGTCCGATGCCCGCCAACCGCCCTAACCCCGGAGGTGGTCCTCGTGCACACGCGACAGCGTACGCAGCCGGGAATCCCAACTAATCGGGCATCAGTCCCCAATGACCGCAAAACGGCAGCAGATCATTACACGCCCGTTGCCAATCACTCCTGCGCGTCGGCTTGTGATCACCTTCACGCGTGCCCCCCTTGCCCGTTCCGAGGACCCGGTTTAGTGTTCTCGATATATCGAGCCGATACATCGACGCGGCATACCGCCCGATGCAGCGGCCGGATCAACGGCCGAGAGGAAGGAGGACGACGGCAATGGGCAGGCGCTCAGGAGTGCTGGAGTTCGCCGTTCTCGGTCTGCTCCACGACGCCCCGATGCACGGCTACGAGCTGCGCAAGCGGCTCAACGTCCTGCTCGGAACGTTGCGGGCGTTCTCGTACGGAACGCTCTACCCGTGCCTGAAGAGCCTGGTCGCCCAGGGTTTCCTGGTCGAGGACAACCCGGACGTCGAGTACGTCCCGGCCACCGCGCTCAACGGCAAGCGGTCCAAGACCGTCTACCGGCTCTCCCCCGAAGGCAAGCAGCGCTTCGAGGAGCTGCTCGCCGACTCCGGGCCCGACGCCTGGGAGGACGAGCACTTCGGCGTCCACTTCGCGTTCTTCGGTCAGACCGACCGGGCCGTGCGGATGCGCGTCCTGGAAGGGCGCCGCAGCCGGCTGGAGGAGCGACTGGAGAAGATGCGCAACTCGCTGGCCCGGGCCCGCGAGCGGTTCGACGACTACACCGTCGAGCTGCAGCGGCACGGACTGGAGTCGGTGGAGCGCGAGGTCCGGTGGCTCAACGAGCTGATCGAGACCGAGCGGGCCAACCGCACCGGCCGGACCGGGCCCGCGACCGGCGGCAACACCACCGCCGTACCCCACAAGACTTCGGACGGCCGTGACCAGGAGGAAGGGTCCCAGGACCCGCCCGGGCCACCGTACGACCGCCCGGGGCGCTCCGCCCAGGAGCGCTGACACCGCGTCAGCCCTGTGCCGCGCGGCAGGAGTGGGCGCCTCGCGCCCGTACAAGCAGTCATCGAAGAAGCAGGACGAGTGCCGTCGACCCCGGCGGCCCTCATGAGATCACAGGGAGCAACCGGAATGGGTTCGGTTCGCGTAGCCATCGTGGGCGTGGGCAACTGCGCCGCGTCGCTGGTGCAGGGTGTCGAGTACTACAAGGACGCCGACCCGGCCGGCAAGGTCCCCGGGCTGATGCACGTCCAGTTCGGTGAGTACCACGTCCGCGACGTGGAGTTCGTCGCCGCGTTCGACGTCGACGCCAAGAAGGTCGGCTTCGACCTGGCCGACGCCATCGGCAGCAGCGAGAACAACACCATCAAGATCTGCGACGTGCCGCCGACCGGCGTCACCGTCCAGCGCGGCCACACCCTCGACGGCCTGGGCAAGTACTACCGGGAGACCATCGAGGAGTCCGACGAGACCCCGGTCGACGTCGTCCAGGTCCTCAAGGACCAGCAGGTCGACGTCCTGGTCTGCTACCTGCCCGTCGGTTCCGAGGCCGCCGCCAAGTTCTACGCCCAGTGCGCCATCGACGCCAAGGTCGCCTTCGTGAACGCCCTGCCGGTGTTCATCGCGGGCACCAAGGAGTGGGCGGACAAGTTCACCGAGGCCGGCGTGCCGATCGTCGGTGACGACATCAAGTCCCAGGTCGGCGCCACCATCACGCACCGCGTGATGGCCAAGCTGTTCGAGGACCGCGGTGTCATCCTCGAGCGCACCATGCAGCTGAACGTCGGCGGCAACATGGACTTCAAGAACATGCTCGAGCGCGAGCGCCTGGAGTCCAAGAAGATCTCCAAGACCCAGGCCGTCACCTCGCAGATCCGCGACCGCGAGCTGGGCGCCGACAACGTCCACATCGGCCCGTCGGACTACGTGGCCTGGCTGGACGACCGCAAGTGGGCGTACGTCCGCCTCGAGGGTCGCGCGTTCGGCAACGTCCCGCTGAACCTGGAGTACAAGCTCGAGGTCTGGGACTCCCCGAACTCCGCCGGTGTCATCATCGACGCCGTGCGCGCCGCGAAGATCGCCAAGGACCGCGGCATCGGCGGCCCGATCCTGTCGGCCTCCTCGTACTTCATGAAGTCCCCGCCGGTGCAGTACTTCGACGACGAGGCCAAGGAGAACGTCGAGAAGTTCATCCGCGGCGAGGTCGAGCGCTGAGGTAGCGCGCCGGAGCCGGCGGCGGGTGACCGCCGCCGGCCGCGCCGGAGGGCCCACGATCATCGGATCGTGGGCCCTCCACCGTTTCTCGACGAATGTTTCACGTGAAACAGCGGCCGGTTCCATGGCACTCTGGGCGGGTGGCGATCACCGAGAACGGCAGCACCCACCAGTCCGCACACCGTGCCACGCTTCTCGGTCTGCTCCGCGGCCGGGACTTCCGGCGGCTGCTGACCGCCCGGGTGCTCTCCCAGCTCTCGGACGGCGTCTTCCAGGTCTCGCTCGCCGCCTACGTCGTGTTCTCCCCGGAGAAGCAGTCCTCCCCCGCCGACATCGCCTCGGTGCTGGCCGTGATGCTGCTGCCGTTCTCCGTGATCGGCCCGTTCGCCGGGGTGCTGCTGGACCGCTGGCGCCGCCGCCAGGTGCTCTACTACGGCAACCTGGCCCGCTTCGGGCTCGGCCTCGTCACCGGCGCCCTGCTCCTGGCGGAGGCGCCGACCTGGCTGTTCTTCGCCTCGGCGCTGCTGGTCACCGCGCTCAACCGGTTCATCCTGGCCGGCCTGTCCGCCGCCCTGCCCCGGGTGGTCGAGCAGGACCAGCTGGTCACCGCCAACGCGCTCTCGCCCACGCTGGGCACCGTCGCCGCCGCCTCCGGCGGAGGGGTCGGCTTCCTGCTGCACCAGGTGATGACCCCCGGGCCGAAGGCCGACGCCGCGCTGGTCACGGTGGCCGCCCTGCTCTACCTGTCGGCCGCGCTGGCCGCCCGCCGGATGGACCGCGACCTGCTCGGCCCGGAGAAGCACGGCGACCGCCCGGCACTCGGCCAGGCGCTGGTCCGCGCCGCCGTCGAACTCGGCGCCGCCGTACGCCACTTGGTGCGGGACTGCCGGCCCGCCGTGCACGCGCTGGCCGCCGTCACCGCGGCCCGGTTCTGCTACGGCGTGCTGATCGTGGTCGTGGTGATGCTCGCCCGGTACACCTTCAACGACCCGGCCGACAGCGCGGCCGGACTGGTCACGCTCGGCCAGGCGGTCGGCCTGTCCGCCGCCGGGTTCTTCGTCGCCGCGGTGATCAGCCCCTGGTGCACCCGGCGGCTCGGCCTGGCCGGCTGGATGACGGTCTGCCTGGCGGCCCCGGTGCTCTTCGTCCCGGCGCTCGGCCTGAGCTTCACCCTGCTGCCCTGCCTGATCGCGGCGCTGCTGCTCGGGGTGGTCACCCAGGGCACCAAGATCTGCGCCGACACCGTCGTCCAGGAGTCGGTCGAGGACGAGTACCGCGGCCGGGTCTTCGCGATCTACGACGTTTTGTTCAACGTCGCCTTCGTGACCGCCGCCCTGGTCACGGCGCTGGTGCTGCCGCTCTCCGGCCGCTCGGTCGTGGTGGTCGTCGGGGTCGCCGCGGTGTACGGGCTCGCCGCGCTCCTCTACCTGCGCTCCGCCCGGCGGTACGGGCCGCTCCCCGGCGACCAGGCCTCCTGAAGGCCCTCGGCCCCTCGGAACGGGGGCGTCCGACCGAGTCGCTAAGGTACGTCAGACCTGTCGGAGCGACAGCACTCGGCCTCGGGGGACGAACTGATGAGCACACCGCCCGGCCCGTACGGGCCACCTCCGCCGTACGGGCCGCCCCCGCAGCCGGCCCCGCCGTACGGGCAGGTGCCGTACATCCCGTCGCAGCCCCAGCCCGGGCCTCCCGGCTTCGGACCGCCGCAACCCGGGCCGCCCCAGCCCGGGCCCCCCGGCTTCGGACCGCCCCCGGCCTACGGCCAGCAACCGCCCGGCCACGCCGCCCAACCGCCGTACGGCCAGCAGCCGCCCGCCGGCCCGTACGGCTACCCGCCGGTCGCCCCGGCCGCCGAGGCACCCCCCGCGAAGCGCGGCGTCAAGGCGAAGCTGCGGATCGTCGGCGTGGTCGGCGGCTGCCTCGCGCTGGCCGTCGGCTACTTCGTCAGCGGGCCGAGCGTCAGCAGCGCCAAGCCCGGCGACTGCGTCCGGGTGAGCGGCACGCGCGATGTCGAGATCGTCAAGTGCACTGACGCCAAAGCGAATTACCGGGTCCTGTCGACATTCGGCGACACCACCGACGTGAACCGCTGCCGGCAGACGCCGCAGACCACCAGCGCCGTCTCGGGCAAGAGTGGACGCCGCTGGAACAAGAAGCGGTACGTGCTCTGCCTCGGCCCGATGACCCCGGCCGGAGCCCCGCTGCCGGGGAAGGCCTGACCTCTCCACCACCACCGCATCCCGGGGGATCTCTTGTCCGTTCCGCCGCCCCAACTGCCGTACGGCGCCCCGCCGCCCGACGACGGCAACCCGTACGCCACCGACAACCCCTACGCCCGGCCGACCCCGCCCCCGCCGCCGGGCCCGCCGCCCGGCTACGGCTACCCGGCCGCCCCGCCGCCGCCCGACCAGCCGTACGGCTACCCCCCGCAGCCCGCGCCCGGCTACGGGTACGGGTACGGGTACGGGTACCCGCCGCCGGCGCCGCAGGGCGGTCCCGCCTGCCGCTTCTGCGGCGGCTTCCCGGCCGTGGACGCCACCGTCCGCGGCCACCAGGGCCTGGTCCTGGCCTACCGGATGCTGCGGATGCCGGGCCCGTTCTGCCGCACCTGCGGGACGGCGACGGTGCGCGACCTGTCCGCCCGCACCCTGGTCCAGGGCTGGTGGAGCCCGGCGTCGGTGCTGCTGGCGCCGATCACCCTGCTGCTGAACCTCGCCGCCAACGGCAAGGTCAAGCGGCTGCCGCCGCCCGTCCCGGGCAGCCACGGCCCCCAGCTCGACCCCGGCGTCCCGCTGGGCCGGCGGCCGCACGCGCTGATGCTGCTGCTGCCGCTCTCGGTGGTCGTCACGCTCGTCCTGGCCGCCACCGGGGTGCTCGGCCCGAAGGACGACGGCCCGGCCGCGCCGATCGCGGTACCGACGGTGGCGGTGCCCCCGGTGACCACCTTCTCGGCGCCGCCGCTGCCGACCCACGCGCCGCGGCCGTTCCCCTCGCCGACGTTCAGCCTGCCGCCGGTGCCCACCATCACGCTGCCGCCGCCGACCGCCCCCAGCACCGCGGCCGACAGCATCGACCGGGCCAACCCCGGCGACTGCCTGCGCAACGAGAACGGCACCGGCGCGACCCACGACGCCAACCCGAAGATCACCATGCTGCCCTGCGGCGACTCCCGCGCCCAGTACAAGGTGGTCTTCAAGTACCTGGCCACGTCCGACGAGAAGGTCTGCGAGAAGCAGCCGAAGTCGGACAGCACCTACACCCGCACCTACTCCAACCTGCCGGCCCTCGACTACGTGCTCTGCCTGCAGAGCCTGCACGGCTGACCCGGCACGCCCGAGGGGTGGTCCCGGCCGACGCCGGGACCACCCCTCGCGGCGTCGCTCAGCCCTGCTGCTCGGCCCACCAGGCCCGCAGCGCGGCCACCGCCTCGTCGTGCTCCAGCGGGCCGTGCTCCAGCCGGAGTTCGAGCATGTGCTTGTACGCCTTGCCGACCTGCGGGCCGGGCTTGAGCCCGAGCAGCTCCATGATCTGGTTGCCGTCCAGCGCCGGGCGGACGGCGTCCAGCTCCTCCTTGGCCTTCAGCTCGGTGATCCGCTGCTCCAGGCCGTCGTAGGTGCGCGACAGCGCCGCCGCCTTCTTGCGGTTGCGGGTGGTGCAGTCGGAGCGGGTGAGCTTGTGCAGGCGCTCCAGCAGCGGTCCGGCGTCGGTGACGTAGCGGCGCACCGCGGAGTCCGTCCACTCGCCGCCGCCGTAGCCGTGGAAGCGCAGGTGCAGCTCGACCAGCTGCGAGACGTCCTCGGTGAGCTCCTTGGAGTACTTGAGCTCGCGCATCCGCTTGCGGGTCATCTTGGCGCCGACCACCTCGTGGTGGTGGAAGGAGACCCGGCCGTCCGACTCGAAGCGGCGGGTGCGCGGCTTGCCGATGTCGTGCAGCAGCGCGGCCAGCCGCAGGGTGAGGTCCGGGCCGTCCTGCTCCAGGTCGACGGCCTGTTCCAGGACGGTCAGCGAGTGCTCGTAGACGTCCTTGTGCCGGTGGTGCTCGTCGCGCTCCAGCCGGAGTGCGGGCAGCTCGGGCAGCACGTGGTCGGCGAGGCCGGTGTCGACCAGCAGCCGCAGGCCCTTCACCGGATGCTTGGCCAGCAGCAGCTTGTTCAGCTCGGCCTGGACGCGCTCGGCGGACACGATGGTGATCCGCTCGGCCATCGCGGTCATCGCGGCGACGACCTCGGGGGCCGGCTCGAAGTCGAGCTGGGCGGCGAAGCGGGCGGCGCGCATCATCCGCAGCGGGTCGTCGGAGAAGGACTCCTCGGGGGTCGCGGGGGTGCGCAGCACCCGGGCCTCCAGGTCCTCCAGGCCGTGGTGCGGGTCGACGAAGCCGCGGCCGGGCAGGTCGACGGCCATCGCGTTGACGGTGAAGTCCCGGCGGACCAGGTCCTGCTCGATGGTGTCGCCGTAGGTGACCTCGGGCTTGCGGGAGGTCCGGTCGTACGCCTCGGAGCGGTAGGTGGTGATCTCGATCAGGAAGGAGCCCTCGGGGGTGTCCTTGCGGGCGCCGACCGTGCCGAAGGCGATGCCGACGTCCCAGACCGCGTCCGCCCAGCCCTTGACCAGCCTGAGCACCTGCTGCGGGCGGGCGTCGGTGGTGAAGTCCAGGTCGTTGCCGAGCCGGCCGAGCAGGGCGTCCCGCACCGAACCGCCGACCAGGGCCAGCCGGTGGCCGGCCGCCTCGAACCGACGGGCGATCTCGTCGGCCACCGGCGACACCCGCAGCAGCTCTTGCAGCCCCAGGGTCTGGGCCTCGCTCAGGCCTGGGACGGCCTGGACGGCGGTGCTGGAACGGTCGAGGTGCGCGGTGGACTCATTGGCAGTGGACACGGCTCACAAGAGTACGTGGCCCGACAGGTCAACCGCCCGCGCGTTTTGGGCGTCTCACCCCGAGGCCCGCAACACTGCACCACGGGCTGCATCGTTACCATGCCGGTGGACGAGTCTCGGGCACCGGACAGGGGATGCGGTGTCGCGTGCCGCCGTGGTCGGCGGAGCTCCCGCGGCACCAGCGCGGCGAACAGCGTCAAGCGAAGAACGTCAAGCGAACAGCATCAGCAGCGAGCGATCGAGAACGGCGAGGGCGGAACGAGTGAGTGAGCCGGCACGGCACTCGGGCCTGGGGGCGGAACGACGGCCCGGAAGGACCGAACGCCCCGTCGAAGGGCACCGTACGGGGCGGCGCGCGGAACGGGCGGCCCGCCGCCTCGCCGCCGTCTGCGGGGCCGCCCTGGCCCTGTTCTCGGCGGTCGCCCCGGCCGCGGCGCTACCCGCCGGGGGCGGCATCCGGCCGACCGCCGACAACGGCGTCTCGGCCGAGTACCCGGTGGAGATGACCATCGAGACGGTGGCACCTCAGGTGGCCAGCCCGAACGGCATCGTGAAGATCACCGGGCACGTCACCAACACCGGCAAGGCCGCGGTCAAGAACGCCCACGCGGCCGTCCGCAAGCCGCTGTCCAGCAAGCCGCTGCAGCGGCGCAGCGACCTGTCCCTGGTGGCCACCCGCAGCGGCCCGAGCAGCTACGACGGCGTGGAGCTGGACAGCCCGCAGTACGCCCTGCCCGAGCTGGGACCGGGCCAGAACCAGCCCTACACCCTGAGCGTCTCGGTGAGCGACCTCGGGCTGTCCGACAGCGGCGTCTACGAGCTCGCGGTGGACGCCTGGGGCTCGACCGCCGACAACCAGCGCGACCGGCCGCTGGGCATCGCCCGGACCTTCCTGCCGTACAACCCGGGCGGCGCCGAGGCGCAGCCCGGCAAGGTCACCACGCTCTGGCCGCTGGTGCACGCGCCGGTGCTGGCCGCGCAGACCTACTCCGACAACGACCAGCCCGTCCCCGTCCTGCGCGACGACAGCCTGACCGCCGAGTTCTCCCCGGGCGGCCGGCTGTACGAGCTGGTGGACACCGGGGCCAAGATGACCGGGCTGACCTGGGTGGTCGACCCGGACCTGCTGGACACCGCGTTCGCGATGACCAGGCCGTACCGGGTGCAGAAGCCGGGCCAGGACGTCGGCAAGCCGGCCAAGGACGACAACACCGTCCCCGGCACCGGCCAGGCCGCCGCCACGGCCTGGCTGGACAAGCTGCGGGCCGCCGTCGCCAAGCCGGGCGGCCAGGTGGTGTCACTGCCCTACGCCGACCCGGACCTCGCCTCGATCGCGCACAACGGCGCCGACCTGACCGGGATGGCCACCGCCCTGGGCAAGGCGGCCACCGCCGGCCGGCTCACCGTCGAGGGGCGGCTGTCCGTCGACACCCGCTCGGACGTGGCCTGGCCGTACCAGGGCTACCTGGACCAGCAGATCGCGGGCATCGCCCAGCAGGCCGGCGACGGCCTGGTCCTGGTCAACGGCGCGAGCATGCCGGAGCCGGACGCGATGAACTACACCCCGACCGCGGTGCGCCCGATCGGCAACGGGCAGAACGCGGTGGTCGCCGACGAGACCGTCTCCTCGCTGTTCCAGACCGACCTCGCCTCCCCGCAGGCGCAGACCAGGGCGAACCAGCGCTTCCTCGCCGAGACCTACACGATCACCCACGAGCAGCCGCAGAACCAGCGCGGCCTGCTGGTGATGCCGCCGCGCGACCTGACCGCGAGCACCGCCAAGGTGCTGGCGGACGCCCTGCAGACGGCCTCCGACAACAAGTGGCTCACCCCGGTCAAGCTGGACACCCTGGCCCAGGCCTCGCCCGACCCGAAGGCCAACACCGCCGTCCCGGCGGCCGCCGACTACCCGGCCCAGGTCCGCGCCTCGGAGCTGTCCGCGGCCGAGCTGAGCAGCACCGACGAGATCCAGCAGAACCTGGACACGCTGATGCGGGTGCTCACCCTGCCCCAGCGGGTGCGCGGCCCGTTCAGCGCCGCGATGGTCCGCTCGCTGTCCACCGAGTGGCGCACCAACGCGGCGGCCGGCAGCACCTACCGCGCGGACGTCGCCAAGTACCTGGACGAGCTGACCGGGGCCGTCCGGGTGCCGAAGAAGAACGTCGTCACCTTCGCCGGCAACACCGGTCTGCTCCAGGTCAGCGTCCGCAACGACCTCACCCAGACCGTCACCAACCTCAAGCTGGTGCTCACCTCGACCCAGCCGAACCGGCTGCGGGTGGGCAAGGAGGAGGAACTGGTCATCCCCGCCTCCCAGAGCGTCACCCTCCGGTTCAACGCCGAGGCGCACAGCAACGGCCCGGTGTACATGACCGCCCAGCTCTGGACCACCGGCCCCAACCCGCAGAAGTACGGCGAACCGCAGCAGTTCAGGGTGGACGTCACCTCGGTGACCAACGGCGTGCTGTACGTCTTCGCGGCCGCCGCCGCCCTGCTGCTGCTGGCCGCGCTGCGCTTCGTGCGCCAGCGCAAGCGGCGGGCCGGGCAGCCGCACGCCGACGGCGACCAGCCGGTCGACGGCCCGGCGGCGGGCGGGGCTCAGGACCCGGCGGCGGACGAGGCCCGGGACGGGGCTCAGGGCGCGGGCGGGGACGCGAGCGGCGAGAAGCCCGACGGCGAGACCGGGGGCGGCGCCGGCGGACCTGCCGGGAAGGGCCCCGGTGACGGCCCCGAGGACGGCTCCGGCGGCGGATCCACCGGGGCCGGCCCCACGCAGACACCGCGCGGCAGCAACGCGGATGGCCGGGATCGGACCGCCAGTGATGAGAAGGTTGGTCCTTGATACCGCCGAGACCCCGCGACGCCGGGCCGGCCTCCCCCACGACAGCGAAGAGGTGACATGACCGGGCGCAGCGAGGAGCGGCCGCCGGGCCGCGGTGAGAACCGGCCGGGCGCCGAGTCGCCGTCCGGCGACTGGTACGTGGCCGACACCTACGCCCAGGACCCGTACGCGGCCGACGCGTACGGGAACCCGCAGGCCGGCCAGGACCCGTACGGTCTGCGGGCCGACCGGCCCGCGGCACCTCAGCCGCCGGCCACCGCGTACGACGTGCCGCCGCAGCTGCCGCCGCAGGGCGGCGGCTACCCGACGCCGGTGCCGCCGGCACAGTACTCGGCGCCGACGCCGTTCGCGGCCCCGGTGCCGCCCGTGCAGCCCGGCTGGGACACCCCGGTGCAGGCCGCCTGGCAGGAGGCCCCGGCTCCGGCCGGCGGCGGCCAGTGGGGCGGCCCGGAGCAGCCCCGGCCGCAGTGGGAGCCCGGCCCGGCGCACTCGACCTGGGACAGCGAGACCACCGAGTACGTCGGGGTGGACGCGCTGTTCGGCGGCCACCAGGCGCAGGCCGCGGCCCAACCGCCGGTGCCCCCGCCCGCCCCGGCGCACCCGACGGCACCGCCGGTCGCGCCCCCGCCCCCCGCCGCCGTGCCGCCGGTCGCCCCCGCGCCGTACCCGCCGACGGGCGGCTACCCGGGGCAGCAGCAGTACGCCGGCCCGGACGGGCACCGCCCCTTCGTCCCCCCGATCGAGTTCGACCCGCCGCTCTCCGAGGACGAGGCCACCATGCAGGTGGCCGCCGTGGCGGTGCCGCCGGCGGTGGAGCCGCTGGCGGACCTCGTCGCCGAGGAGCGCGCCGCGCAGTACGCGCCCGCGCCCGCGGCCGAGCCCGCCCCGGCGGCCGGCGGCGGCGGCAAGGTCGCGAGCCTGCTGAACTCCAGCGCGATCATGGCGGCCGGCACGCTGGTCTCCCGCGGCACCGGCTTCGTCCGGACCATGGTGATCACCGCGGCCATCGGCGTCGCCGTCATGGGCGACTCGTACAACGCCGCGTACACCCTGCCGACCCTGCTGTACATCCTGATCGGCGGCGGCG
The DNA here is from genome assembly GCF_040304045.1 of Kitasatospora sp. NPDC094016. Lineage (NCBI taxonomy): Bacteria > Bacillati > Actinomycetota > Actinomycetes > Kitasatosporales > Streptomycetaceae > Kitasatospora > Kitasatospora sp. NPDC094016. The sequence goes on from NZ_JBEOUK010000003.1 coordinate 237,094, forward strand.
CGCTGAACGCCGTCTTCGTGCCGCAGCTGGTGCGCAGCATGAAGAACGACGAGGACGGCGGCACCGCGTACGCCAGCCGGCTGCTCACCCTGGTGATGGTCGGGCTCGGCGGCGTGGTGTTCCTCGCGGTGCTCGGAGCACCGCTGCTGGTGCAGCTGATCTCGCACCCGATGATGGAGAACGCGGAGCGCGCCGAGACCACGGTCGCGCTGGCCCGGTACTGCCTGCCGACCATCTTCTTCATGGGCGTCCACGTGGTGATGGGGCAGATCCTCAACGCCCGCGGCCGGTTCGGCGCGATGATGTGGACCCCGGTCCTCAACAACATCGTGGTGATCTTCACCTTCGGCGCCTACATCTGGGTGTACGGCGGCTACAGCGGCACGCACGTGACCCCCGAGGGCATCTCGCCCGAGGGCGTCCGGCTGCTCGGCCTCGGCACCCTGCTCGGCCTGGTCGTCCAGTCGCTGGCGATGATCCCGTACCTGCGGTCGGCCGGCTTCCGCTACCGGCCGCGCTTCGACTGGCGCGGCCACGGCCTGGGCAAGGCCGCCCGACTGGCCAAGTGGACCTTCCTCTTCGTGCTCGCCAACCAGGCCGGCTTCCTGGTCATCACCCAGCTGGCCACCGCCGCCGGCAGCGCCGCCGAGAAGGGCGGCCACGAGGGCGTCGGCCTCGCGGCGTTCTCCAACGCCCTGCTGATCTGGCAGCTCCCGCAGGCCGTGATCACCGTCTCGATCATGAGCGCGGTGCTCCCCCGGCTCTCCCGGGCGGCGGCCGACGAGGACGCCGGCGCCGTCCGCGACGACCTGTCGTACGGGCTGCGCACCAGCGCGGTGGCGGTCGTCCCGGGCGCCTTCCTGTTCCTGTCGCTCGGCCCGGCGATCGCCCGCTCGATCTACGGGATCGGCGGCGGTGACCGGGCCCTGGACAACGCCACCAACGTCGGTCTGATGCTCTCGGCCTTCGCGCTCGGGCTGATCCCGTACTCGGCCCAGTACGTGATGCTGCGCGGCTTCTACGCCTACGAGGACACCCGGACGCCGTTCTCCAACACCGTCTGGGTCGCGGTCTGCCAGGCCGGGTTCTCGGTGCTCTGCTGGTTCCTGCTGCCCGCCCAGTGGACCGTGATCGGGATGGCCTTCGGCTATGGTCTGGCCTACGCCGTCGGGGTGGCGGTCGCACTGCCGAAGCTGAAGAAGAAGATCGGCGGGCTGGACAGCAAGCGGATCGGCAAGACCTACAGCCGACTGGCCACCGCCGGTGTGCCGTCCGCGCTGGTCGGCCTCGGCGTCAGCCTGGCGGTCCAACAGGTGCTCGACGGCTGGATGGGCAGCGTGCTGTCCCTCGTCGCGGGCGGCGGCCTCCAGCTGGCCGTGTTCGTGCTCATCGCGAAGCGCCTGCGGATCGAGGAGCTCAACGCCATGCTCGGCATGGTGCGCGGCCGGCTGGGCCGCTGATCCACCACACCGACCGACCGGACGAGCGGGCGCCCTGACCGGGTGTCAACGGGAGCCACCGGCTCCTCCGCCCGTCCGGCCGGGTGCCGGGCCGCCGCCCGCGCCCGGCTCCGCCCGGGCCGCGAGATGGCGGCCCGGTGTCGGATCTGCACCACATCTCTCCACCAGCACGCAACCGAGCGCGCCCCTCAGCGGTCGTACTCGGTGGAGAAGAGTGGGCACAATTGTCCTGGAGCACGTGGCCGCCAACCCGCGGGCTCCAGCGACTCTCTCAAGCCGGGGCGACACAAGGGGAGGCAGGACCACGGTGGCTGATGGCACCAAGGCGGTCGTCGACACGTCAGCAGCTGACGCGGCGGCGGACGAGGCCGCACTGGCCGCGGCGATCGACGAGCTCACGGCGGGGAAGGCCGCCAAGGCGGGCGCCGCCGACACCTCCTCCAAGAACCCGTCCGAGGACGCGCCCGAGGACCGGGCCGCCGCCCCGGACACCCCGGTGGCCGCCGACGCGGACACCGACGCCTCCGACGCCGGCCAGGACACCCCCCGCGGCGAGGAGACCTCGGAGATCACCGCTCCGCTCTCGGTCCACGAGATCGCCGCCGAGCTGGCCGCCGGCGGCACCGCCCGGCGCAAGCCCGCCGCCCCGGAGCCCGCGGCCGCCAAGCGCCGCCCCACCGACCCGCAGCCCACCGTCGACCCGCGCGACACCGCCACCCTGCCCCGCACCCTCCCCGCCCCGATGCGGCACAGCGGCGACACGATCGGCCACCGGTACCGGCTGGAGGAGTGCATCTCCCAGACCGAGACCTTCAGCAGCTGGCGCGCGGTCGACGAGAAGCTGCGCCGGGCCGTCGGCGTCCACCTGATGGCCTCCGGCCACCAGCGCGCCCGCAAGGTGCTCGCCGCCGCGAAGTCCGCCGCCCTGCTCGGCGACCCGCGCTTCGTCCAGGTCCTGGACGCCGTCCAGGAGGGCGAGCTGGTCTACGTCGTGCGGGAGTGGCTGCCGCACGCCTCCGACCTCGCCAAGCTGCTCGCCGACGGCCCGATGGAGCCGCACGAGGCGTACCAGATGGTCCGCCAGGTGACCGACGCGGTCGCCGCCGCCCACCGGCGCGGCCAGGCCCACCTGCGGCTCACCCCGCGCTGCGTGCTGCGCACCGACAGCGGCCAGTACCGGATCAACGGCATCGCGGTGGACGCCGCCCTGCGCGGGCTGCCCGACGAGGACGGCACCGACAGCGCCGAGCGCACCGACACCCGCGCGATCGGCGCCCTGCTGTTCGCCGCGCTCACCCACCGCTGGCCCTACCCGGAGGACCGCTACGACCTCCAGGGCCTGCCAAAGGGCCTCCAGAACGCCGCGCCGGACCAGGTCCGCGCGGGCGTCCACAAGGGCCTGTCCGAGCTGGCCGCGCGGGCCCTGTTCGACCATCCGCCGCACCACGCCGAGCCGATCACCACCCCGGAGGAGCTGACCCGGGCGATCGCGCAGATGCCCCGGATCCGCCAGCCCGAACCGGAACTGCCCGCCTTCCCGGCCCCGCCCCGGCACAACACCCACGCGCTGCCGACCGCCCCCAACCCGACCCGGGTGGCCGACCCGGCCGTCGCCCCGCTGCCCGCCTCGTCCCGGCCGACCTCGAACCGGCGCACCCGGCGGCGGCTGCGCCGGGTCGTCAAGGCGACGGCCTGGACGGTCGCCCTGGGCGCCATCGGCGTCGCCTCCTGGCAGTTCGTGGACAACCTGCGCAACACCGGACCGGTCACCACTCCGCGGGCCACGGCCACCAGCGACGCACCGACCCCGCAGGCCAGCACCCACAACCCGACGCCGATCGCGCCCAAGGCCGCCCTCTCGTACAACCCGAAGGGCGACTCGGCGGAATCCGCCTGGGCCCTCCCCAAGGCCATCGACGGCGACCCCAACACGAGCTGGCCGACCTACGGCTACGACGACCAGTTCGTCCCGGGCGGCTACAAGGAGGGCACCGGTCTGCTGATCGACCTCGGCTCTCCGCACGCCGTCAGCTCGGTGAACGTCCAGTTCGTCGGCACCACCACGGCCGAGCTGCGGATCCCGAACGCCCAGGCGGCGGACAACCCGCAGAAGGCGCCGCTGACCTCCTTCACGACCGTGGGAAAGAAGAGCGGCAGCAGCGTCGACTTCACCCTCAACGCCCCGACGAACACCCGCTACCTCTTGATCTGGCTGACCAGCCTGCCGAAGGATACGGATGGCAAGTTCCGCGGGCAGGTCGCCGAGGTCAAGGTCTCCGGCTGACCGGAGGTCCGGCCCGCGGAACGACGGCGAGGGGGGCGAGGGGTGATGGTGGCGGAGGACGACGCGGCGCTGCTCGCCCGACACGTCGCCGGCGACCCGGACGCCTTCGGCCTCCTGGTGAACCGCCACCGCGACCGGCTCTGGGCGGTCGCCCTGCGCACCCTGGGCGACCGCGAGGAGGCCGCCGACGCCCTCCAGGACGCCCTGGTCTCCGCCTTCCGCGCCGCCCCCGGCTTCCAGGGCCGCTCGGCGGTCACCACCTGGCTGCACCGGATCGTGGTCAACGCCTGTCTGGACCGCGCCCGGCGCAGCGCCACCCGCCGCACCACCCCGCTCGACGAGGACCCGCGGCGCCTGGACACCCTGGTCGGCGCCGCGGAACCGGCCGACTCCCCGGTGGTCCGGGCCGAGGTGCAGCGCGAGCTGGCCGCCGCGCTCGCCGAGCTGCCCGCCGAGCAGCGGGCCGCACTGGTCCTGGTCGACATGCAGGGCTACCCCGTCGCCGAGGCCGCCGAGCTGCTGGGCGTCCCGGTGGGCACGGTGAAGAGCCGCTGCGCCCGGGGCCGGGCCCGGCTCCTCCCGCTGGTCCGCCACCTGCGCGAGAGCGGCGGCGCTCCGGATGTTTCACGTGAAACACCGAGAACACCGAACGCCCCCGGCGCGGCCCCGCCACCCCGGCGGAACGCGCCGGGGAACCCGACGGGCGCCGGCACCGTCACAGGGACAGGCCCGAACACCGGTCGGACGGTTCTGGAAGGAGACGCGAGCACGCGATGACGGCCCACCTCTCCTCCCCCGGCCCCGCCGGCCCCGCCGAGGACCACCCCTCCGTCGACGAGCTCGCCGACCTCGCCGAGGGGCTCGTCGAGTCCGCCGACGCCGCCCGGACGCTGCGCCGGCACCTGGACGGCTGCACCGAGTGCCGCGAGACCGCCGACGCGCTCGACGAGGTCCAGGCACTGCTCGGCGCCGTCGAGGCCCCGCCGATGCCCGCCGACGTCGCCGCCCGGCTGGACGCCGCCCTCGCCGCGGCCGCCGTCGCCGCGGCGGCGGCGGAGGAGGCCCAGAACGCCCCCGTCGCGGCCTCCCGGGCCGCCGCCCCCGCCCCGGCCACCCGAACCGCCGCGGCGCCCGCCGCGCCCCCTTCCCGGCCCGCCGCGCCCACCGGCCCGGGCCGCCCCCGCCCCCGGCGGCGGCGCGCCGGCCTGCTGCTCGGCGCGACCGCCGCCCTGGCCGCGATCGCCCTCGGCGCGACCCTGCTGCTGCACCCGGCCGGCCAGGACGACCAGCACCCGGCACTGTCCGCCGGCGCCCCCGCCTCCGCCTCCCTCGGCACCGGCGCGAGCCCCGGCACCGTGCAGAGCTCCCGCGCCGACCACGCCGCGGGAGCCGGCCCGACCTACCAGGACGACCAGCTCGCCACCCAGATCCAGCAGCTGCTGGCCCGGTCGGGCACCGCCCCCGGGCTGCGCCCGACCGGGCCCGCCAAGCCCTCCGCCGCGATGCCCGCCGACGGCCGCCAGGAGCTCACCACCCAGGCCTCCCCGCCGTCCTCCCCGCCGTCCTCCCCACCGTCGTCCCCGCCGGCCTGCCCGGCCCCCGCCGAGGGCGTGCCGCTGGCCACCGACCACGGCAGCTACGCGGGCGCCCCGGTCGAGGTCCTGGTCTACCCGACGCCCGGCCGGCCCGGGTTCGCGGACGTGTACCTGCGCTCCCCCGGCTGCGGCCCGGTCGTGCTGGAGCGCACCGTGCCCACCCGCTGACGTCCCGGGGCGGGCGTCCCAGGGGCCGGGGCTCCGTTCCCATGCGATCGACGAACAGGGCGCCGCGCCGCTCCCACAGTGCGGCCGCCTGGTACTGATCCGCCTGGGAATGCGAGACACTGGTCAGTCGTTGTCCCGGGCGGCGGAGCAGGACCGCCCTCCCCGCACCTAGCGCGGGTCGCGATGCGAACCAGGAGATGCAGTGAGCGACGTCCGTAACGTGATCATCATCGGTTCCGGCCCGGCCGGCTACACGGCCGCGCTCTACACGGCGCGGGCCTCCCTCAAGCCGCTGGTGTTCGAGGGGGCCGTCACCGCCGGCGGCGCCCTGATGAACACCACCGAGGTCGAGAACTTCCCGGGCTTCCGGGACGGCATCATGGGCCCCGAGCTGATGGACAACATGCGGGCGCAGGCCGAGCGCTTCGGCGCCGAGCTGATCCCGGACGACATCGTCTCGGTCGACCTCACCGGTGACATCAAGACCGTCACCGACTCCGAGGGCAACGTGCACCGGGCGCGCGCCGTGATCGTCACCACCGGCTCCCAGCACCGCAAGCTGGGCCTGCCGAACGAGGACAAGCTCTCCGGTCGCGGTGTCTCCTGGTGCGCCACCTGCGACGGCTTCTTCTTCCGCGACCAGGACATCGCCGTGGTCGGCGGCGGCGACACCGCCCTGGAGGAGGCGACCTTCCTCTCCCGCTTCGCCAAGAGCGTCACGATCATCCACCGCCGGGACAGCCTGCGCGCCTCCAAGGCGATGCAGGAGCGCGCCTTCGCCGACGAGAAGATCCGCTTCGAGTGGGACAGCGCGGTCGAGGCCATCCACGGCGACCCGAAGCTGACCGGCGTCACCCTGCGCGACACCACCACCGGCGAGACCCGCGAGCTGGCCGTCACCGGCCTGTTCATCGCGATCGGCCACGACCCGCGCACCGACCTGTTCAAGGGCCAGCTGGACCTCGACGCGGAGGGCTACCTCAAGGTCGAGGCGCCCTCGACCCGGACCAACGTCCCGGGCGTGTTCGGCGCCGGCGACGTCGTGGACCACACCTACCGCCAGGCCATCACGGCCTCCGGCACCGGCTGCTCCGCCGCGCTGGACGCCGAGCGCCACCTCGCCGCCCTGGACGACCTGGAGGCCAAGGCCAGCGCCGCCGTGGCGGTCTGACCTCCTCCCCACCGATCGACCCCCGCGGGGGTGTGCACCCGTTTCACGTGAAACACCCCCGCCCCGGCCAGGGCGAAACAGAACGGGCCCGCCCGTTGTTCACCTGGCAGCAGCCCCCTCCGTCCGAACCCGAGGAGTTCCCGTGGCCGGCGCCACCACCACCGTCACCGACGCGACGTTCAAGGCCGACGTCCTGGACAGCGACAAGCCCGTGCTGGTCGACTTCTGGGCCACCTGGTGCGGCCCGTGCCGCCAGGTCGCCCCGATCCTGGACGAGATCGCGGCCGAGCACGGCGACAAGCTGACCATCGCCAAGCTGGACGTGGACGCCAACCAGGCGACCGCGGCCGAGTACAACGTGATCTCGATCCCGACCCTGATCCTCTACAAGGGCGGCGAGCCGGTGAAGTCCATCACCGGTGCCCGTCCGAAGGCCGCGCTGCTGCGCGAGCTGGACGGCTTCATCTAGGTCGACCGGTCGTCGACCGCACGGCGGCGGGGCTCCCCACACCGGGGAGCCCCGCCGCCGTCGTTTCCACCCGCCTCCGGCCTCAGAACGGCCGCAGCGCCGGCTCCTTGCGCGCCCCGCCGAGCAGCCGCTCCAGCGCCACCTCCACATCGCCCCGCCAGGAGAGCGTGGTGCGCGCCTCCAGCCGCAGCCGCGGGTAGCGGTGGTGCGAGCGGACGGTCTTGAAGCCGACCGCGAGCAGGTGGTCGGCCGGCAGCACGCAGCTGACCGGCTCAGGACCGGCCGAGCCGAAGGCCTCGATCGCCCGCACCCCGCGCCCGAGCAGGTCCTTGGCCACGGTCTGCACCAGCACCCGGCCGAGCCCCTGTCGCTGGTAGCCCGGAACCACCCGGCTGACCATCAGCTGAACGGCGTCCGGTGAGACCGGACTGGTCGGGAAGGACTGCGACCGGGGGACGTAGGCGGGCGGCGCGTACAGCACGAAGCCGGCCGGCTGGTCGTCCACGTAGACGATCCGGCCGCAGGACCCCCACTCCAGCAGCACCGCGGAGATCCACCCCTCCTTCTCCAGCTCCGGCTTCCCGGACTCCACCGCCGCCTTCCCGCTGACCGGGTCCAGCTCCCAGAACACGCAGGAGCGGCAGGTCGTCGGCAGATCGGCGAGGTTGTCCAGGGTCAGCGGAGCGATCCGGCGTCCCATGCCCCGCATCTCCTCCTCCACTTCACGGTCGAGCATGCCCCCACAGACGCCGATGGGTGCATGTTTCACGTGAAACAGTGCTCACGCGGAACATGCACCCCTCGGGTGTCGTCCCCGGCCCGGCTCTCAGCCCTGAGACAGCCGCAGACCGTCCTCGCCCGGGGCCAGGCTGTCCAGGATCCGGTTCAGGTCCTCGACCGAACCGAACTCCAGCACCACCTTGCCCTTGCCCAGCTTGCCGCCGCGCTGCGACACCTCGACCTTGACCCGGGTGTCGAAGCGGTCCGACAGCCGGCTCGCCAGATCGTTGAAGGCCGGGGAGATCAGCTTGCCCGCCTTCGGCGCCTGGCGCTTCGGCTTCCGGTCCTCCTCCTCGGCCATCAGCGCGACGATCTCCTCGGTGGTCCGCACCGAGAGGCCCTCCGCGACGATCCGCTTGGCCAGCAGCTCCCGCCGCTCGTCGTCCGGCACCCCGAGCAGCGCCCGGGCATGGCCGGCGGTCAGCACCCCGGCGGCGACCCGGCTCTGCACGGTGGGCGAGAGCTTCAGCAGCCGCAGCGTGTTGGAGACGTGCGAACGCGAGCGGCCGATCCGGTCGGCCAGCTCGTCGTGGGTGCAGGAGAAGTCCCGCAGCAGCTGGTCGTAGGCGGCCGCCTCCTCCAGCGGGTTCAGCTCGGCCCGGTGCAGGTTCTCCAGCAGGGCGTCCAACAGCAGCTTGTCGTCCTCGGTGGCACGGACGATCGCCGGGATCTCCTTCAGCCCGGCTTCCTTGGAGGCGCGCCAGCGGCGCTCGCCCATGATCAGCTCGAAGCGATCGGGCGCGACCTGGCGCACCACGATCGGCTGGAGCAGACCGACCTCCTTGATCGAGACGACCAGTTCGGCCAGCTTGTCGTCGTCGAAGTTCTCACGCGGCTGACGCGGGTTGGACGTGATCGCGTCCAGCGGCAGCTCCGCGAAGAAGGCACCGGCCACCGGCGCCGGCTGCGCCTGCTTCTCCGCGGCCGCCCGGGCCGCCACCGTGCCGCGGCCGGTCGGCAGCGTCGGTACCGAGGTCGGCGACGTCGCGCCGGTCGCCCCCACCGGGGCCGGTGTGGGCACGGCCGTCGCGGGCTGTGCCGCCGCCCCGCCGTCCACCGGCACGGCGGGGCCGATCAGCGCCCCGAGCCCTCGTCCCAAACCCCTGCGACCACTCACCGATGACCCTCCGTCGTACCGTGCTGTGCCACCGGGGCTCCGTGCCCCGTACCGCTGCCGTGCCGCTGCTGCCCCAGGAGCGGGCCGCCGCCCGTCCCCGCCGCGCGCAGCCCGAGCTCGCGGGCGGCTTCCAGGTAGGAGAGCGCCCCGGTCGAGCCCGGGTCGTAGGTGAGGACCGTCTGACCGTAGCTGGGCGCCTCCGAGATGCGCACCGAGCGCGGGATCGCGGTGCTCAGCACCTCCTGCGGGAAGTGCGTCCGGACCTCCTCGGCGACCTGGGCGGCCAGCCTGGTCCGGGCGTCGTACATGGTGAGCAGGATGGTCGAGACGTGCAGCGCGGGGTTGAGGTGCGCGCGCACCAGCTCGACGTTGCGCAGCAGCTGGCCCAGGCCCTCCAGCGCGTAGTACTCGCACTGGATCGGGATCAGCACCTCCCGCCCGGCCACCAGGGCGTTGACCGTCAGCAGGCCCAGCGAGGGCGGACAGTCGATCAGGACGTAGTCCAGCGGCTGCTCGTAGGCGGCGATGGCGCGCTGGAGCCGGCTCTCCCGGGCCACCAGCGACACCAGTTCGATCTCGGCGCCGGCCAGGTCGATGGTCGCGGGGACGCAGAACAGCCCCTCGACGTCCACCACCGGCTGCACCACGTCGGCGAGCGGCTTGCCCTCGACCAGGACGTCGTAGACGGAGGGCACCTCGGCGTGGTGGTCGATGCCGAGGGCGGTGGAGGCGTTGCCCTGCGGGTCGAGGTCGACGACCAGGACGCGCAGTCCGTGCATGGCGAGCGAGGCGGCCAGGTTGACGGTGGTGGTGGTCTTGCCGACCCCGCCCTTCTGGTTGGCGACCACGATCACCCGGGTGGCGCCGGGGCGGGGCAGGCCCTCACCCGCTCGGCCGATCGCCTGAACCGCAGCCTGGGCAGCCCTCGCGATGGGCGTGTCATCGATCTGGTCGATGGTCTCCGAGTCCTGCATGGGGGTCAGTGTTTCACGTGAAACCGGAGCGGCAACAGTCGCCGCCCGGCTGCGGCCGAGGATTCCCGAGAGCAAGGAGCGACGTTTCACGTGAAACACCATGCCCGCTATGTCGGAAATCTGACGTTGCGACACTCCGGTGTCCTCCCGTCGACCGGCCGTCACCCCGACGGTCACCGGAACGCCGACGGGCGGGCGGCTCCCCCCTCAGGAGGAACCACCCGCCCGTCGTCGAGCGTGTCCGGCGTCACCCGCCTCAGCGGCTGCGGCGCCGCCCGCCCCGGCTGCGCTCGCCGGTCCGGACGCCGGCGTTGCGTCCGGCCCGGGCCGCCTTCGCCCGCCGGGTCGCGGCCTTCACCCCGCCGGGGCTCTCCCCCGCCTTGACCTGGACCACCCGGGTCGAGGTCTCCAGAGTGCCCTCGCCGACCGAGATCACGCTCCACTCGACCGCGCCCAGCTTGGTCAGCCCGGCCCGCGAGTCGGCCAGCTCCTGCTCGGCACTGTCGCCCTTGAGCGCCAGCATCTGCCCGTGCGGACGGAGCAGCGGCATCCCCCAGCCGGCCAGCCGGTCCAGCGGCGCCACCGCCCGGGCGGTCACCACGTCCACCGCGAGCTTGCCGACCATCTCCTCGGCGCGGCCGCGCAGCACCGTGACGTTCTCCAGCCCCAGCTCCCGGACGACCTCCTCCAGGAAGGTGGTCCGCCGCAGCAGCGGCTCCAGCAGCGTCACCGAGACGTCCGGACGGGCCAGCGCCACCGGGATGCCCGGCAGGCCGGCGCCGGAGCCGACGTCGCACAGGGTGGAGCCGGCCGGCAGCAGCTCCGCGAGCACCGCGCAGTTGAGGACGTGCCGGTCCCAGAGCCGGGGCACCTCACGCGGCCCGATCAGCCCGCGCCGCACGCCCGCGGTGGCCAGCAGCTCGGTGTAGCGGACCGCGGCGTCGAAACGATCACCGAAGACCTCCCGGGCGACGGCCGGGGCCTCGGCCAGCTCGGGCACCTCGGTCGCCTCGACCGCCTCGGCGGCCGGCCCCGCAGCGGCCGGATTCACGTCGTCCGCCCCCGGCCGGCCAGCGGCCGCGTTCTCCGTGTCCATCTCGACCTCTCCGATCCCCGGATCCACCGACCCGCTCTCCGCACAGTTTCACGTGAAACATCTCGCGCCGGGCCCACGCCCCGCGAAGGGACGACGACCCCGCCCGCACGAGGCGGACGGGGTCGCGTCCGGTGAAGCCCACCGGCCGCCGAGGCGGCCGGTCGTCGTACCGCCGGCCTCAGACCGGCAGCACGACCACGCACCGCTCGGGCTCCTCGCCCTCCGACTCGCTGCGCAGACCGGCGGCCGCGACCGCGTCGTGGACGACCTTGCGCTCGAAGGGCGTCATCGGCCGCAGCTTGACCTGCTCGCCGCTGCTCTTCGCCTGCTCGGCGGCCTCGGCACCGAGCGCGGCCAGCTCGGAGCGCTTGCGGGCCCGGAAGCCGGCAATGTCCAGCATGAGGCGGCTGCGCTCCCCGGTCTCCCGGTGGACAGCCAACCGGGTCAGCTCCTGCAGCGCCTCCAGCACCTCGCCGTCCTGGCCGACCAGGCGCTGCAGCGCGCGGTCGTTGCCCTCACCGACGATGGAGACCAGGGCGCGGTCGCCCTCGACGTCCATGTCGATGTCACCGTCGAGGTCGGCGATGTCGAGCAGACCCTCCAGGTAGTCCGCCGCGATGTCGCCCTCCTGCTCCAGTCGGGCGATGACGTTCTCGTCGGTGCTGGCGGCGGCCTCGGCCTCGACGGCGGAGGTGGTGCCTTCCGTCACTGATGGACTCCTTCGGAGATGGGCCCAGATTGGTGGGCCGGGAACGAAGCTCTGCGCGCTGTCACAACGGGTCCAGGGCCGGTCAGGACTTCTTCTTCGGCCGCTGGCCGCCACGCTTGGGCTGCTGCCGAGCGGTGCCCGGCTTGGCCGCGCCGGGCTTGGCCGGTCCCTGCTGGGCGGCCGCCGGCTTGGTACCTGAGTCGGCCGGGACGGTGTCGGCGGGCTCCTCGGCCGGGGCCTCGGTGTCCTTGGTCAGGTCGGCGGTGTGCTGACCGGCACCGCTCTGCTGGCGCTGCGCCTTGGTCTGCTTGCGGGGCTGCTGGCGGCGCGCCTGCGCCGACTCCTCGACCACGGCGGCCGCCGCCGAGGCGGCGTCGAGGGTCGACTTGGACGGGGGCAGCAGGCCCCAGAGCGCGCCCTTGATCTCCGAACCGTCCGGGTTCAGCCGGCCGGCCTTCTTCAGACGGACCTGCCGCTCGTCCCACGCCTTGCTGCCCGGGGTCGGGTTGTTGTGGATGACGATCAGCTGCTGGCCCATCGACCAGACGTTGGTGGTCAGCCAGTAGACCAGGACACCGACGGGGAAGTTGATGCCCATCACGGCGAACATCACCGGGAAGACGTACATCAGCATCTTCTGCTGCTGCATGAACGGCGTCTTGACCGTGAGGTCGACGTTCTTGGTCATCAGCTGGCGCTGGGTGATGAACTGCGACAGCGACATCATGATGATCATCACCGCGGTGACGATCTTGACGCTGGTCTCGTGGCTGCTGACGAAGGTCGCGGAGAGCGGGGCACCGAAGATGTGCGCCTTGCCGGCGCTCAGCAGCAGGTCGCCGTGAATGACGCCGATCGGCTCGCTCTTGGCGACCTTGGCGAGCACGCCGTAGAGGGCGGTGAAGAACGGCGCCTGCACGATGATGGGAAGGCAGCTGGAGAACGGGTTGGTACCCGCCTCCTTGTACAGCTTCATCATCTCTTCGGACTGGCGCTGCTTGTCGTTCTTGTAGCGCTCCTGGATGGCCTTCATCTTCGGCTGGATCGCCTGCATGGCCCGGGTCGCCTTGATCTGCTTCACGAAGAGCGGGATCAGGCAGATCCGGATGACGACCACCATCGAGGCGATGGCCAGACCCCAGGCCCAGCCACCGTCCGGGTCGAAGATGTTGCTGTACAGCGAGTGGAACTGGACGATGATCCAGGACACCGCTGTGTACAGGGGATTCAGGAAGGAGAAGGTCACCGGTCAGGCTCCTTGGACATGTGGATTGGCCCCTCGGGACCAATGGTCGCCGGGCCCTCGGGGTCCGGACCGGCGGGGGTCGTGGTCACCGGCTGTCCGGTGGCGGACCGGCTGCTCAGCCAGTCTCGCAGCCGCCGGTGCCACACCGGATGCTTACGCGGCGGAACGTGATCGACCCCGCCGGGCGTCCACGGATTGCAGCGCAGGATGCGCCACACGGTCAGTCCGCCGCCCTTGACCGCCCCGTGCACCTTCACGGCCTCGTAGCCGTAGTGCGAACAGGAGGGGTAGTAACGGCAGACCGGACCGAGCAGTGGGCTGATGGTCCACTGGTAGACCCTGATCAGACCCATCAGCAGGAACTTCATCGTCCTGCTCCCGTCGGCGCCGTCGTGGCGGACTCCACCTTCAGCAACCGTTTCAGCGCCGCGTCCAGGTCACGTTCGAGGTCCTGGTACGAGGCGGTCGCGGCCTGGGGCAGCGCACGCACCACTATCAGGCTACCGGCGGGCAGCCTGGACAGACGATCACGAACGAGGTGCCGCAACCGGCGCTTGACCAGGTTGCGGACGACCGCCGGGCCGACGGCCTTGCTCACGACGAAACCCGCACGCGCCGAAGGAGTCCCCTCGGCGACGTGCGGGCGGGAGTCGCTGGTCCGGTCGGTCTGCCCCTTGGGGTCGCCTTCTCTGCTGAGATGGACGACCAGAAGGGGCCGGCCGGCCCGGCGACCGCGTTTCACCGCGGTCGCGAAGTCCTGGCGCCGCCGCAGCCGATTCTCGGAGGGCAGCACAACAGACTCTCTGTCGTGGATCAGGCGGACAGGCTGGTGCGGCCCTTGCCACGGCGGGCAGCCAGGATGGCGCGGCCGGCGCGGGTACGCATACGCAGCCGGAAGCCGTGGGTCTTCGCGCGACGACGGTTGTTCGGCTGGAAGGTGCGCTTGCTCACTCGGGGGCTCCTGAGGTGAATCGTAGGATGACGGGGGATCGCTTGGCCGTCACCGTGCGTCCGCGTGATCTCCCCTGATTCGGAAATCCGACCCATCGCCCCAGTTCGGCTGGGGTTCAGGGCAATCCACGGCGCCCGTGCTGCGCGCCTTATGGAGCGGGTGGACCCGCGGACATGCGGCAGCGGCCATCGACAACTCGACCTGGTTACGGTACGCGGGACGGGGCACGAGGGTCAAACCAGCTTTTTCGAGCGGCCCCCCGAGGGCGTCCGGAGCCCGCTTCGCCCACAGCCTGTGGACAACGACTTGATCCGGCCCTGTTCGCTGACTACCGTTGCAGGACTTGTCTGGTTTGTTCTTCGTGTTCTTCCTCGTGGGGTCGGCCCGCCGGAGACGGACCCGCCGATCCACAGTCTCCTGATCCACCACCCCCTGCTGGAGCCGCGGGGAACCGAGAAAGCGTGCACCAGTGGCTGATGTCAACAGCGACCTCGTCCCGGTCTGGGCGAGAGTCGTCGAGCGGCTGGTCAGCGACCCGGACGTCGGGGAGATGGACAAGCAGTGGGTGCAGCGCACCCAGCCGATGTGGATGATGCACGACACCGCCCTGCTGGCGACCCCCAACGAGCGGGCCAAGCAGGTGCTGGAGGGCCGGCTGCTGCCGCAGCTCACCGAGGCCCTCAGCCGCGAGCTCAGCCGTCCGGTGCGGATCGCCGTGATGGTCGACGCCAACGCCGTCCCGACCACCCCCGCACCCGCCGCCCAGGCCCCGTCCGAGCCGTACCCCGGCCCGACCGGGGAGGATGCCGGCGGCTACGGCGGCCAGGACTACCAGCAGCCGTACGAGCAGGACTACGACCGGCCCCGCTACGACACCGGCGGCTACGAGCAGCGCCCCGCGCCGTACGGCGGCCCGGCGGCCGGACCGGCCTGGCCGGGCTACCCCGAGCAGGGCGGGTACCAGGAACAAAGTGGCTACCCGGAGCAGGGCGGCGGCTACCCCGACCAGAACGGGTACCAGGAGCAGGGCGGCTACCCGGAGCAGGGCGGCGGCTACCAGGAGCAGCCCCCCGGCTACCGCGAGGCCGACGAGCCCTCCCGGCCGGCGCCGCGCCCGATGCCCGGCCCGTCCGCGACCACCCAGGGCGACCTGTTCGGCGGCGCCTACGGCCCCGGCCCGAACGAGCAGCCCCGCGCCGGCGCCGGCCGCCGCGCCCCCGGCTCACGCCCGGCCGGCGGGCGTCCCGCGGACAAGAACGCGCCGGAACGCGCAACCGAACGCCCGGCCGTCCCCGGCGTGCCCGCCCCGCCCGGCGCCCCGCCGGCCGGCGGCTCCCGCAAGGACGAGCCGGCCGCCCGGCTGAACCCCAAGTACCTCTTCGACACCTTCGTCATCGGCGCCAGCAACCGCTTCGCGCACGCGGCGGCGGTGGCGGTCGCCGAGGCCCCGGCCAAGGCGTACAACCCGCTCTTCATCTACGGCGAGTCCGGGCTGGGCAAGACCCACCTGCTGCACGCCATCGGGCACTACTCGCGCAGTCTCTTCCCGGGCACCCGGGTGCGCTACGTGTCCTCGGAGGAGTTCACCAACGAGTTCATCAACTCGATCCGGGACGGCAAGGCGGACACCTTCCGCCGGCGCTACCGGGACATGGACATCCTGCTCGTGGACGACATCCAGTTCCTCGCGAGCAAGGAGTCCACGCAGGAGGAGTTCTTCCACACCTTCAACACCCTGCACAACGCGAACAAGCAGATCGTCCTCTCCTCGGACCGGCCGCCCAAGCTGCTGACCACGCTGGAGGACCGGCTGCGCAACCGCTTCGAGTGGGGCCTGATCACCGACGTCACCCCGCCGGAGCTGGAGACCCGGATCGCGATCCTGCGCAAGAAGGCGATCCAGGAGCAACTCAACGCCCCGGCCGACGTGTTGGAGTTCATCGCGTCCCGGATCACCCGCAACATCCGGGAGTTGGAGGGCGCCCTGATCAGGGTCACCGCCTTCGCCAACCTCAACCGGGCGCCGGTGGACCTGGAGTTGGCCGGGATCGTCCTCAAGGACCTGATCCCGGGCGGGGACGAGGACGCCGGGCCGGAGATCACCGCGCAGGTCATCATGCAGCAGACCGCCGCGTACTTCGGGCTGGGCGTGGACGACCTCTGCGGATCCTCGCGCAGCCGCGTCCTGGTGACTGCACGTCAGATCGCCATGTACCTCTGCCGGGAGCTGACCGACCTCTCGCTGCCGAAGATCGGCGCGCAGTTCGGCGGCCGCGACCACACCACGGTGATGCACGCGGACCGCAAGATCCGCTCGCTGATGGCCGAGCGCCGGTCGATCTACAACCAGGTCACCGAGCTGACCAACCGCATCAAGAGCTAGCCGCAGGGCCGGAGTCGGGCCGGCGTCGGGGCCGGGGCCCGAGATGGCCGGAAGGGCGTCAGGAGCGATCCTGACGCCCTTTTCTCATGTCCGCAGGTGTGCCCCGGGCGCCGGCTGGGCAGAGATGCCGTCGACGGACGTCGCGCCAGTCCACAGCCCGCGCCGAACATCTGACCGGTGATTCGAAAACCGGGGCCGCGCAGGGCAGTTGTCCACAGGACGGGCACCCTCCCCGTAGTCCACAGGCCGGGGCGTCCGAAGTTATCCAGAATTCGTCCACAGGCGTGTCGCCGCTACGCTCTTCCGCGCAGGTCAGGCGCCTGTGGACTTGTGCACAACCGTTATCCACAGGGTGTGGACAATTGACGGGCCGCCAATGGGCCGTCCGGGTTGTCCACCGGTTGTCCCCAGGGGAGGGGCGGTTATCCCCAGGTTGTCCACAGCATGATCCACAGTTCGACAAGCGTGGGGCGGCGTTCATGCCCTGGTGTGAAAGGCGTCACGTAAAGTTGACCGGCGCCCGTGGATAACCGGGCCCGAATCTGGGGACAGCCCTGGGGATAACCTGTGGATACCCAGCGTGCCCTGTGGGTAACGCTCCGCTGTCCACAGCACCGCGTGTTCGTCCACAGCCGCCGTCCACACCCGCTGTGGACAAAAAAGTGGGTCTGACCTGCGGAAACGAGGTTATCCACGGTTTCCACAGGCCCTACTACTACCACTACACATTTAGACCCATCGACTCGCTTGAAAGTGGGTGGGCCCCGAATCTGTGGACAACCGCGCCCCGACATCTGTTCGGCTTGCTTCCGCCCGTCTGCCCCGTCTGTCGGCGGAGTACGTCAGACTGTCCTCGGCGACCGGAAGCGGAGTGGCACAGCTCGGTGGACAGTCCGACCGACGATCAAGATCAGACGAACCAGAGTGCGAGCGGGAGCGCTCGATCCAGGAGGCGGTTACCGGTGAAGTTCCGGGTGGAGCGTGACGTCCTCGCGGAGGCGGTGGCCTGGGCTGCCCGCAGCCTCCCGGCACGGCCGCCGGTGCCGGTGCTGGCCGGCCTGCTGCTGACGGCACAGGACGGCAGCCTGGCGCTGTCCGGCTTCGACTACGAGGTCTCGGCCCGGGTCGAGCTGGAAGCCGACATCGAGGAGGCCGGCACCGTCCTGGTCTCCGGTCGGCTGCTGAACGACATCTCGCGCAACCTGCCGAACCGGCCGGTGGAGATCTCCACCGACGGCCAGCGGGTCAGCGTGGTCTGCGGCAGTTCCCGCTTCACCCTCCCCACCCTCCCGGTGGACGAGTACCCGGCGCTGCCCCAGATGCCGACCGCCACGGGCACCGTCTCGGGCGACGTGTTCGCCTCCGCGGTCAGCCAGGCCGCGGTGGCTGCCGGCCGCGACGACACCCTCCCGGTGCTCACCGGTGTCCGGGTCGAGATCGAGGGCGACCGGATCACCCTGGCCGCCACCGACCGCTACCGCTTCGCGGTCCGCGACCTGCTGTGGAAGCCCGAGCAGTCGGACATCTCGGCCGTCGCCCTGGTGCCCGCCAAGACGCTGCAGGACATCGCCAAGTCCCTGGGCAGCGGCGACAACGTCTCGATCGCGCTCTCCTCGGGCGGCGCGGGCGAGGGCCTGATCGGCTTCGAGGGCGCCGGCCGTCGGACGACCACGCGGCTGCTGGAGGGTGAGTTCCCCAAGTTCCGCAGCCTGTTCCCGACGGAGTTCAGCGCCGTCGCCGCGATCCAGACCCAGCCCTTCCTGGAGGCGCTCAAGCGCGTCTCGCTGGTCGCCGAGCGCAACACCCCGGTCCGGCTCAGCTTCGAGCAGGGCGTGCTGACCCTGGAGGCGGGCTCGGGCGACGACGCCCAGGCCACCGAGCGGGTCGACGCCGACCTGGAG
Organism: Kitasatospora sp. NPDC094016; assembly: GCF_040304045.1. Lineage (NCBI taxonomy): Bacteria > Bacillati > Actinomycetota > Actinomycetes > Kitasatosporales > Streptomycetaceae > Kitasatospora > Kitasatospora sp. NPDC094016. Next base: position 255,399 of record NZ_JBEOUK010000003.1, read on the forward strand.
GGCGACGACATCTCGATCGCCTTCAACCCGGGCTACCTGGAGGAGGGCCTCAAGGCCATCGACTCCGCCTACGCCCAGCTGAGCTTCACCACGCCGACCAAGCCCGCGCTGCTCAGCGGCAAGGCCTCGGTGGACGCCGAGGAGGACAAGGCGTACCAGTACCTGATCATGCCGGTCCGCCTCTCCGGCTGACCTCGCGGCCGCTGCCCGCAGGCCGTCACCCACAGGCTGTGCACAGCAGATGTGCACAGCCTGTGGGCGTCCTCCCCCGGTCGGCCCGACCACAGGGAGCCGCCACCGCCGCAGCGCGTAGGCTCGGGGCGTGCGGCAACGGCGCCGCCGGCAGGCACGTCACCACAGGTAAGGACTTGGTCATGGAGCTCGGCCTCATCGGTCTCGGCAAGATGGGCGGCAACATGCGCGAGCGGATCCGCCGCGCCGGCCACACCGTCATCGGCTACGACCGCAACCCGGACATCTCCGACGTCGAGAGCCTCCAGGAGCTCGTCTCCAAGCTGCAGGGCCCCCGGGTGATCTGGGTGATGGTCCCGGCCGGCGCCGCCACCCAGGCGACCGTCGACGAGCTCGCCGAGCTGCTCTCCCCCGGCGACGTGGTGGTCGACGGCGGCAACTCCCGCTGGACCGACGACATCAAGCACGCCGAGGCGCTGGCCACCAAGGGCATCGGCTTCGTCGACTGCGGCGTCTCCGGTGGCGTCTGGGGCCTGGAGAACGGCTACGCCCTGATGTACGGCGGCGACGCCGAGCACGTGGCCCGCGTCCAGCCGGTGTTCGACTCGCTCAAGCCCGAGGGCGACTTCGGCTCGGTGCACGCGGGTGCCGTGGGCGCCGGCCACTTCGCCAAGATGGTCCACAACGGCATCGAGTACGCGATGATGCAGGCCTTCGCCGAGGGCTGGGAGCTGCTGGAGGCCGCCCCCGAGGTCACCGACGTGCGCGAGGTCTTCCGCAGCTGGCAGGAGGGCACCGTCATCCGCTCCTGGCTGCTGGACCTGGCCGTCCGCGCGCTGGACGACGACGAGCACCTGGCGAAGCTGCGCGGCTGGGCCGCCGACTCCGGTGAGGGCCGCTGGACCGTCGAGGCCGCGATCGACCACGCGGTGCCGCTGCCGGCGATCACGGCCTCGCTGTTCGCCCGCTTCGCCTCCCGTCAGGACGACTCGCCGCAGATGAAGATGATCGCCGCGCTGCGCAACCAGTTCGGCGGCCACGCGGTCGAGTCCAAGTAACCCGCACCTCCCCAGAAGGCGAGCGCAGTCCACAGCCATGCACGTCGCGCATCTGTCGCTCGCCGACTTCCGGTCGTACGCCCGGGCCGAGGTTCCCCTCGACCCGGGCGTGACGGCCTTCGTCGGGCCCAACGGCCAGGGCAAGACCAACCTGGTCGAGGCGATCGGCTACGTCGCCACGCTGGGCAGCCACCGGGTCGCCACCGACGCCCCGCTGATCCGGCTGGGCGCCGAGCGGGCGGTGGTGCGCACCTCGGTGGTGGACCGCGGCCGCACCACCCTGGTCGAGCTGGAGCTGACCCCGGGCAAGGCCAACCGGGCCCGGATCAACCGCTCCGACAACGTCCGCCCGCGCGACGTGCTGGGCCTGCTGCGGACCGTCCTGTTCGCGCCCGAGGACCTGAGCCTGGTCAAGGGCGACCCGGGTGAGCGCCGCCGTTTCCTGGACGAGCTGCTGACCGCCCGGGCCCCCCGGCTGGCCGGGGTCCGGCAGGACTACGAGCGGGTCCTCAAGCAGCGCAACGCCCTGCTGAAGACCGCCGCGATGGCCCGCCGGGCCGGTGGCGGCAAGGGCGCCGACCTCTCCACCCTGGAGGTCTGGGACGGCCATCTGGCCCGGGCCGGAGCCGAGTTGACGGCCTTCCGGATCCAGCTGGTGGCTTCCCTCCAGCCGCTGGTGGCGGCCGCGTACGGGCAGCTGGCCCCGGGCGGCGGCGACACCGTCCTGGAGTACCGCAGCTCCTTCGAGGGCGGGCTGCCGACCAGCCGCGAGCAGGCCGAGGAGCAGTTGCTGAACGCGCTGCAGGCGGTCCGCAAGCAGGAGGTGGACCGCGGCATCACCCTGGTCGGCCCGCACCGCGACGAGCTGGTGCTCGGCCTCGGCCCGCTGCCCGCCAAGGGCTACGCGAGCCACGGCGAGTCCTGGTCGTTCGCGCTGGCGCTGCGGCTGGCCTCGTACGAGCTGCTGCGCGCCGACGGCGGCGAGCCGGTGCTGATCCTGGACGACGTGTTCGCCGAGCTGGATGCGGCCCGCCGGGACCGGCTGGCCGAACTGGTGGCCGACGGCGAGCAGGTGCTGGTCACCGCGGCGGTCGCCGAGGACGTGCCGAAGGCGCTGGCCGGCGCCCGGTTCGCGGTCGCCGACGGCGCCGTCCGCCGGATCGACGCCTGACTCCCCCCGCACCTGCGCAATCACCGTCCGGGCACTCCCGTAGGCTGGACGGCTCACCGGCGCGCGTCCGCGACCGTTGTCCACAGCCTGGGGAAAGGAGATCGCCGTGAGCGAGCCGGCGGAGAACTCCCCCCAGCCGGGCGACGCGACGCCGACCGGCGCCGACCTCGCCCGCTCCGCGCTGCGGGCGGCCCGGGCCCAGGCGCGGCAGCGCGGCGAGCAGGTCCGGGAGAAGCGCGAGGCGAAGCGGCACGGCCTGCGCAGCGGAGCCCGGTCGGACGGCCGTGACCCGGTCCCGCTGGGGGCGGCGCTGAACCGGCTGCTGACCGAACGGGGCTGGGAGTCCTCGGCCGCGGTCGGCGGGGTGATGGGCCGTTGGCCGCAGATCGTCGGCCCGGACATCGCCGCGCACTGCCACCCCTCCTCCTACGACGACGCCGCGGCAGTGCTCACCGTGCAGTGCGACTCCACCGCATGGGCCACCCAACTTCGATGGCTGGCAAGGCAGTTGGTGGCCCGTCTGAACCACGAACTGGGCCACGGAACGGTCCGCACCATCAAGGTGCTGGGCCCGGCGGCGCCCGCCCGCGGCTACGGCCGGCTGCGCGCTCCGGGGAGCAAGGGGCCGGGCGACACCTGGGGCTGACCGGGTTGCCGGCCCGCCGCCGAGGGCGTGGAGCGGACCACGATCTTCCGGAACCCCTGACAGCCCTTCCAGGCGCTCTGGGCCCCCCGGGCGAGTATCGGGACATGTCCAGAGGGGATTCAGGGCGGCATATCTGCCTTCAAGGGCTGCCAAACGCCCATCTCTGTCAGTCGTACCGGTAGACTGAGAGCCAAACACTGTTGCTAGTGGCAACCGAGTCTAAACGCCGTGGTCGCACGCCCGCCCACACGGGGCGGGAATGCGGCCCGTGCTGTGCCAGAGAGGGCGCTTCGTGGCCGATTCCGGCAACCCCAGCCAGACCCCAGACCAGACCGACCAGGCTTCCTACACCGGTAGCAACATCCAGGTGCTGGAAGGCCTCGACGCCGTCCGCAAGCGCCCCGGCATGTACATCGGCTCCACCGGGGAGCGCGGCCTGCACCACCTGGTGCAGGAAGTGGTGGACAACTCCGTCGACGAGGCGATGGCCGGGTACGCCGACACCATCGACGTCACGCTCCTCGCCGACGGCGGGGTCCGGGTGGTGGACAACGGCCGTGGCATCCCGGTCGACATCGTCCCCGGCCAGGAGAAGCCGGCCGTCGAGGTCGTGCTCACCGTCCTGCACGCCGGCGGCAAGTTCGGCGGCGGCGGCTACGCCGTCTCCGGCGGTCTGCACGGTGTCGGCGTCTCGGTCGTGAACGCGCTGTCCACCCGCCTGTCGGTGGAGATCCACCGCGACGGGTCGCGCTTCACCCAGGACTACAAGGCCGGTGCGCCGACCGCTCCGCTGGCCACGCACGAGGGCTCCGAGCAGACCGGCACGACCGTCACCTTCTGGGCCGACCCGGAGATCTTCGAGACCACGGTCTACTCCTTCGAGACGCTGTCCCGGCGCTTCCAGGAGATGGCCTTCCTCAACAAGGGCCTCTCCATCTCGCTCACCGACGAGCGCCCCGAGCACGTCGACGAGGAGGGCAAGCCGCTCACCGTCACGTACAAGTACGACGGCGGCATCGCCGACTTCGTCGCCCACCTCAACTCCCGCAAGGGCGAGGTGATCCACCCCTCGGTGATCGACTTCGAGGCGGAGGACAAGGACAGGGCGATCTCGGTGGAGATCGCGATGCAGTGGAACTCCTCCTACACCGAGGGGGTCTACAGCTTCGCCAACACCATCCACACGCACGGCGGCGGTACCCACGAGGAGGGCTTCCGCGCGGCGCTGACCGGCCTGGTCAACCGCTACGCGCGGGACAAGAAGCTGCTCCGGGAGAAGGACGACAACCTCTCCGGCGAGGACATCCGCGAGGGCCTGACCGCGATCATCTCGGTCAAGCTCGGCGAGCCGCAGTTCGAGGGCCAGACCAAGGACAAGCTCGGCAACACCGAGGCGAAGACCTTCGTCCAGAAGGTCGTCCACGAGCACCTCAACGACTGGTTGGACCGCAACCCCAACGAGGCCTCGGACATCATCCGCAAGTCCATCCAGGCCGCCACCGCGCGCGTCGCCGCCCGCAAGGCCCGCGACCTCACCCGCCGCAAGGGCCTGCTGGAGTCCGCCTCGCTGCCGGGCAAGCTCTCCGACTGCCAGTCCAAGGACCCGGCCGAGTGCGAGATCTTCATCGTCGAGGGTGACTCCGCCGGCGGCTCGGCCAAGCAGGGCCGCGACCCGCGCACCCAGGCCATCCTGCCGATCCGCGGCAAGATCCTGAACGTCGAGAAGGCCCGGATCGACAAGGTGCTGCAGAACACCGAGGTCCAGGCGCTGATCTCGGCCTTCGGCTGCGGCATCCAGGAGGACTACGACGACTCCAAGCTCCGCTATCACAAGATCGTCCTGATGGCGGACGCCGACGTCGACGGTCAGCACATCCGCACCCTGCTGCTCACCCTGCTGTTCCGCTTCATGCGGCCGCTGGTCGAGTCCGGGTACGTCTACCTCGCCATGCCTCCGCTGTACAAGATCAAGTGGGGCAAGGACGACTTCGAGTACGCCTACTCGGACCGCGAGCGCGACGCGCTCATCGCGGCCGGGGTCGAGGCCGGGCGCCGGCTCCCCAAGGACGACGCGATCCAGCGCTTCAAGGGTCTCGGCGAGATGAACGCCGAGGAGCTCCGGGTCACCACCATGGACGCCGAGCACCGGCTGCTGCTCCAGGTCACCCTGGAGGACGCCGCCCGCGCCGACGAGCTGTTCTCCGTGCTGATGGGCGAGGACGTCGAGGCACGCCGCTCCTTCATCCAGCGCAACGCCAAGGACGTCCGCTTCCTGGACGTGTGACGCCGCCCGACCGGCAGCGAAGCACGTACCAGTCCGCGTGAAAGGAAACTGACCACCAGTGGTCGACGACAACCGTCCCGAAGGCGAACAGCCCGAGACCCCCACAGCCGCCGAGGCCACCGCCCAGGTGACCATGCGGATCGAGCCGGTCGAGCTCGAGACCGAGATGCAGCGCTCGTACCTCGACTACGCGATGAGCGTGATCGTCAGCCGGGCGCTCCCCGAGGTCCGCGACGGCCTCAAGCCGGTGCACCGGCGCGTGCTCTACGCGATGTACGACGGCGGGTACCGGCCCGAGAAGGGCTACTACAAGTGCGCCCGCGTCGTCGGCGACGTCATGGGCAACTACCACCCGCACGGTGACACCTCCATCTACGACACCGTCGTCCGCCTGGCCCAGCCGTGGTCCCTGCGGATGCCGCTGGTGGACGGCAACGGCAACTTCGGCTCCCCGGGCAACGACCCGGCCGCGGCCATGCGCTACACCGAGTGCAAGATGATGCCGCTCGCCATGGAGATGATGCGCGACATCGACGAGGGCACCGTCGACTTCGCGTCCAACTACGACGGCCGCTCGCAGGAGCCGACCGTCCTGCCGGCGCGCATCCCCAACCTGCTGGTCAACGGTGCCACCGGCATCGCGGTCGGCATGGCCACCAACATCCCGCCGCACAACCTGCGCGAGGTCGCCTCCGGCGCGCTCTGGGCGCTGGAGCACCCGGACGCCTCCAACGAGGAACTGCTCGAAGCCCTGATCGAGCGGATCAAGGGCCCCGACTTCCCCACCGGCGCGCTGATCGTCGGCCACCGCGGCATCGACGACGCCTACCGCACCGGCCGCGGCTCGATCACCATGCGCGCCGTGGTCGAGGTCGAGGAGATCCAGGGCCGCCAGTGCCTGGTGATCACCGAGCTGCCCTACCAGGTCAACCCGGACAACCTCGCGCTGAAGATCGCCGACCTGGTCAAGGACGGCAGGGTCGCCGGCATCGCCGACGTCCGCGACGAGTCCTCGTCCCGCACCGGCACCCGCCTGGTGGTCGTGCTCAAGCGCGACGCCGTCGCCAAGGTCGTGCTGAACAACCTCTACAAGCACACCGAGCTGCAGACCAACTTCGGCGCCAACATGCTGGCCCTGGTCGACGGCGTGCCGCGCACGCTGTCGCTGGACGCCTTCATCCGGCACTGGGTCAACCACCAGGTCGAGGTCATCGTCCGGCGCACCACCTTCCGGCTGCGCAAGGCCGAGGAGCGCGCCCACATCCTGCGCGCCCTGCTGCGCGCCCTGGACGTGATCGACGAGGTCATCGCGCTGATCCGGGCCTCGGCGAGCGCCGACGCGGCCCGCACCGGCCTGATGGGGCTGCTCTCCATCGACGAGCTCCAGGCCAACGCCATCCTGGAGATGCAGCTGCGCCGCCTGGCCGCCCTGGAGCGCCAGCGGATCATGGACGAGCACGACGAGCTGCAGCGCAAGATCGACGAGTACAACGCGATCCTGGCCTCGCCGGCCCGCCAGCGGGAGATCATCTCCGAGGAGCTCACCGCGATCGTCGAGAAGTACGGCGACGAGCGGCGCTCCACCCTCATCCCGTCCGACGGCGACCTCTCGATCGAGGACCTCATCGCCGAGGAGGACATCGTCGTCACGATCACCCGTGGCGGCTACGTCAAGCGGACCCGCTCCGACCTCTACCGCTCGCAGAAGCGCGGCGGCAAGGGCGTGCGCGGAGCGCAGCTCAAGCAGGACGACATCGTCGACCACTTCTTCGTGACGACGACGCACAACTGGATCCTGTTCTTCACCAACAAGGGCCGGGTCTACCGCGCCAAGGGATACGAGCTCCCGGACGCCGGGCGCGACGCCCGCGGCCAGCACGTGGCCAACCTGCTGGCCTTCCAGCCGGAGGAGCACATCGCCCAGGTGATGGCCGTGCGCACCTACGAGGACAAGCCCTACCTGGTCCTCGCCACCCGGGCCGGCCTGGTGAAGAAGTCCGCGCTGAAGGACTACGACTCCCCGCGCTCCGGCGGCCTGATCGCGATCAACCTGCGCCAGGACGAGGAGGGCCAGGACGACGAGCTGATCGGCGCCGAGCTGGTCTCCGCCGAGGACGACCTGCTGCTGGTCTCCAAGAAGGCCCAGTCGATCCGCTTCACCGCGACCGACGACGCGCTGCGGCCCACCGGCCGCGCCACCTCCGGCGTCAAGGGCATGGCCTTCCGCGAGGACGACGAAATGCTCTCGATGAACGTCGTCCGCCCGGGAACGTACGTGTTCACCGCCACCGACGGCGGGTACGCCAAGCGCACGGCCGTGGACGAGTACCGTGTCCAGGGGCGTGGCGGCTACGGCACCAAGGCGGCGAAGATCGTCGAGGGCCGGGGCTCGCTGGTCGGCGCGCTCGTGGTCGACGACACCGACGAGATCATGGCGATCACCCTGTCGGGTGGGGTGATCCGCACAAGGGTTTCCGAAGTTCGTGAAACCGGACGTGACACCATGGGCGTCCAACTGATCAACCTCGGTAAGCGCGACGCGGTCGTGGGCATGGCCCGCAACGCGGAAGCCGAGGACGAGGAGACGGTGGAGGACGAGGTCGCGGACACCGCTTCCACCGAAACGGCTGAGGGTGCGGAGACGGCGGCCGGCGGCGACGCCGAGGTCTGAACCGAACCACGGGCCGGTGCCGTCGCGTTCTCATGGAGGGCGTGGCGGCACCGGCCGCCCACCAGTTCCGGGCAATCCCGCCGGGCGCTGGATGACGAGTGACGAAGCAGGACGGTGCCGCCGTCCTGGTGGGAAGTGCGGGAGGACCAGGTGAGTGGAGCCACGGGTGCTGCGGGAGGACCCTCCGGCGGCCGTCCGGGCGCGCAGGGCGGGGGTGGGTACGGCGGGCCGCAGCCGCCGGCCGAGCACTCGGCCGCGTCCACCTCGCTGATGCCACCGGTCGGCGGAGCGGGACAGGGCGGCGCGACCTACGGCGGACAGACGCCCCCGCCGCCGGGGGCCCCGGCGCCGGGCGCGAGCGGATTCTCGCAGCCGACCACCTATGCCAAGGGGCAGCCGACCCCGGCCCGGGGGACCCGGACCAGCGGCAACACGCCGCCCGGCGGCACGCCCGTCCCGGGCGCGGCGCGCCGGCCGGCCCCGGCCGCCCCCGCGGCGGCCGCCGGTGTCGGCCTCGGCCGGACCCGCAAGGCCCGGCTGCGGGTGACCAAGGTCGACCCGTGGTCGGTGATGAAGGTCAGCTTCCTGCTGTCGCTGGCCGTCGGGATCATCATCATCGTGGCCGCGGCGGTGCTGTGGATGACGCTGGACTCGCTCGGCGTCTTCGACTCGCTGACCAAGACCCTCAAGGACGTCACCGGCTCGGACAGCGCCGGCGGCCTCAACCTGATGGACTACGTGGGCTTCGGCAAGGTGATGACCTTCACCTCGCTGATCGCCGTGGTCGACGTCGTCCTGCTGACGGCGCTGTCCACGCTCTCGGCGTTCATCTACAACGCGGCGGCCGGCTTCACCGGCGGCGTCGAGCTGACCCTGGCCGAGGAGGACTGACCCCGGTCGGATCCTGACCCCAGGTCAGTTCGCCGTCCACGGACGGAATGGACGGGCCCCGCAGGCTGTTGCAGCCTGCGGGGCCCGTCGGCATTTCGGGTGACAGCCGGCCGCCCGCGGCGTGCCGCCCGAGAGCGGGCCGGCTGCGGTGGGATTAGCTGGGTGGCGCCCGGTCCACGCCTGGGAGTGCCGCAGGCCGCCCCCGGTCCGCCCGACCGGGTCAGGAGACGTTCCGCAGGACGGCTGGACGGAGGCGCGCGGTGGCGAAGCTCGCAGGTCAACTGGTCGAGGCCCTGGACGGGCTGTTGGGGGTTCCGGTACCGCTGCGGGTCCAGGCCTGGGACGGCAGCGTCGCCGGGCCGCCGGGAGCCCCCACGGTCGTCCTGCGCAACCGCCGGGCGCTACGCCGGCTGCTCTGGCAGCCGGGCGAACTGGGCCTGGCCCGGGCGTACGTCGCGGGGGACCTGGAGATCGCCCCCGGCACCGACCTCTACGAGGTGCTCTCGGCCGTCGCCCGGTTCGTCGAGCGGCCGGAGATCCGCCGTCTCGACCTCGGCCCGCGGGACGTGCTCGGCGCCAACGGGCGCCGCGTCCTCGCGGCCGCGCTGCGGGCCGGGGCACTCGGCCCCGAGCCCACGCCGCCCCGGGAGGAGGTCCGCAAGGCCCGCGGGCGGCTGCACAGCCGCAGCCGGGACCGCGCGGCCATCAGCTACCACTACGACGTCGGAAACGACTTCTACGGGCTCGTCCTGGGCTCCTCCATGGTCTACTCGTGCGCCTACTGGACCCCGGAGGCCAAGAGCCTGGAGGCCGCCCAGGAGGCCAAGCTCGACCTGATCTGCCGCAAGCTCGGCCTCCGGCCCGGGATGCGCCTGCTGGACGTCGGCTGCGGCTGGGGCTCGCTGCTGCTGCACGCGGCCGAGCACTACGGCGTCACCGCGGTCGGCGTCTCCATCTCGCGGGAGCAGGTCGCGCTGGCCCGTCGGCGGGTCGAGGAGGCCGGCCTGGCCGGGCGGGTGGAGGTCCGGCTCCAGGACTACCGGGAGACCGCCGACGGCCCGTTCGACGCGATCTCCAGCGTCGGGATGGCCGAGCACGTCGGCTCCGAGCAGTACCGGGTCTACGCCGAGGGCCTGCACCGGCTGCTGGTGCCCGGCGGCCGGCTGCTCAACCACCAGATCGCCCGCCGCCCCGACCGCCCCGGTGAGCCGCACCGCACCAGCCCCTTCATCGACCGCTACGTCTTCCCCGACGGCGAGCTCTCCCCCGTCGGTTCCACCGTGGCCCGGCTGGAGGAGGCCGGCTTCGAGGTCCGGGACGTCGAGTCGCTGCGCGAGCACTACGGGCTGACCCTGCGCGAATGGGTGGCCAACCTGGAGGCGCACTGGAGCGAGGCGGTCCGGCTGGTCGGCCGCGGCCGGGCCCGGGTCTGGCGGCTGTACATGGCCGCCAGCGCGCTCGCCTTCGAGGAGAACCGGATCGGGATCAACCAGATCCTCGCCGTCCGCAGCACCGAGGAGGGCGCGGCCGGCCTCCCGGCGACCCGCGAGGAATGGCTGCTGCGCCCGGCCGCCGGAGCGCCGCCGCTGGTCGGCGGGGTGCCCGCCGGGAACCCCGCCGGCCCGGATTTGGGAGATCGGCCATCGGTCCGCTAATCTTTCAGTGCGGCAAGGGCCTATAGCTCAGACGGTTAGAGCGCTTCCCTGATAAGGAAGAGGCCACAGGTTCAAGTCCTGTTAGGCCCACCACCGCGAAGGGCCCGGAGTGATCCACTCCGGGCCCTTCGGCGTTTCCCCCGCCGTTGCGGGAACCGCGCGCCCCGCCGGGCTGTTCTCCGGGGAGGGAACGTGTGGAGGGATGGTGACGACATGGCGGTCTTCTGGGCGATGAGTATCCCCGGACTGATCTGCGCCCTGGTGGTGCTCGCGGCGGTCGACCAGCTCGCGCTGCGGGCGCGCCGCTCACGCTGGGTGCCGTGGCGGGGGACCGGCCGGGAGGGGCAGATCTCTGCCACCGGCTTCGAGCAGCTGCACGCGCAGTTCGCCGCAGGCAAGCAGCACGAGCTGGACGAACGCGGCACGACCCTGATGCTGCGCGACGAGGAGGGCGAGGGGGCGCCGCCCCGGACCAGGGTCGACCTGGCGGGCGGGAAGGCCGTGGTGGTGACGCCGTCGAACCGGCGGCCCGACCGCCCGTCGGACCATCCGTCCAGCGCCCCGCCGGGCACGCCGTAGGGCCCGGGCGGGGATGGTCGGCCGTGCGGCAGGAGGTGCGGCGTCAATCCTCCGCCCGGACCGCCGGGTTGGCCGCAGCGGTGGCTGGTCACGATTGGGACACCGGTGTGTATCATCGGCCGCAAGGGCAGTCTGGCACCCGGCAGCCCGTTCGCGATCGAAACACATCTGGACTCGTCGGCCCGGTCAGTCCGGCCGGAGCACCGGCTCTTGAGTCCGCCAACGCAAGAAGGACGAGGTCCCGCGGTGAAGAAGCTTCTCCTGGTCGCCCTGGTCGCCCTCGGCGGCTTCTTTGTCTACCGTCAGGTCCAGGCGGACCGCGCCGAGCAGGACCTGTGGACCGAGGCCACCGACCCGGTTCCGGCCGGTCGCTGAGCCCGGACGATCCGACGATCAACGATCTTCGGAGGCGCTTCACCGCGCCTCCAGGGCCGGCCGGCCCGGTCACCCGACCGGATCGGCCGGATCCCAGGCACCGCCCGGACGCCGCCTCGGCGGCAGGTCCGGTCGGCCCGGGGGTAGGGCGCCGGGAACGGCGCCGGAACCCGGTACGCTAGTGCCCGTCGGCACCTGCGGTGCCGTCGAGGGGCATTAGCTCAGTTGGTAGAGCGCTGCCTTTGCAAGGCAGATGTCAGGAGTTCGAGTCTCCTATGCTCCACAGCACATCGCAGTCGTGACGCCGATCGGCCGCTGACCTGAACCCAGGTCAGCGGCCGATCGGCGTTTGCGCGTCCTCAGGGCGTGACCGACACGCCCTGAGGACCGGGCTACGGGTCAGTGCGGCTTGCGCGGGTCGTGCGGCTTGGGGTGGTCGCCGTCACCGTCGTCGTCGGGCCGGCCGGGTGGCGGAGCGGGCTCGGTGGCCGCGTCCCCGGCCCGGGGCCCGGCGGGAGCGGCCGGGGCGCTCTGCGGGGCGCCGGCGGCGTTGACCGGCCCGGGGCCCGTCGCCCCGGCGGCGTGCGCCCCGGCGGGTTGGTCGGCCCGGTCGGTCGGGGGCTCGACCAGCCACTCCGGGTTGCTCTGCCGGCGCCACCACTGCCAGGCCACGATCCCGCCGCCGATCGCCAGCGCACCGGCCACGGCGAGGCCGGTGGCCAGGCCGTTGCACCGCTTCCTCCGGGCGTTGCGGGCGGCGAGGTGGCTGATCTCGGCCGAGGTGACGTTGCCGTGCAGCGCGGTCAGCGCGGCGGCGCCCCGGGTCTGGGCCTCCTGGGCGACCGGGGTGACGGCGGCGCGGGCCTCCTCGACGGCCTGGGCGACCCTGGGGCCGACCGTGGAGCGGGCCTGGTCGGCTGCGCGGCCTGCGGAGAGCCTGGCCGCCAGAGCGGCCTCCTGGGCGCGGTGGAAGGCCTTCAGGGCGTGCTGCTGGGTTTCGGGCGGCAGACTGGCGAAGGCGTGACCGAACTGCGGGGCGATGTGCCGGTCGTACTGGACACGGAGGCTCTGGGCGGCCTGGGCGGCTTTCGGCCCGAAGGTGTCCAGGGCCGGGCCGAGGCGCTGCCTGGCGCCGTCCGCGAGGTGCGCGGCGGTGTCCCGGGTCTTGGTGGCCGTCTCACGAGCCGAGTCCGAAAAGGTCACGAGTCTCTCCTCCTGGGTGGCGTCCTTTATGCACATATCCACCTGAATGCTGATCATGCATGCTGATTTGTCCACCGGCATGTCGGAGTGGGCCGTACGCGGGGTGCGGAAGGGGCCGGGGAGCGGGCCCGATGTCGGATCCGCCGCAGTAGGCTGGCGATTTCGGCGTCCCGTACGGGAGGGGAAGAACCTCATGCTGACCGGCTGCTACCGGCACCCGCAGACGGCCACCGGCGTCTCCTGCACCCGCTGTGAGCGGGCGATCTGCCCGCAGTGCATGGTGACCGCCTCGGTGGGCTTCCAGTGCCCGGAGTGCGTCGGCGGCGGGCACGCCGGGACGCGGCGGGCGACCACCCGGTTCGGCGGGGCGATCGCCCAGGACGGCGGGCTGGTCACCAGGGTGCTGATCGGCATCAACGTGGTCGTCTTCGTGCTGGCCGCCTACGTGCTCACGCCGCGGCTGGGCCAGGTCTGGGAGCTGTACAGCGCCGGGCGGGCCATCCTGGGCGGTCCGGACGGTGTCGCCGACGGGCCCTCCCAGTGGTACCGGCTGCTGACCTCGGTGTTCCTGCACCTGCAGTGGTGGCACATCGGGATGAACATGGTGGTCCTGTACTGGCTCGGCCCCGCACTGGAGACGGCGCTCGGCCGGCTGCGCTTCCTGGCCCTCTACCTGCTCTCCGGCCTGGGAGGCAGCACCCTGGCCTTCCTGATCGACGGCAACGCGCTGCGGTCGGTGGGGGCCTCGGGCGCGATCTTCGGGCTGATCGGCGCCACGGTGGTGATGCAGCTGCGGAACCGGGGCCCGCTCGCCCCGGTGATGGCGTTCCTGGTCTTCAACCTGGTCGTCACCTTCTCGCGGACGGACATCGACTGGCGGGCGCACATCGGCGGCCTGGTGGTGGGCGCGCTGACGGCGGCCGGTCTGATGTACGCCCCGCGAGAGCGCCGCGGCCTGGTCCAGGGGCTGGCGCTGGCGGGGTCGCTGGCCGTGGTGGCGGCGATGCTGATGATCGGGATGGCCCGCTACGGCGCGTGACGCCGAGGGCGTTTGTCCACAGCAGGTGCGGGGTTGTGCACAGGCTGTGTGGCGCCCGGGGTGCGGACTGCTGTTCTACGCGTGTCCTGCTGTGCGGTTTTCCCATTCCCGGGAAGTTGTGCACAGCTGTGGAAAGCTCGCGGTCGAAAAGTTATCCACAGGCTGGGGGGACTTTTCCCCAGTGTGGATAACCATGTGGATAAGCGGGACCATCCGATGATGGGGATAACCGACCGGTTTCCCACCCGTGTCCGGGCACGCCTGACCGCCGCCCGGCACCAGCGGTCCGAAGCGGCGGAGGTGGCTCGACCGGAGCCTCAGGAGGAGCGGGAGGCTACTTCCACTGGGTGGAGACGCCGAACCCCGCGGCGATGAACCCGAAACCGACCAGGATGTTCCAGTTCCGCCAGCTCTCGACCGGGTAGCTGCCGCTGGTCACGTAATAGGTGACGATCCAGACCAGGCCGATCAGGAACAGTGCCAGCATCAGCGGTGCGACCCAACTGCGGCCCGAACTGATCTTCACCGCGGCCGTGGTCGGCGGGGTGTAGTCGGACTTCTTGCGGAGTCGAGACTTCGGCACGAGGAGCTCTCCTGTCGATGCGCTGTGAGACCGCGCAGAGGTGCAGCGGGGGTCGGTCGGCCGGTGACGGGCGGTGCGGAACGCACGGGACCGTTCCCGCACGCGCCACCGGCGTCCGTTAGCGTAGTGGCTCGGTGGGTCTTAAGGAGATAAGGGTACGGTGCCTAATTTGTCGATTCCCCCTCGGCCGACCACTACCCGCCGCTCCGGCACCCGAATTGTCGGGCGTGCCCTGACCTGTGCGGTCTTCGCGCTCGCCGGACTGCTCTTCTACATCAGCGCGCAGACCGCCCGCGGCACCGACCTGCGGACCGACAACTCGCTGCTGAGCCTCGGCGACGTGATACGCCAGCGCAGCTCGCAGAACCAGCAGGCCCAGGCCCAGCTGGCCGACCTCCAGGCCCGCGCCCAGGAGCTCACCGGGCAGCAGGGCGGCAACCCCGCCGACGCCGCCCGGCTGGACGACCTGCGGCTCGGCGCGGCCCTGGAGCCACTGCAGGGCGGCGGCCTGACCGTCACCCTCAACGACGCCCCGCCGAACGCCACCGCCCGCATCCCGGGCGTCCCCGAGCCCGGCGTCAACGACCTGGTCATCCACCAGCAGGACATCCAGGCCGTGGTCAACGCGCTGTGGCGGGGCGGCGCCGAAGGGGTGCAGGTGATGGACCAGCGGCTGATCTCCACCAGCGCCGTCCGCTGCGTCGGCAACACCCTGCTCCTCCAGGGCCGGGTCTACTCGCCGCCGTACGTGGTCCGGGCGGTCGGCCGCACCGATGCGCTGAAGGCCGCCGTGGACGGCGACCCGACGATCCGCAACTACCTCCAGTACGTCCAGGCGTACGGGCTCGGCTGGAAGGTCCAGGAGAGCGGCGACCTGACCCTCCCCGGATACTCCGGGACCACCGAGCTGCGGTCGGCGGGCGGGCAGCAGTAGCGGACCGGCCCCGCGGTCGTTGATCCCGGGTCTACTCTTGACCCCAGTCCGCTACGTCGAGGGAGCACCATGTACGGCTGGATCTGGCGTCACCTCCCGGGAAACACCCTGGTCCGCGCCGTCATCTCGCTGCTCCTCGTCGTGGGGATCGTCTATCTCCTCTTCACCTACGTCTTCCCGTGGGCGGAACCGTTGCTCCCCTTCGGTGACGTCACAGTGGACGGCGGCGAAGGTGCCGCGGCCGGCTGAACCGGCGGCCCCGCACCTCCACCCTGCCGACCCCGCCCCGCATCCCACGGAGACCACGCGAGAATGACCACCCAGCCGACCGCGCCCCGCATCCTGGTCGTGGACAACTACGACAGCTTCGTCTTCAACCTGGTCCAGTACCTGTACCAGCTCGGTGCCACCTGCGAGGTGGTGCGCAACGACGAGGTGACCGTCGAGCACGCCGTCCGCCGGTCCGGCGGCGAGGACGACCAGGGCTTCGACGGGGTGCTGCTCTCCCCCGGGCCCGGGGCGCCGGAGGAGGCCGGGGTCTGCATCGGGATGGTGCACCACTGCGCGGGGATCGGGTTGCCGGTGTTCGGCGTCTGCCTGGGCCTGCAGTCGATCGCGGTCGCCTACGGCGCGGTGGTCGACCGGGCACCGGAACTGCTGCACGGCAAGACCTCGCCGGTCGAGCACGAGGACGGCGGGGTGTTCGAGGGGCTGCCCTCGCCGCTGACCGCCACCCGGTACCACTCGCTGGCGGTCGAGCCGGCCACCGTGCCGGACGAGCTGGTGGTCACCGCGCGCACCGACAGCGGCGTGATCATGGGTCTGCGGCACCGCGAACTGCCCGTCGAGGGCGTGCAGTTCCACCCCGAGTCGGTGCTCACCGAGGGCGGCCACCGGATGCTCGCCAACTGGCTGGCGGAGTGCGGCTACCCGCAGGCCGTGGACCGGTCGGCCGGGCTCGCCCCGGTGATCGGCCGGGGCTGAGCGGCGTGACCGCGCTGCGTCCGGAGGGGCGTTACCAGCCGGAGGCGGGCCCGGGTGACGGACAGCCGTACGGCGGCGCGCAGTACGGCGGCGGCCCGTACGGGGACGGGCAGCACCACGGTGGCGCGGCGGCGTACCCGCAGCAATACCCGGCGCAGCCCGGGCAGGGCGCCGCCGAGGACGCCTGGGGCGTGTACGAGCAGGCCGAGCAGCCCGCCGCGTCCGGACCCGAGTACCCGTGGCTGCCCGACCAGACGCTCCAGCTGCGCCTGCCCCTCGACATCGGCGGGCCGGCCGCGGAACCGGCCCCGCCCACCGGCGGCCGGGCCGAGCGCCGCAGGGCCGCCCAGGGCCGGACCTCCGTGCGCGCGGGCGTCGGCCGGCGCCGGGCGCGCGGCCGGGGCGCCGGGGCGAAGGCGCGCCCCAGGGAGTCCGCGGTCGTGGTGGCCGCGCGGCTCGTCGGGGAGCTGTGCATCACGCTCGGCGTGGTGATGCTGCTCTTCGTCTCGTACCAGCTGTGGTGGACCAACGTGCAGGCCGACGCGGCCGCCGACGGCGCCCGCAACCGGCTGGAGAAGCAGTTCGACGCCGCCCTGGCGCCGCCGCAGCCCGGGCAGCCGGCTCCGGACCCGGCCAAGCCGGAGTCGTTCGAGCCCGGCAAGGGCTTCGCCATCATCTACCTGCCCAAGCTGGGGCTGAAGTTCCCGATCGCCGAGGGCACCTCCAAGCCGGCGGTGCTCGACAAGGGCCTGGTCGGCCACTACACCGGCACCGGGATGCCGGCCGACAAGGCGGGCAACTTCGCGCTGGCCGCGCACCGCAACACCCACGGCGAGCCGTTCCGGTACATCAACCAGCTCGGCAAGGGCGACAAGATCGTGGTGGAGACCGCCACCTCGTACTACACCTACGAGGTCACCAGCAGCATCCCGGAGACCTCCCCCAACAACGTGAGCGTGATCAAGCCCGTCCCCAACGGCGCCGGTTACGCGGGCGCCGGCCGGTACATCACGCTGACCACCTGCACCCCGGAGTTCACCTCCAAGTTCCGCCTCATCGTCTTTGGCAAGATGACCGAGGAACGGCCGCGCAGCCAAGGCAAGCCGGCCGCGATCACGGGCGGGTGACCGCCCGGGCACCCGGCACGAAGGGGGAGCACCGGAGATGACGGACGAGACCGCGCAGTCGGCCGAGCCGCGGGAGGAGGCCTTCCCGCCGCCCGAGGCCGGCCCCGCGCCCGCCCGGCGCGGCCGCAGTCGGGCGCTGGCCGCGCTCGGCGTCTTCGGCGAGCTGTTGATCACCCTGGGACTGGTGCTCGGCCTGTTCGTGGCCTACTCGCTGTGGTGGACCAACGTCGAGGCGGACCGCTCGGCGGCCGCGGCCTCCGACCGGCTGCGCGACACCTGGGCCGCGAGCCCGACCGGCACCCCCTCGGCCGCCCCCGGCGGGACGCCCGCCCCCGCCGCGCCGTTCGCGGCCGGGGACGCGGTCGGCTTCCTGCACGTCCCGGCGATGGGCCGGGACTACCAGGTGCTGATCCGGATGGGCACCGACAGCGACACCCTGGCCGAGGGCGTGGCGGGGGTGTACGAGCAGCCCTACCGTGCCGCGATGCCCTGGGATCAGGTCGGCAACTTCGCGCTGGCCGCCCACCGGGACGGCCACGGCGCCAAGTTCCACGACCTGGACGCGGTGCACAAGGGCGCCGCGGTCGTCGTCGAGACCAAGGACAAGTGGTACGTCTACCGGATCGACAGCACCCTGCCGGAGACGTCCAAGTACGACACCGGCATCGTCGCGCCCGTCCCGGTCGGCTCCGGCTACACCGGCCCCGGCCGGTACATCACGCTGACCACCTGCACGCCGGTGTACACCTCGCGCTACCGGATGGCGGTCTGGGGGAGCCTGGTGCGGGTGGACGACGTGGACGCCAAGCGCACTCCGCCGCCGGAGCTGCGTCAGCCCTGAGCCCGCCGGCCGCGGCCCGGAACCCGCGGCCCGGAGCCGAGAACGCCCGGAACCGGGAACGCCCGAGGGCCCGTCGCAACCGCTGCGACGGGCCCTCGGGCGTACGGCCGGACAACTCCCACCAAGCCTCAGATCCAGGGGAACCAGGGCTTAGTTGTTGTTCCCCCCTTTGGTGTTGGAGGGTGAGGGGGAGCCGGGGTCACCCCCTTTGGGCGGATCGGCCGGCTTCGTGATGAGCATCACCTGGGTGTTCGGGTCCAGCTGGGTGCCGGCGATCGGGTTGGTGCTCACGACGATGGCGTTCGGGTCCGACGGACCGGACACCACCGTGTAGAGCAGCCCGACCTTGCCCAGCTGCGAGATGGCCTCCGACAGCTTGACGTTCTGCAGCGGCGGGACCTGGGGCTTGTCCTGCATCTTGAAGATCGTCAGCGTGATCTTCGTGTTGGCCGGGGCCTTGGTGTTGGCCGGGACCGACTGCGCGGCGACGGTGTTCGCCTTGCTCTGGTCGGTGGTCTGCACCGTCTTCGAGGCGTCGACCTGGAAGCCGAGGCCCTCCAGCTGGGCCTGCGCCACCTCCTTCTGCGCGCCGACCACGTTCGGCACGGACACCTTCGACTTGCCCTGCGAGACGGTCAGCTTGACCGGCGCGGTCGGGTCACCGGCGGTGCCCGCCGCCGGGTCCTGGGCGGTGACGTTCTCCTGTGGAGCGGTGTCGTCGTCCTTGTACTCGGTGGTGACGTTGGTGAAGCCGGCGTCGCCGAGCGCCTTGGTCGCCTGGTCCTTGGTCTTGCCGACCACGTTCGGCAGCGGGGCCTTGGCCGGGCCGGAGGAGAGCTGCACGGTGATGGTGCTGTTCTCCGCGACCTGGCCGCCGACGGCCGGGTTCTGGGTGCAGACCTGGTCCTTCTTGATGTTGGCGTCCGGGCAGGCGAGCTTGTCGCCCTCGGCCACCACGAGCTTGGGACCGGCCGCGGCCGCGGCCGTCTTGGCGTCCGCCAGGCTCTTGCCGACCAGGTTCGGCACGGAGACCTTCGGGGTCTCCGTGGTGCCGCCGCCGTTGCCGTTGAACATGGCCTGGGCCACGAAGAAGGTGCCGACCAGGACCAGCACGGCGGCGACCGCCAGCACGATCCAGGAGGTGTTGCTCTTCTTCGGCGGCTGCTCGCCGCGCCGGCCGCCGTCCCGGCCGTAGCCGTCGTCGTGGCCGCCGCCCGCCGGGCCGTCGGCGTAGGCCTGGCCGTAGCCGTCGTCCTGGTAGCCGCCCTGCGGGCCGTAGCCGGGCTGCGCGCCGGCCTGCGGCAGCATGGTGGTCGGGCCGCCGCCGGGCTGCTGCGGCAGCACGTTGGTCTGGCCGTACGGGTCGTGCTGCTGCGGGTAGCCGTTCTGGTCGTAGCCGTACCCGGCGCCCATGCCGTACGCGGCGGCCTGCTGGGCGGCGGCCACCGGCAGGCCGTCGAGGAAGCGCTCGATGTCGTCGCGCATCTCGTCGGCGCTCTGGTAGCGGTAGTCGCGCTCCTTGGCGAGCGCCTTCAGCACGATCGCGTCGATCTCGGGGCGGACCTCGGGATCGAAGACGGACGGCGGCTGCGCCTCCTCCCGGACGTGCTGGTAGGCCACCGCGACCGGGGAGTCGCCGACGAACGGCGGGCGGACGGTCAGCAGTTCGTAGAGCAGGCAGCCGGTGGAGTAGAGGTCGGAGCGGGCGTCGACCTGCTCGCCCTTGGCCTGCTCGGGGGAGAGGTACTGGGCGGTGCCGATGACGGCCGAGGTCTGGGTCATGGTCATCCCGGCGTCGCCCATCGCGCGGGCGATGCCGAAGTCCATGACCTTGACGTTGCCCTGCCGGGTCAGCATCACGTTGGCCGGCTTGATGTCGCGGTGCACGATGCCGGCGCGGTGCGAGTACTCCAGCGCCTGCAGGATGCCGATGGTCATCTCCAGCGCGCGCTCGGGCAGCAGCCGTCGGCCGGAGTGCAGCAGCTCGCGCAGGGTGGACCCCTCGACGTACTCCATCACGATGTACGGGATGGAGATGTTGTCGATGTAGTCCTCGCCGGTGTCGTACACGGCGACGATCGCGGGGTGGTTCAGGGACGCCGCGGACTGCGCCTCGCGGCGGAAGCGGGCCTGGAACGACGGATCCCGGGCCATGTCGGCCCGGAGCGTCTTCACTGCGACGGAACGGCCGAGCCGGGTGTCATGGGCGAGGTACACCTCGGCCATGCCGCCGCGTCCGAGGACGCCGCCGAGCTCGTACCTGCCGCCTAGGCGACGAGGCTCTTCCATAGTTCCGACCCTCTCCCTCACCTGCCGGCGAGGTTGTGACGTAGGTGTCCCCGCACGCTCTGGGTGACGCCGAGCGGGTCTCGACCGGTTCTCCGGCCGGGCCGTGCGCCGTCTCGCGGGCGGCAACGGGCACACCCGCTGCTGGCGGATACGCTACCGGTCGCACCGCATCGGACCGGAGTCGGCCGTCGGCCGATATCAGACCGGTATCCGGACGGGGGTGTCGATCGTGACTTTCCACTCACGGTCGGGCCTCCTCCTCACTTGCCGAGGACGGCCTGCATCACCGCCTTGGCGATCGGGGCGGCCAGCCGGCCGCCGCTGATGCCGTCGCGGTTGTTGGAGCCGTCCTCGACCACGACCGCGACCGCGACGGACTGGCCGTCGGTGGTCTTGGCCCAGGAGGTGAACCAGGCGAACGGCAGCCCGGCGTTGTCCTCACCGTGCTGGGCGGTACCGGTCTTGCCGCCGACCTGGAGGCCGGGGATCTTGGCGTTCTTGCCGGTGCCGTTCTCCACCACCGAGACCATCAGGTCCTGCATCTTCTGCGCGGTGGCCGGGCTCATCGGCTGGGAGAACTGCTTCTCGGTGTGCTTGGAGATGGTGGTCAGCGAGGCCGAGCGCTCCTGGTCGACCAGGTACGGCTGCATCAGGCTGCCGTTGTTGGCGATCGCGGCGGACACCATGGCCATCTGCAGCGGGGTGGCCCGGGTGTCGTGCTGGCCGATCGAGTCCTGCGCGGTGCCGTCGAGGCTCGCGCTGCTCGGGAAGATGCTCTTCTCGGAACGGACCGGGGTGTCGATGGTGCTGTTGAAGCCGAACTTCTCGGCCTGCGCCCGCATCTTGTCCTTGCCGAGGTCCGCGCCCATCTTGGCGTAGACCGTGTTGCAGGACTGGTCCATCCCCGACTTGACCGTGGCGTTCCCGCACTTCTCGAGCGGCGACTCGTTGTTCAGCACCGTCTCGGTGCCCGGCAGGGTGTACGGGTCCGGCGTCGCGGTCTGGTCGTCGATGTTCCGGTACAGGCCGTTCTCGAACGCGGCGGTCGCGGTGACCAGCTTGAACGTGGAGCCGGGCGGATAGGTCTCCTTCAGCGCCCGGTTGAGCATCGGCTTGTTGGGGTCGGCGTTGAGGTCCGTCCAGGCCTTGGAGTCGCCGCTCTCGCTGCCGGCGATGGTGCCCGGGTCGTAGGACGGGGTGGAGACCAGCGCCAGGATCGCGCCGGTCTTCGGGTCGATCGCGACGGCGGCGCCCTTCTTGTCCCCGAGGCCGTCCCAGGCGGCCTTCTGGGCCTTGGCGTTGATCGTGGTGACGACGTCGCCGCCGCGCTGCTGCTCGCCGGTCAGCATGTCCAGGGTGTTGCGGAAGAACAGCCGGTCGTCGGTGCCGGAGAGGATGCCGTCCTCCAGGTTCTCCAGCTGGCTGGAGCCGAAGACCTGGGAGGAGTAGCCGGTGACCGGGGCGTACATCGGGCCGTCGACCCAGGAGCGCTTGTACTTGTAGCGCAGGCCGTTGACGAAGTCGGACTTCGTGACCGGCTGGCCGCCGACGATGATGTTGCCGCGCGGGTGGGCGTACCGGTCGTACTGCTGGCGCTTGTTGTTCTTGTTGGTGGCCCAGGCGTCGGCCTGGACGCCCTGCACCCAGTTGGTGCGCACCATCAGGGCCAGGATCAGGACGAGACAGAAGATCGAGACCCGGCGGATCGGCTTGTTCATCGGGCGGGTCCTCCCTGGCCCTCGGTGGCCGGGGTCGGTTCGACCCCGGGGCGGCGGGCGCTGTCGCTGATCTTCAGCAGGATCGCGACCAGCGCCCAGTTGGCGACCACGGACGAACCGCCCTGGGCGAGGAACGGCATGGTCATACCGGTGAGCGGGATCAGTCCGGTGACCCCGCCGGCCACGACGAAGACCTGCAGCGCCATCGCCGACGAGAGCCCGACGGCGAACAGCTTGCCGAACGGGTCGCGGGCGGCGAGGGCGGTGCGCAGGCCGCGCTGCACCAGCAGGGCGTACAGCAGGAAGATCGCCATCAGGCCGGTCAGCCCGAGCTCCTCGCCGAACGAGCCCAGGATGAAGTCGCTCTTCGCGGCGAAGTTGATCAGCCAGGAGCGGCCCTGGCCGAGGCCCGAGCCGGTCACCCCGCCGGAGCCGAGCGCCATCAGCGACTGGCCGATCTGCTCGGTGGCGCCCTTCGGCGGGTGTGCTCCGAAGGCGGCCATCGGGTCGAGCCAGGCGTCGATGCGGACCTTGACGTGGCTGGTGGTCATGGCGACCGCGACCGCGCCGCCGATCGACATCAGCAGGCCGAACAGGATCCAGCTGGTCCGCTCGGTGGCGACGTAGAGCATCACCACGAACAGGCCGAAGAACAGGAAGGACGTGCCGAGGTCGTTCTCGAAGACCAGGATCAGCAGGCTGAGCAGCCAGATCACCACGATCGGGCCGAGGTCGCGCCCGCGCGGCAGGTACAGGCCCATGAAGCGGCGGCTGGCCAGGGCGAGGGCGTCGCGCTTGACCATCAGGTAGCCGGCGAAGAACACCGTCAGGATGATCTTGGCGAACTCGCCGGGCTGGATCGAGAAGCCGCCCATCCGGATCCAGATCTTGGCGCCGAAGTCCTCCGCCCGGGCCGGGAAGAAGGCCGGCGCGGCGAGCAGGACCAGCGCCGCCACCATCGAGATGTAGGTGTAGCGCTGGAGCACCCGGTGGTCCTTCAGGAACACCATCACGGCGATGAACAGCCCGATCCCGAGGGCCGACCACATCAGCTGGTTCCGGGCCGCCGGGAAGTTGGCGCTCAGCAGCTTGCCGGCCTTGTCGAGCCGCCAGATCATCACCACGCCGAGACCGTTCAGCAGGGTGGCGATCGGCAGCATCAGCGGGTCCGCGTACGGCGCGAAGCGGCGCACCAGCAGGTGCGCGACCAGCGCCAGCGTGCCCATGCCGAGTCCGTAGCCGACCATGCCGCTCGGCAGCGAGGAGTCCATCGCGAGCCCCACGTTGGCGTACGCGAGGATCGGCAGCACGACGGCGAAGGCCAGCAGGGCCAGCTCGGTGTTGCGCCGGTTCGGCGCGCCCTGGAGGGAGATGGTGGTGTTGGCACGGCGCCGGGTGGCGGCGCGGTCGGTGGCCGTCCGGCGCCTGCCGGCCCGGCCGGTGTCGTCGCTCAGGTCGTAGGTGCTCACGTGGTGACCGCTCCCTGACGGCCGGCTGCCCCGCTCGGGGCGGGCCTATGTCGGATCACGGAGGTCACTGCTTCGGGCAGGAGTCGGCCCGGCTGCGCTCCTCCTCGGTCAGCCCGGACAGGTCGCCCGACGGGCCGGTGTTCGGCGCGGCGGCGTTCGGCGCCGGGGTGGTCGGGCTCGGGGCGGTCGGCGTCGGGGTGGCCGGGGCCGGGGTGGTGGGGGCCACCGGGGGGCGGGTCTTCTCGCCCGGGGTGGGCGTGACGGCCAGGAACGCGGCGTGGGTGGCCTGCGCCGCCTGGGTGCCCTGGGCGGCCGGGACGGTCCGGGCGTCGGCGACCTTCTTGCAGAGCTTGACCCAGCCGTCGAGCTCCTGGACGGTCGCGGTGGCGGCACCCAGGCTGTCGGCCGAGATGGTCTTGTTGAGGTGCTCGGCCTGGTCCTGCGGCAGGTACTTGAGTTCGACGTCCTTGTACGCGGTGTGCACCGAGGACAGGCTCAGGCCGGCCAGGTTCTGGTTGATGCCCTGGTAGACCGCGACGTGATCGCCCTGCTTGCCGACGTAGTACTGGTCCTGGGTCCACTGGTAGCCCAGGAACCCGGCGCCGCCGAGCAGGCCGAGGGTGACCAGGACGGCCACCGAGACGGTGAGGCCCTTGCGCTTGCGCTTCGCGGGGGGCTCCTCGTCGAACTCCTCGGCGCCGTACACCGAGGGCTCGCCGGAGCCGTAGCCGTACTCGCCCTCGTAGCCCTCGGCGGGGCCGAAGCCGCCCTGGGCGGCGCCGTAGCCGGCGTCGTAGCCCTCGGCCGGGCCGAAGGCGCCCCGCGGGGCGCGGCCGAGGCCGGCGGCGCGGCCGGCCGGGGTGTCGGCGATCGAGCGGTCCGCGGCGGCCGAGGACGGCGGGGTGTCGGCGACCGCGCCGACCACCACCGGGACGTCGTTGTACTGGCCGCTGGCGGTGTCCGTGGCACCGACGTCGATGACGTCCGCCACGATGCAGGTGATGTTGTCCGGACCGCCGCCGCGCAGCGCGAGCTGGATCAGCTCCTGCACGGTCTGCTCGGGCGAGTAGTAGCTGCCGAGGGTGTCCTGGAGGGTCTGGTGGCTGACCGGGCCGGAGAGGCCGTCGGAGCAGATCAGGTAGCGGTCGCCGGCGCGGACCTCGCGGATCGACAGGTCGGGCTCGACCTGGCCGCGGCCGTCGAGCGCCCGCATCAGCAGCGAGCGCTGCGGGTGGGTCTCGGCCTCCTCCGGCGTGATCCGGCCCTCGTCGACCAGGCGCTGCACCCAGGTGTGGTCCTGGGTGATCTGCACCAGCGAGCCGTCGCGCAGCAGGTAGGCGCGGGAGTCGCCGACGTGCACCATGCCCATCCGCTGGCCGGTCCAGAGCATGGCGGTCAGCGTGCAGCCCATGCCCTCCAGCTGCGGGTCCTCCTCGACCATCTGCCGGAGCCGGTCGTTGGCGCCCTGGACGGCGTCGCCCAGCAGGGTCAGCAGGTCGGCGCCCGGCACGTCCTCGTCCAGTCGGACGATCGAGCCGAGCACCTCGGAGGACGCGACCTCGCCGGCCGCGGCGCCGCCCATGCCGTCGGCCACGGCCAGCAGCCGCGGCCCGGCGTAGCCGGAGTCCTCGTTCCCCTCCCGGATCAGTCCCTTGTGGGAGCCGGCGGCGAAGCGCAGCACCAGGGTCATGCGACCTGTGCCCCCCTCTGGGTCATGGACGGGATGCTGTCCCTCATGCGCTACTACTTCCGCAGTTCGATGACGGTCCTGCCGATACGGATCGGCATGCCCGGCTGGAGCGGAGTGGGCGCGGTCAGGCGCTGCCGGTCCAGATAGGTGCCGTTGGTGGAGCCTAGATCCTCGACTGTCCACTGCCCAGTCTGATCCGGATAGATCCTGGCATGCCGGGAGGACGCGTAGTCGTCGTCCAGCACGATGGTGGAGTCGTGCGCGCGGCCCAGGGTGATGGTCTGGCCCTGGAGCGCGACGGTGGTGCCGGCCAGCGAGCCCTGCACCACCACGAGCTGGGTCGGGGCGCCGCGACGGCGGCCGCCGCCTTGGGTCTGGCCCGCCGCGGGGGCGGCGGCCGGGGCCTGCGCGGCGCGTCCGGCGGCGGGAGCGGCGGCGGCGCCGCCCGGGGCGGCGCCCGCGCCACGACGGGAGGAGCGGGGGTTCACCTTGGTCCCGAACAGGTCGCTGCGGATCACCTGGATCGCGACGATGACGAACAGCCACAGCACGGCCAGGAAGCCCAGCCGCATGACCGTGAGGGTCAGTTCTGACATGGCCGGCCCGCCTGTCGGTGAGCGAGGCGCGCGAACAACTCGGACACTACCCTTCGACCTGTCGGTAGACGATGGTGGTGGAGCCCACGACGATGCGGGAGCCGTCGCGGAGCGTAGCGCGCTGGGTGTGCTGTCCGTCCACCACGATGCCGTTGGTGGATCCCAGGTCGAGAACCATCGAAGGGGTGCCGGGGCGGATCTCGGCGTGCTTGCGGGAGACCCCGGGGTCGTCGATCCGCACGTCCGCCTCGGTCGAGCGGCCGAGCACGCAGGCCGCGCCGGTGATCTGGTGGCGGGCGCCGTTCACCTCGATCCAGCGGCGGAGCGAGGCGCCGTGACCGGCGCCGGGGAAGGCGCGGACGTTGCCGCCGGAGGTCGCGGGCGGGCCCGCGGGCATCGCCGGGGGCGCGGCGGGCGGCGGGGGCGCGCCGTACTGGCCGGCGCCGGTCTGCTGCCACGGTGCGCCGGGGGCCGGCGCGGCCGGCTGGCGGTCGTAGCCGGGCTGCTGCTGCGGGGCGTACTGCTGGGGCTCCTCGGCCGCCAGGGTGCGGCTGCGCACCCGGTACAGGCCGGTGTCGAGGTCGTCGGCCTTCTCCAGGTTCACCTGGAGCGGGCCCATGAAGCTGTACCGCTGGGCCTCCGCGTACTCGCGGACCATGCCGGCCAGCTCGGCGCCCAGCTGCCCGGAGTAGGGGCTGAGCCGCTCGTGGTCGTGCGGGCTCAGCTCGACGATGAAGTCGTTCGGCACGACGGTGCGGTCGCGGTTCCAGATGCTCGCGTTGTTGTCGCACTCGCGCTGCAGCGCACCGGCGATCTCCACGGGCTGGACCTCGGACTTGAACACCTTGGCGAAGGTGCCGTTGACGAGACCCTCAAGCCGCTGTTCGAACTTCTTCAGCACTCCCATGGGACACCCCCTTCCAGGGTTCGTTCGCCTGCCTGCCGACCGGATCCCGCCGGGAGTCGGTCGTGCCTACTTGCGGTACTTCCGTACTGATCGTATCCACGCCGGGCCCTTCCGTACGGTTCCCGGACAGCGTGGTGCCCGGGGGTGGGCTCGGACACACAGGGTGACGCATACCGGGTACGGCACGCCAGGTGTGCCCGTCCGGATGGGTTCCCGTCACTCGCTCGCCCGTTCGTCGTGCATCCGTTCGGATGCGCTTCGTCCCGCCGGAGAACGGATTCGGAGCGGCCCCCCGGGTCGTGCTACTGTTTTCCACGTCGGAAGGGCCGCCCACCAGGGAGGCCGGTCCAAGGAAACGCGAAGACCACATGGTACCGAGCGGTTCGGAAGATCGGTCGGCAACGAAGACGACACCCATGCGCGGGTGGCGGAATAGGCAGACGCGCTGGATTCAGGTTCCAGTGCCCGAAAGGGCGTGGGGGTTCAACTCCCCCCTCGCGCACAGCGAAGCCCCGCAGATCTACGGATCTGCGGGGCTTTCTCGTTGCCCGGTCAGGAACGGGTGGCGGGCAGCTCGGCGCGGACCTCGAAGCCGCCGTCCTGGGTGGGGCCGGCGGTGAGCGAGCCGCCCAGCAGCTGCGCGCGCTCGCGCAGGCCGACCAGGCCGTGGCCGCCGCCCGGCAGGATCTCGTCCGGGTGGACCGGGGGCGCGTCGTTGCGCACCTCGACCCGCAGCCGGCGCCCCTTCGCCCGGACCTTCACGTGCACCGCCGCCTCCGGGGCGTACTTGGTGATGTTGGTGAGCGCCTCCTGGACGGTGCGGTAGGCGGCCCGCTCGACCGCCTCCGGCCACGGGCGGTCACCGGGGTTCAGTTCGGTGTCGGCGGCCAGCCCGCTCTCCGCGATCAGCCGGGGCAGGTCGGCCAGCCGGGGCTGCGGGGCGAGCGGGGCGTCCGGGCGCGGGCCGGCGGTGCTGCGCAGCACCCCGACCATCTGGCGCAGCTCGTCGAGGGTGCGGACGGCCAGTTCGCGGATGGTGCGGGCGGTGGTCGCGGCGGCCGGGTCGCCGGTGCTCACCTGGAGCGCGCCGGCCTGGATGCTGATCAGGCTGACCTGGTGCGAGACCACGTCGTGCATCTCCCGGGCGAGCCGGCCGCGCTCGCTGATCAGCACCCGTTCGGCGAGCAGCCGGCTCTCCCGCTCCTGGCCGCGGGTCAGCTCGTCGAGCCGGGCGGCCAGCTCCCGCCGGGTGCGGGCGAGCAGCCCGGTGGCGGCCGGGCCGGCGGCCAGCATCACCGACTGGATGGCGTAGAGCGCGGTGTCCCGGCTGAGTTCGAGGGTCTGCTCGGACAGCGGCCAGTGGAAGAACTCGACCAGCGTGAACAGGGTCGCGCAGGGGATGACGATCCGCGGGCGGGGGCGTTCGGCGGCCACCGTGTAGACGGCGGTGATCGGGGCCAGCCAGATGTCGTCGACGTAGCTGCCGGGCATGGTCAGCAGCAGCACCGCCACCGGGAAGCGGCGGCGCCAGAGCAGGGCGACGGCGGCCAGCGTGGAGAGCGCGATCTGCCACCACGGGGAGTTCCGGGCCACCAGGGCGGCGTCCAGGAGGGAGTAGAGGGCGGGCAGCAGGAGCATCAGCCAGGGGGCGGTGCACCAGGCCGGGAGCCGTCTGGACGGCAGCTGTTCGGTGGCCGTCATGCCCCGTCGCCGGGTTTCGGCCGGACCAGCCCGGCCCGATGGGCGAGCACCGCCGCCTGGACCCGGTTGGCCGCGCCGAGCTTGCCGAGGATCGCGCTGATGTGGTCCTTGACGGTGCCGGTGCCGAGGAAGAGCCGGTCGGCGATCTCGGCGTTGGACAGTCCCTCGCCGAGCAGGGCCAGCACGTCGAGCTCCCGGCCGGTGAGGGTGCGGGCGAGCGAGGTGGCCTCGGCGTCCGGGCCGCCGCCGTCCACGTAGCCGCCGATCACGGTGCGGGTCACGGTCGGGGACAGGATGTTCCCGCCGGCCGCGAGCACCCGGACGGCGTGGACCAGCTGCTCGGGTGCGGTGTCCTTGAGCAGGAAGCCGGAGGCGCCGGCCCGCAGCGCGGTGCCGATGTACTCGTCGCTGTCGAAGGTGGTGAGCATCGCCACGGCGGGCGGGTCCGGCAGGGCGCGCAGCCGGCGCAGCACCGAGATGCCGTCGAGGTCCGGCATCCGGATGTCGAGGAGCACCACGTGCGGGCGCAGGCGCTGGACGTGCTCCTCGGCCTGGCCGCCGGAGCAGTCGCCGACGACCTCCAGGTCGGGGGCGGAGCCGACGATGAGGCCCAGGCCGGAGCGGACCAGGATCTCGTCGTCCACGATCAGCACGCGGGTGTCGGTGATGGTGCCTCCTCGGTTCTGGCGGCCGGGGTCGGGCGGTCCGCGCGGGTCGTTTCGAGGGTAGGGGTAGCCGGGGTGGGGCGCCGAACGGATGGCGGTCCTCACCCCCGCCACATGGCGGGGGTCGGAATCCGCTACCCGGTTCACGCAATTCTCAGGCAGGGTGGGGAACCATGGAGTTGGCTGCCCTTTGTCGGCCTGCTCCATTCAGTGGGCGCCCGGTCGAGGTGAGGGCCGCCGGTCAGTCCGTCGGGCCCCCTGCGGGCACCCGTCGCCGGGCCGTGTGCGGATGCGCCCCACCATCTGATCGTTTGGAATTGAGCTGTGTCGTCCACTGTGAAGTCGGAGCCTTCCGCCACGTCCACCGGGCCCCGGCCCGTCGGCGTGCTCGACCGCTGGCGCCCGCGGGCCGCCGCCGTCTCCGTGTGGTACCTCCGGCTGCTGGCGCTGCTGAACGTGGCGACGGTGCTGCTGGTGCCGTGGGGGAACCAGGTCAACGAGCACAACGAGGGTGAGTACTTCACCCCGTACCTGATGACCTCGGGCCTGGCCAGCGCGGTGCTGGCGGTCTTCCTGGCCATCGCGATGCGGCGGCGCAAGCGGGCCGCCTGGATCTTCAACGCGGCCTTGGCCAGCCTGTTCGCGCTGCTGTACCTGCTGGCCATGGTGACGCCCGGCGAGCGGTTCAGGGACCACCCGCTCAACTACATCTCCACCGTGCTGACCTGCCTGTTCGTCCTGGCGCTGGCCATCGGGCGGAAGGACTTCACGTCCAAGGGCGACCGCTCCAACCCGAAGACCGCGGCGGCCACCTTCGTCGGCGGGCTGCTGTTCGGCGGGGTCGTCGGCGCGCTCCTGGTCTGGGCGACCAACGGGCTCGGCGGCGCGGGCTTCTGGGACCTCTTCCGCTACTCCGTCGGCCGGATGATCACGATCAACCCCTCGGAGCACCTGCGCTCGGTGATCTCCTCGCCGACCTGGGTCAACGCGGCGATCAACGCGATGGGCGCGGTGCTCTTCCTGCTGGTGTTCTACGTGGCCTTCCGCAGCCCGCGCGGCAAGGAACTGCTGAACCCCGAGGACGAGGCGAAGCTGCGCTCGCTGCTGGACAAGCAGGGCGAGCGGGACTCGCTCGGCTACTTCGCGCTGCGCCGGGACAAGGCGGTGATCTTCTCCCCCAGCGGCAAGGCGGCGGTGACCTACCGGGTGATCGGCGGGGTCTCGCTGGCCTCGGGCGACCCGATCGGCGACCCGGAGGCCTGGCCGGGCGCGATCGACTCCTGGCTGGCCGAGGCCCGCGAGCACGCCTGGGCGCCGGCCGTGATGGGCGCCTCCGAGGAGGCGGGCGTGATCTACGCCCGGCACGGGCTGGACGCGCTGGAGCTGGGCGACGAGGCGATCGTCGAGCTGGACGAGTTCTCGTTGGACGGCCGGGCGATGCGGGTGGTCCGCCAGGCGTACAACCGGGTCAAGCGGGCCGGGTACACGGTGCGGATCCGCCGGCACGAGGACATCCCCGAGTGCGAGATGGCCGAGCTGGTGGCCAAGGCCGACCAGTGGCGCGACGGGGCGACCGAGCGCGGCTTCTCGATGGCGCTCGGCCGGCTCGGCGACCCGGGCGACGGCCGCTGCGTGATGCTGGAGTGCCACGACGGCGACGGCGAGCTCAAGGCGCTGCTGAGCTTCGTCCCGTGGGGCTCGGACGGGCTCTCGCTGGACCTGATGCGCCGGGCCCGGGACACCGAGAACGGCCTGATGGAGTTCATGGTCATCGAGCTGCTGCAGCGTGCCGAGGAGGTCGGGCTGAAGCGGGTGTCGCTGAACTTCGCGATGTTCCGCTCGGTCTTCGAGCGCGGGTCGCGGCTCGGCGCCGGACCGGTGCTGCGGTTGTGGCGTTCCGTCCTGGGCTTCTTCTCGCGCTGGTGGCAGATCGAGTCGCTGTACCGCGCGAACGCCAAGTACCGGCCGATCTGGGAGCCCCGCTACCTGCTGTTCGAGAAGAGCAGCGAGATCCCGCGGATCGGCATCGCCAGCGCGCGGGCCGAGGGCTTCATCGTCGCGCCGAGCCTGCCCGCCCTGTTCCACCGCCGGCACTCCGGGGCCGCCGTGGTGGCGCCCCGGCTCCCGGTCGCGGCGCGGGACGGGAAGGGGTAGCCCTCCGCCGGGGGGCGGAGGGGACCGGGAGGTCGGATAGGGGGTGAGGTCAGGGATATCCCTCCCCCCAGAGGATGACCCTGATCCGCATCTATGCCGATGTGGATTTGTTAAGAGGCTTCTAATGTGGGAGTGGCTCAGAAAGTTCGGGGATTCGGGAGTAACGGTTGTGATGGACAGGACCCACGCGGGGGGCGTGCGGGAGGGGTCGCTGGCACTGGTCAGATCGGCCGCTGTCGCCGAGTGGGGGACGTTGTACGCGACGGTGCGGGACGCGGTGGCGCGCAAGAAGTTCGCCGCCGTTCCGATGGCCACGGCGGCGACGTTTCTGATCCTCCTGTTCAGCATCACCCAGCACCTTCCGGGCGGTGAGCACTTCGTCAACCGCATCGGGGTGGTGAAGGCGGCGCTGCCGCTGGACGTCTCGCTGCTGCGGACCCCGCTCTCGCTGTACGTGCCGGCGCTGGACCTGCCGGTCTGGGGCGCGCTGGCCCAGGTGTTCGTGGTCTTCGGCGTCGCCGAGATCGTGCTCGGCCGGCGGATGACCCTGGTGGTGGCCTACACCTGCACCCTGGCGGGCACGCTGTTCGCCCGGATCGGCGTGGCGCTCGGCCCGGGCCACCTGTTCGGCTTCCCGAAGTGGGTCGCCTACGTGCGGGACACCGGGCCGTCGGCCGCGGTGGTGGCGCTGGCGATCTGCATCGCGTTCCGCTGCCGGGCCTGGTTCACCGCCGGCCTGGTGGTGGTCATGATGGTCGGCGAGGCGGTCGTGCTGCCGAACCTCGCCGGGCTGGAGCACGTGGTCGCGGTGATCACCGCGCTGCTGCTCGCCGTCTCGGTCGAGGTGTTCGGGGACTTCTGGCCGCGGGTGCTGGCCGGGGTCGGGGCCGCCACCTCGGTGGCCGCGGCCGCGTCGCTGGAGGTCGCGGTGGAGGCCCGGCGGCGCCCGGCGGGCGCGCTCGTCCCCTGACCCACGCACCGTCTGACGGCCGTCGGGCAGCCGGCCGTCAGGCGTGCGGCAGGGGGAGTTCGAACCAGACCACCTTGCCGACCGCCTTGCGGGCGGTGCCCCAGCGTTCGGCGAGCTTGGTCACCAGGGTGAGGCCGCGGCCGGTCTCGCCCAACTGCTCGGCCGGCTCCAGCGACGGCAGGTTGTGGTTGTCGTCGCTGACCTCCACCAGCAGCTTGTCCACCCGGATCAGCTGGAGCCGGACGCGGTCCCGGGCCACCCGGACGGCGTTCGTGACCAGCTCGCTGACCAGCAGCTCGGTGATGTCGCTCAGCGCCTCCAGGTGCCAGCCGGCCAGCTGCTCGCGGACCAGCGAACGGGCCCGGCGCACCTCTCGGTGGTCCACCCTGAGGTCCCAGGTCGCCACCTCGGACGGGGCGACCCCGTCGAAGCGGGCCACCAGCAGGGCGACGTCGTCCTTCCGGTCGTCCGAGTGCAGCCGCTTGAGCACCACGTCGCAGGCCTGCTCGGGGCTCTGCAGCGGGTCGATCAGATTGCCGCAGAGCGCGGCCAGGCCCGCTCCTATGTCGCCGCCCCGGACCTCGACCAGGCCGTCGGTGCACAGCACCAGCATCGAGCCGTCCGAGACGTCGATGGTCTTGGCGACGAACGGCACCCCGCCGACCCCGATCGGCGCGCCGGCCGGGATCTCCAGCAGTTCGCCGGAGCCGTCCGGGTGCACCAGCACCGGCGGGACGTGGCCGGCGCTGGCCAGCTCGCAGGTCCGGTTGATCGGGTCGTAGACCGCGTACAGGCAGGTGGCGAGGTGGTCGTCGCCGAGCTTGTGGGCCAGGTTGTCCAGGTGCCGCAGCAGCTGGCCGGGCGGCAGGTCGAGCGCGGCGAGGGTCTGCATGGCCGTCCGGAAGCGGCCCATCGCGGCCGCCGAGTGCAGGCCGTGGCCCATCACGTCGCCGACCACCAGGGCGACCCGGCTGCCGGGCAGCTGGATCGCGTCGAACCAGTCGCCGCCGACCTCGGCCTTGGGGTCGCCCGGCAGGTAGCGGTGGGCGATCTGGACGCCGGGGATCTGCGGCGGGCGGGTCGGGATCATCGAGCGCTGGAGGGTGGTGGCCACCCTGGCCTCGGCGCGGTGCAGCCGGGCGTTGTCCAGGGAGAGCGCGGCGCGGACGGCCAGCTCCTTGAGCGTGGCGGCGTCGCTCTCGTCGAAGGGGGCGCGGTCCGGCAGCCGGAGCAGCTTGAGGATGCCCAGCACGGTGCCCCGGGCGGACAGCGGCACCACCAGCATCGAGCGGCCGGAGACCACCGGGGCCAGCCGGGCCCCGCCGAGCGCGATCGCGTAGTCGACCGCGACGTCCGCGCTGATCACCGGGACCAGGACCGGCTGGTTCAGCTGCAGGGCCATCCCCGGCGGGGTGCGGCGCGGCATGCTGACCAGCGAGCCCTCGGACAGCACGTGGTCCCAGGCGCCGCCGGTCTCGTTGTAGACCAGGGCGACCCGGCGGAGCATGGTGTCGTCGTCCGGGCGGGCGGCCGGCAGCTCGGATTCGGAGATCAGCCCGTCCACCAGGTCCACGCAGGCGAAGTCGGCGACCCGGGGGACCAGCACCTGGCAGAGCTCGTGCGCGGTGAAGCCGAGGTCCAGGGTGGTGCCGACCTTGCCGCCGACCTCGTTCAGCAGCGCCAGCTGCTCGCCGGCCTGCCCGTTGGTCAGGAACGGGCTCAGCCGCCCGGACTGGGCGCCCTCGGCGCCGGTGGGGGCGGCAGGGGTCCGGTCGGTGCGGCGGGGCGGACGGCCGCCGGCGGACGGTTCGGCGGCGGCGGGCTCGATGGCGGCTCCTCCTCCGGTCGGGGACGGGGCGGTCGGGGCCGGGACCGCCGGGGCCGGGGCGGTCAGGGCCGGGCTGGTCGGTGGGACGCCTGCCGGGGCGCCTGCGGCGCCGGACGGCTGGGCGGCCGCGGACCGCTCGGCGGTCTCGCGCTGGGCCGGCAGCGGGCCGGGCGGCCGACCCCGGACCGTCCGGGCCGGGGGCGCGGACTGCTCGGGCTGCGGTGGCGGGCCGACCCGGGCGGCGCGCTGCTGGGCGGTCGGGTAGCGGCGGCCGAGTCCGGCGGCGGCGTGCGCGGCGGCGGCCTGCGGGTCGGCGGGCAGGACCGGCAGCACGGTGGCCGGGTCCAGCCGCAGGGCGGGCAGACCGGCCTGGTCCAGCACGTCGAGCAGCAGCGCCCGGCGCGCGGCCGAACCCGCCGGCAGCAGCCCGGCCAGCCGGTCGGCCGACAGCGGACCGGCGCCCAGTCGGCCGGGCGGGGTCAGGGCCGCGCCCAGCCGGTGGAAGCCGCCCCGGGCGGGCGGGGCGGCGGCGAACGGCAGCAGCCGCTCGCCGAGGGCGAGCCGGGGGCCGGCGGTGCGCAGCGGCCGGGCGTCGGCGGCGAGGGCGAGCAGGCCGCCGAACGGGTCGGGCAGCGGCCAGGCCCACCAGAGCACGTCGCGCAGGTGCTCCTCACGGTCGATGACGGCCAGCTGGCCGGCCCAGGGGCGCCCGTCGGCGGTCAGCGCGGCCAGGGTGTCCAGGGCGTCGCGGCGGCGGCGCACGACGGACCCGGCGGCCTGGCCGGGGGCGGCGAGCGGTTCCACGGCGGGCAGCAGTCCGCTGGCCGGCCGGTCGTGGGCGACTTCGGCGCGGTGCCCGAACAGTTCCTCGGCGGCCCGGCTCCACTGGGCGATCCGTCCGGCCCGGTCGACCAGGACGAGGGCGAGCCGGACCATGGCGGCCACGCCGGTCGGGTGGTCACCCGGTACGGCCTCGGCGTCCGCCGGACGCGGTGTGGAGTTGGACTCGGCCACCATGGATTCGGTCTGCTCCCGCCTGGCCGCCACGCCTGGAGGCGGCCGTCTCTCCGGAGGAAGGCACGCTGTGCGGAAACCCGGGGCGCGTCTTGTGGATCGTGCCGGGCTTGAGGGCGTGTCTGAACGAGTCCGCCGGGCGCCCGACGCCGCGTGCTGATCCGACGCGAATCATCAGACACGCCCTAGCGAAGCACGGACCGGCCCGGGCGTGATAGCGAAACGGGGAGATTCCTC
Source organism: Kitasatospora sp. NPDC094016 (assembly GCF_040304045.1). Classification (NCBI taxonomy): domain Bacteria; kingdom Bacillati; phylum Actinomycetota; class Actinomycetes; order Kitasatosporales; family Streptomycetaceae; genus Kitasatospora; species Kitasatospora sp. NPDC094016. The sequence goes on from NZ_JBEOUK010000003.1 coordinate 290,870, forward strand.
AGGATCGGTTGCGTGCCGTGCGGCGCGCGCCGGTTCGCACTCCCCGTTGCCCCGGACGGGGCTTTCGCGCGCGAGGGTAGGGTGGCAGGCCGGGCCACCCCGCGAGGCGGCTCCGCAGGGACGCAGCCGGCCGGACGAGACAGAGGCGAGAAGTGACCGCGCAGAGCCCCGTCCGCTGGACGGACCCGCAGCAGCAGGAGCTGGAGGAGCGGGTCGCCGCCGCCGAACTCGCCTGGCTCAGCATGGACGTCGACGTGCAGACGCTGCGGGTCGAGATCGACAACTTCGCGCTGATCCACCATCAGCTGCTGGGCCCGCTCTACGCCCGGCTGGACGAGCTGGAGGCGCTGGTCGCCGAGGCGGTCGCGGCCAGGACCGGGCACCCCGAGGACCTCCGCCGGGCCGCCGAGGCCCGCCGACAGGTCGACGAACTGCCCGACCTGGACGCGCTGTTCGACTCCGTCCGGGAGCAGGAGGCGGCCCCGCCGCCGCCCGCCGCGCCGGCCCGGGTGCGCCCCGGGCGGGACGCCCAGCGGATCTACCGCGAGCTGGTCCGCCGGGCCCACCCCGACCTCAGCACCGACCCGGCCGAGCAGCAGCGCCGGGCCGCGTTCCTGGCCCGGGTGAACGAGGCCTACGCGGTCGGCGACGCCGCCGCGCTGGAGGGCCTGTCCGCCGAGTGGTCCACCGCGCCCGAGGCCGCGCCCGGCACCGACTCCCCCGACCGGCTGGAGTGGCTGCGCCGCCGGCTGGAGTGGCTGACCGGCAAGATCACCGAGACCGCCACCGAGCAGGTCCGGCTGGAACAGACCCCGATGGGCCAGCTGCTCGCGCTGGCCCCGCAGGACCCGGACCGGCTGCTGGAGCAGCTCGCCGAGGAACTGCTCGCCAAGGCCGCCGCCCAGCAGGCCGAGCTGGAGCGGCTGCTCGGCGCCCCGGCCGCGGCGGGCGACGGCCACCGGCAGCCGGTGGGCGACAATGGCACCGACCCGACCCAGCCCCAGGAGAGCCACACGATGTTCGCGCAGATCCCCTCCACCACCGCCGCCGCAGTGCCCGCCGACGCCGTCCTGCTGGACGTGCGCGAGCAGGACGAGTGGGACGCCGGCCACGTGGACGGCGCGCTGCACATCCCGCTCGGCGAGGTGATCGCCCGGATCGGCGAACTGCCGGACGGGAAGCTGTACGTGCTCTGCCGGGTCGGCGGCCGCTCCGCGCAGGTCGTCCAGTACCTGGTGCAGCAGGGCCGGGACGCGGTGAACGTGGACGGCGGCATGTACGCCTGGGAGGGCGCGGGCCGTCCGATGGTGAGCAGCACCGACCAGGACGCCTTCGTCCTGTAGGCCGGTGGGCCTGTTGGCTTCGTAGCCCCGTGGCCCCGTCCGGCACCGTCGTGTTCGCCCGGTAGGGCAGGATGGGCGCGCGACCGCGCCGGGACGGGACCCGGGCGGCGCGCCGACCGGGCCGGGGAGGCCATGACGGAGACGACGGACCGCCCGGCCGCCGGACGGGTCTGGTCGACGCCCGCGCAGCTCGTGCTCGGCCTGACCGCGGCGGTGCTGGTGGTCGGCACCGGGCTCTTCCTCGCGGCGGTGTTCCTGCACGTCGCGCCGGCCAACTCGCTGTCCCGGCAGTACCGGAACGAGGTCGACGGCCTGGTGTACCCGGAGTTCGAACAGAACTGGCGGCTGTTCGCGCCGAATCCGCTGCAGCAGAACGTCAACCTGGACGCCCGGGTGCGCACCGCCGCCGCCGACGGCACCACCCGCACCCGCGACTGGACCGGGCTGACCGCGCAGGACCTCGCCGCGATCCGGCACAACCCCGCCCCCAGCCACGTCGACCAGAACCTGCTGCGCCGGGCCTGGGACTTCTACGACGGCTCGCACAACCCGCAGGACGAGGCGCTGACCAACACCCGCGGCAGGCTCGCCGAGCAGTACCTCAAGCGGATCGCCCTGCAGCGGATCGGCCGGGAGGTGGACGGCGAGCGGGTCCTGGAGATCGAGTTCCGGGCCACCGCGGTGACCGTCCCGCCGCCGTCCTGGAGCGGTGAGACCGCGCCACCGGCGCCGAAGGTGCGGGAGCTGCCCTGGTGGCCGGTGGACGACGAGGACTACCGGGAGCTCGGGTGAGCGAGGTGTCGCCGGAGGCCTCGCCCGAGCTCTCGCCGCCGCCTGAGCCGCGGTGGTCGGAGGGCATCCCGCGCCAGGCCGGGCAACCGCCCGTCGCCGCCCGGCCCGATCCGGCGCCGCGCGGGCCCGGCCCGGCCGACCTGGCCGCCCGGGCGATGGCGGCCTTCACCGGGCGCGCGCTGGGCCGCCACCAGGCCGCCGTGGTACGGATCGGCTTCGGGCTGGTCTGGCTCGCCTACCTGCTGCGCGAGTGGCCCAACCGGCGGGTGCTGTACGGGGACCGGTCGCCCTGGTCGATGGACCTGGCCGAGCGGCTGCTGACCGACAACGGGGCGTTCACCGTGCTGCCGTGGTTCGGCGGTCGGCCCTGGTTCGAGCTGGTCTACCACCTGGCGGTGCTGGCCGCCGTCGCGGTGGTGCTGGGCTGGCGGACCAGGGCGAGCGCGGTGCTGTTCCTGGTCACCGTGCTGTCGCTGCAGAACCGCGACGTCTTCCTCGGCGACGGCGGCGACAACGTCGTCCACCTGATGGCGGTCTACCTGGTCTTCACCCGCTGCGCCGAGGTGTGGTCGCTGGACTCCCGGCGGGCCCGGCCGGGGCGGGCCGGGGTGGTGCTCTGGGTGCTGCTCGGCGCCGCCCTGGCGGTCTGCCAGTTCGGCGGCTTCTCCGGTGAGAGCCTCACCTGGACGGCCCGGACCTTCCCGTACGCCGGCTGGGCGCCGTTGTTCTGGGGGCTCTGGGCGGTGGCCGGGCTCTGGTGGGCGCTCGGGCGGCTGCGGCCGGACGGCGAACCGCGCGCGGTGCTCGACGCGCTGGCGAACATGGTGCACAACTGCGCGATGCTGGTGATCGCCGCCGAGGTGGTGCTGATCTACGCGACGGCCGGCTGGTACAAGGTGCAGGGCTCGCGCTGGCAGGACGGCACCGCGCTGTACTACCCGTTGCACCTGGACTACTTCACGCCCTGGCCGTGGCTGTCGGGGCTGGTCGGCTCGGCGCTGCTGCCGGTCTTCCTGATCTCGTACGGCACGGTGGTCGTGCAGGTCGCGTTCCCGTTCACGCTGCTCAACCGGCGGGTCAAGAACGTGCTGCTGGCCGTGCTGCTGGCCGAACACCTGGGGATCGCGCTGCTGCTCGGGCTGCCGGTGTTCTCGCTCGCGATGATCGCGGCGGACGCGGTGTTCCTGCCGACCGGCGCGCTGCTCTGGGCGGCGGCGCGGCTGCGGCGGATCCGGCGGTCACGAGCGCCGGTCGCGGAAGGCGTGCCCTAGGCTGACCCGTATGTCCTGGTTCGCCGCCCTTCGCGACACCGCGCGGACCGGACTCACCCTCGACCGGGCGCTCACCGACCCCAAGCGGGCCCTGCGCGGGGCCGTCGCGGTGGCGTTGGTGCTCTTCCCCACCCTCGCGCTCGGCGGGGTCGCGCTCGCCACCTCGGCCGCAATGGGCGCCTTCATCGCCGGCACGGCCACCTTCCAGCGCAGCTTCCGGCCCCGGGCCAGCCTCGCCGTCGCGGCCGGGGCCGGGCTCGGGATCAGCACCTTCCTCGGCTATCTGGCGGCCGGGGTGCCCGGGTTGTTCCCGGTGCTGCTCGCGGTGTGGGCCTTCGGCGCCGGGCTCGCCTGGGCGGTCGGGCCGACCGCCGGGGTGGTCGCGACCAACACCGTCTCGGTGATGCTGATCGTCGTCCAGCTCCCGGTCAGCGCGACCGCCGCGCTCGGACACGGGCTGGTCGCCGCCCTCGGCGGGGTCGTCCAAGCCGTCGTCATCACCCTGTGGCCGATCGGGAGCTGGAGCGCCCAGCGGGACGCCCTCGCCGACACCTACGCGGAACTCGCCGACTACGCGCGCAGGTTGAGACAGGATCCGACCGCGCACGTCGACCCGGAGCCGTTCATGACGGCCCGGCACGCCGCCGCCCTGACCCCCTGGCAGGACCGCCACCGGCCGGCCGAACTGCGCGGCCTGCGCGGCCTCGCCGAGCGCATCCGGCCCACCCTGGCGGCGCTCGCCGATCCCAAGGTGGGCGCCCCGGAGGAGGGGCCCGAACGCGACCGGGCCCGTGAGGTGCTGGCGGCCGCCGCCGAGGTCATGGACGCCCTGGCCCGGGCCGTCCGCACCGGCGACCCCGTCCGGCTGCCCCGCTCGGCGCCCACGCTCACCCTGGTCCCGCCGGACGAGGGGCCGCGGTTGCAGGGGGCGGCCCGGCGGTCGGCCCGCCGGCTGGGCGGGCTGCTGCGCAAGGCCGCGGACACGCTGGAGCGGGGCGACGCGGACACCATCACCACGCCCGTGATCGGCGCGGGCGGGGCGCTGCACAGGCCGTCGATCCTCCGGATGCTGCCGGTCGCGCTGCGGACGGTGCGCCGGCAGCTGCGGCCGCGCTCGGCGATCTTCCAGCACGCCGTCCGGCTCGCCGGAGTGGTCACCGTCGCCTACCTGCTGGCCCGGCTGATCGGCTTCCACCACGGCTACTGGGCGCCGATGACCGCCGCGATGGTGATGCGGCCGGACTTCGCCCAGACCTACAGCCGGGGTGTCGCCCGGCTGGCCGGGACGGTCGTCGGGGTCGCCGTCTCGACGCTGGTGGTGCAGCTCACGCACCCCGGGGAGTGGGTGCTGGCCGCGCTGGCCGTGCTGTGCATCGGCGGGTCGTACCTCGCGTTCCGGACGGGGTACGCGCTGACGACGGTCGGGATCTCGACGTACGTGGTGTTCCTGCTCGGGCTCCAGGCCGGGAACCCGCTCACGACGGCCTTCGAACGGGTCGGGCTCACCCTGCTCGGCGGGTCGGTGGCGCTGGTGACGTACGCGCTCTTCCCGACCTGGCAGACCGCCCGGCTCGGGGAGCGGCTGGCCGAGTGGCTCGCCGCCGCCGGGCGGTACGCGGCCGCGGTGGTCGCCTGCTACGAGGACCCGGCCGCGCCGCGCGGGCGGGCGGTGCGGACCGCGCTGCTGGACTCCCGGGAGGCCCGCTCGGAACTGCTCCAGGCCATGCAGCGCGCCGACGCCGAACCGGGCCGGCACGCCTCCGGACTGCCCGGGGTGTCCCGGCGCCAGGTCGACCGGGCCCGGGCGGCCGTCGGGCACCTCGGACGGGTCGCCGTCCTGCTGGAGGCGCACCTGCCGGCCGCCGACGCCGACCCGGTGCCGGGGACGGCGGAGTACGCGGAGGAGCTGCGGCTGGCCACCGCGCTCGCGGGGGCGGCGCTGCTCACCGGGCAGCCGGTGGAGTTCGGCGCCGTGCGGGAGGCGCAGGCGCGGCTGGAGGAACGGCTGGCGCAGGCGCCGGCGGGGGTGCAGCGGGACGTGGTGCGGGCGGGGACGCGGCTGCTGGGGCAGGCGTTGAAGGACCTGGAGCGGGCGCTGCGGGGGCGGGAGGACGTGCGGGGGCCGCAGTAGGCGACGTTCGCCCCTCCTGGAAGGGCGAACGTCGGGGGGCGAACGTCCGGGGGGGCGAACGTCGCCGGGGCGTCAGGCGGCGCGGGCCGCGGCCTCCAGCCAGTTGGCGAACTCGCAGGCGAAGTGCCACTGGTGACCGGTGCCCAGGAGGGCGGGGGCGGCCTCGGGGAACTGGACGGTGAGACGGATCCGCAGGCCGTCCGGGGTGTCGGCGAACTCGTGCATCACCCGCAGCACCTCGGTGCCGTCGGCGAGGGTCCCGGTGCCGCCGATGCGGACCGGGAAGGCCTGGTGGCCGGGCCCGGCGATCGGGACGTCGTCGTGGAAGCGCAGGAAGAAGCGGGCCGGGCCGGTGCCGAGGGTCTCGATGATCTCGACCCGTTCGCCGGTGGAGTCGGCCAGGTAGTGCTCGGGGTTGGCGGCGAGCAGGGCGTCCCGGTCGGGGGCGTGCAGGCGGCCCTGCCACCAGGTGAGGAAGCGGTCGGCGTCGATGCCGGTGGCGGTGAGCTCGGTGACGGCGGTGCTCCACCGGCCGCCGGAGGCGTGGGCCCAGGCGGCCAGGGCGGTGTCGGCGGCGGTGGTGTCGGGGGTGAGCAGTTCGCGCGTCCGGTCGTCGCCGAGGCGCTGCTTGAGCAGGCGCAGGGCGGTGCGGGCGCGGTCGAGCTCCCAGGCGAGGACGGCCTCGCGCGGGTGGCTGGTGCCGTCGATGTCGGTGTGGACGGTGAGCGCGGTGGTGGTCACGGCGTCACTCCTCGGCTCCTCAACGATGCGGAGAGATTTTCTCCGCTTCAGTGGACGCTAGCATAGGGGGAGAGAATTTCTCCGGTTAGGGAGTTGCCGATGAGGGCCGACGCGGAACGCAGCCGGCGCAGGATCCTGGACGCCGCCTGCGAGGTGTTCCTGGAACGGGGCCCGGACGCCCCGCTGGACGCCGTGGTCCGGCGGGCCGGGGTCGGCCCGGCCACCCTCTACCGGCGCTTCCCCGACCGGGAGGCCCTGGTCCGCGCCCTGGTCACCGACCTGCTGGCCCGGCTCGCCGAGGCCGCCGCGCAGGCCCGCCGCGACGAGACCGACCCGTACCGGGCGCTGCGCCGCTTCGTGCACGCCGCCGCCGACCTGCGGATGGGCGCGGCGATCGTGGTGCTGCTGGAGCGGCTGGTGGTGGACGAGGACCTGGTCGCCGTCCGCCGCGACGCCGTCACCGCCGTCGAGGCGCTGCTGCGCGCCGCCCAGGACGCCGGGCGGCTGCGGGCCGACGTGGGGATGGGCGACCTGGTGCTGCTCTGCGTCCGGGTGTCCCGCCCGCTGCCGGGCGCGCTGGCCGCGCTCGACGCGGACGGCTCGCTGGTCCACCGGCACCTCGACCTCGCGCTCGCCGGGCTCGCCGCCGATCCGGACGGCCCGACCGGGCGGCCGCTCGGCTTCGACGAGGTGATCGCCGCCGCCGGCCGCCCCGGTGAGCCCGGTCCGGGCGGGGCGGCCTCAGGTGGGGTGGCCCTGGATCAGGTGGCCCTGGATCGGACGGCTTCGGACGAGGTGGCAGAGTGAACGCCATGAACGCCGTGAACGCCATGGACGACGAGGTGCTGCGGGCGTGGCGGGCGGCGGAGCGGGAGCCGGGGGCCGTCCTGCTGGACGGGTTCCACCCGCTGAAGCACGCGCTGCGCTTCGGCGGGGACGTCCGGCGGGTGCTGACCGCCGACCGGGCGGCGCTGCTGGCCCTGGCCGGGGAGCTGGCGCCGGACGTCGCGCCGGCGCTGGACGCGCTGGCGGTGGAACTGCCCGAGGAACGGCTGCGGACGCTGGCACCCCGGCTGCACCCGACCGGGGTGGTCGCGCTGGCCGCGCGGCCGTCCGTCGGGGCGAACCTGACGGCCCTGGCCCGGCGCCCGCGCCCGGCCCCGGTGGTGCTGCTGGAGAACCCGCGCAACCTGGGCAACGTCGGGGCGGTGATCCGGCTGGCGGCCGGCTTCGGCGCCACCGGCGTGGTGACCACCGGCGATCTGGACCCCTGGCACCCGACCGTGCTGCGCGGTAGCGCGGGCCTGCACTTCGCCACCGCGGTGGAGCGGCTGGCCCTGCCGGAGCTGCCCGCCGGGCCGCTGTACGTGCTGGACCCGGAGGGCGCGGACATCCGGACGCTGCCGTTCCCGGACGACGCGCTGCTCGCCTTCGGCACCGAGCGGCACGGCGTCTCGGCGGAGCTCAAGGCGCGGGCGGACCACCTGGTCTCGGTGCCGATGCAGCCGGGGGTGTCCAGCTTCAACCTGGCCACCAGCGTGGCGATGGGCCTCTTCCACTGGATGTCGTCGAAGCCTCAGGGGTGAGGCGTGGCGCCCGCCGGGGCGGGCACCACGCCGTCGGCGCGCGTCAGGCGAAGAGCCGGCGCCAGGTGTCCGGGCCGGGGTAGCCGTCGGCCTCGGCGCCGCGCCAGCCCTGGGCCTGCTGGAAGGCCTGGACGGCCCGCCGGTCGCTCTCGCTCCAGCGCGGGCCGGGGCCGACGCTGTACGAGCCGCCGAAGCCCTTGCGCACCAGTTGCTCGCCCAGCAGGCGGACCTGGTCGTTGTTCTGACCCGGGCCGAAGTACTGCCGGCCGGGGAAGGCGGGCGCTCCGGTGCCGGGCCGGACCGGCGGCGGCGGTAGCGGGGTGGTGCCGGCGTCGATGGCGCGGCCCTTGCCGTTGACCAGGTAGTCCCAGGTGTCCTTGCCGGGGATGCCGTCGGCCTCGGCGCCGCGCCAGCCCTGGGCCTCCTGGAATGCCTGGGTGGCCCGCCGGTCGGCCTCGCCCCAGCGCGGGTCGGGCCCCTCGGAGTAGAACCGGGCGCCGCCGCGCTGCACCAGCAGCCGGCCGAGCTCCGTGACGTACGCGTTGTTCGCGCCGGGGCCGAACTTGTCCGCGCCCGGGAAGGCGGTGGCCGGGGCGCCGTCGTTGCTGCCGCCGGACAGGCCGGTGTAGCGGTACGGGACGTAGGCGCCGGAGTTGTTCCAGTAGGCGTACGGGGTGTCGCGCTTCTTGGTGCTGGGGGAGGTCTGCTCGTAGGCGAGGTAACGGGTGCGGGAGGAGTCCGTCCAGCCGCCGAAGATCGTCACGTGCGACCCGGACTGCGGGCTGGCCGGGTTGTTGTAGATCAGCACGTCGCCGGGCTGGAGGTCGTCCTTGCCGATCCGCTCGGCGAAGTTCGGCAGGGTCCAGGTGGTCTGGCTGCTGCCGAGTCCCCAGGCCATCGAGACGAAGCCGGAGCAGTCCTGGCGGTAGCCGTCCGACCAGTAGCTGCCCATGCCGTACGGCACCTGCTGGTCGACCCAGCCCTGGGCGCGCTGGATGACCTGCGCCCGGGTGGGCGGTTGGGCGGCGGCGCGCGGGGCGGCGAAGGCGCGGGCGCCGGGTGCCTGTCCGTAGAGGCCGCTGACCTCGCCCTGCGGGGTCTGCGGGGGCTGGGCGGTGCTGCTGCCGCCCGGGGTGGGGCCGGGGGTGGGGGCGGCGGTGGCGTGTCCGGCGGCGGCCGTCCCGCCGCCCACCGCGGTGCCGACGGCGGCCATCAGCACGGCGGCCCGGCGGCGGATGCTGCGGGCCGCGGCGTGCCCGCCCTCGTGCACCGGTGCGGCGTGCCGCCGGGCGCGGCGGCGGGCGCTGCAGCCCCCGCATATGCAGTCCTCGTCCGGTTCGACCTCGTCGAACTCCAGCAGCGGGGACAGGTGGTCGGTAAGGGTCATGCTCCGCCTCTTTCCTGCGGTCTTCCTGGTCGACGCCTGACGGCGTGACAGGACTGGCCTTCCCGGGCCGGCCCCGCGTGTTATCGGGACCAAAGTCCCAAAGCGGGCGGAAGGTGGCACGGCGGATTGCGCCGGACGGGTGACAGCCGTTCGGCGGTCCGGGCGTGGCGGGGTCGAGGAGGAGGCGGTAGTGCCGGGAAGGGGCCTGGCGGTCGGTCAGGCGTGGCGGGGGTGCGCGGGCCGGTTCGAGGACGGCGGGGGCGGTTGGGCGCCGGGGCGGCCGGATGCCGGGGACGACTGGACGCCGGGGCGGCTACTGCCACTCCCAGCGGATGCCGACGTGCCCGGGCTGCTGGTCCGGGGCGAGCACGTGGGCACTCGCGGAGGCGCCGATCCAGAGCTGCTCGCGGCGGTGGTCGACGTCCGCGCCCGGCTCGCGGTCGTAGCGCTCGCAGTGCGCCGGGACGGCCGCCGGGTCGAAGTGCACCTGGAGCACGTACTCGCGCACCGGGGTGGCGAAGCGGCGGCTGTACTCCAGCGTCGGGCCGCCCGGCGGGATCTCCACCTCGTACTCGAAGACCGTGCTGTCGCCGAGCGCCAGCGGGCGGTCCAGCATCAGCTCGCCGACGGTCAGGCCGGCCTCCGGACGGCGCCGGACCCGGCCCAGCCGGCCGTGCCGCACCGAGGTGATCTCCGGGCAGCCGGTCGCCTCCTCGTCGGCCTTGTGCACGACCAGGCAGCGGCCCACGCCGCCGACGGTGGCGCGCACCACCTGGCGCATCCGCAGCAGGTTGCCGCGCCGCTCGGCGTCCACGTAGTACGAGTCGTGGATGCTCAGCCGCTCCAGTTCGCCCTGCGGCGGGGCGTCCAGCTCGGCGAAGATGTCCGCGATCTGCCGTTCGCCCGGCCAGACGTCCTCCAGGCCGAGGTGGCAGGTGTTCGCGACGGCGGCCCAGCGGCCGCGCGGGCGGGGCGGGCCGAGCAGCGAGGTGAGCGCGCTGTGCGGCAGCCCGAGCAGTTCCTCCAGCAGGTGGACGGCCCGCAGCGAGCTGGCCCGTTCGGGCTGGCTGCGCCCACGCCGCCAGTAACTCAGCGTCGTGACGCTAACTCTGACGCCACGTTGGGTGAGGGCGGCTCTGATCCGGTCCAGGCTGAGGCCGCTGGCCTCGATGGCCAGGTGCAGGGTGTCCGCGAAGCCGCCCGGGGCGGTGGCCCGCCCGGCGTGCGCCGGTGCCGGGGGCGGTGCGGGTACGGACGGGCCGGGGCGCTCCGGGCGCAGTCCGACCAGCCGGAGTCGCGCGGAGTCCTGAGGCTGCTGTGCGGCCATGCGGTGACCCTCCCCGCCAGGTGAGTTCGGAGGGGCCTGGCCGGCGCCGAGGCTCGCCGCCGACGGCTTCACCGAGCTTTGGGGAACCCTATGCACGGTCGAGAGGCTACGTCATCAGTCGTGCGTACGACAGGGGTCACGGCAGGTGAACCGAAGGGTTAGTGATCTTGAAACAGTTCGGAAACACACGTCCTCGCCGCCCGCCCGCCCGTGCCGCCTGCCGCGCCGGGCGGACGCACACCGCCGGGGCGGGCCCTGTCGGCGCCGCCCCGGCGGGGGTCAGGTGGTGCTACCCGCTGGTGGTCAGTTGACGTTCAGCGCGACGTCGTCGATCACGAAACTGGTCTGGTTGGAGCCGTCCTCGGTGCCGGTGAACTTGATGGTCACGCTCTTGCCGGCGAAGGAGGAGAGGTCCAGGGTGCGCTTCACGTAGCCGGCGGCGGCGTTGACGTTGGAGTACGTCGCCAGCGTGGTGCCGTTGGCCTGGACGGTCAGCTTGTCGTACGCGGTGGTGCCGGTCTCCGCGGTGTCGATGTGCAGCCAGAAGGTGAGGCTGGCGGACTTGCAGCCGGCCGGTACCGAGACGGTCTGCGACAGGGTGTCGGTGTGGGCGCTGCCGTAGCCGTCCAGCCAGGCCTTCCAGCTGCCCGAGTGGGCCGCCTGCGAGGAGCTGTTGTCGATCACGCCGCTGGAGGTGGTCCACGGGGCGGCGGTGCCGGTCTCGAAGCCGCCGTTGCCGATCAGCTGGGCCGCGGTGCAGCCGCCGGTGGGCGGGGTGGTGGAGCCGCCGCCGAGCAGGGCGGTGGTCAGGCCGTCGGCGATCGGGGTGCCCCAGCCGGTGACCTGGTCGTAGCCCGTCCCGGCCGGGTAGTCCTGGTTGGAGCCGCTGGTCACGTCGTGGAAGGCGCCGGAGTAGTTGCTGCTGTTCGCGACCGCGTACAGCTTCGGGCTCGCCTCGCCCAGGACCGGCTGGCCGGCGGCCTTGGCCTTCTGGTTGAACTGGGCCGCGTAGCCGGCCCACAGCGGCGCGGCCGCGCTGGTGCCGCCGTAGACCTGCCAGGAGCCGGCCGTGTAGATGGCGAAGCCGCTCGCCGGGTCGGCGTTGGAGGAGACGTCCGGGACGGTGCGCATGGTGCCGGTTCCGGTGCCGGTGCCGGTCTGCCAGGTCGGCTTGCCGAACACGGTGGAGACGCCGCCGCCGGCGCCGCTCCAGGCGCTCTCCGAGGAGTACGAGGTGCCGGACACCTGGAGGTTGGTGCCGCCGACGCCGGTCTGGTGCGGGCTGGACGCCGGGAAGTCGACCGCCTTGACCGACGAGCCGCTGGTGGAGCGGGTGCAGTCGCGGGAGCCGTCGTCACCGGAGGCGGAGAAGATCGAGATGCCCTGGGCGGCGGCCTGCTTGAAGGCGTTGTCCACGGCCGTCATCGAGGCGGCGGTGGTGTCCGGCTCGCAGGAGCCCCACGAGATCGAGATGACCGAGACCTGGTTGTCGGCCACGATCTTGTTGGCCATGTCGATCTCGCCCTGGTCGCTGTTGGGCGCCTCGTAGACCAGCTGGGTCGCCTTCGGCGCCGCGCCGCGGACGATCTCGCTGTCCAGCTCGACCTCGCCCTGGCCCCCGCCGGGGGCGGAGTCGTAGTTGGCGCCGTCCACCGAGACCGTGGAGACGGCCGGGCCGGACAGGCCGTACTGCGAGTCGTAGGTGGTCAGGTTGGAGGACGAGTAGCCGTCGAACTCCCAGAGGGCGACCGTGGTGCCGGTGCCGTCGGCGCCGGTCTTGTTCAGGTTGTAGGCGCCGTCGTACTGCGACGGGCCGAAGCCGCTCGGGGTCGAGGAGGCCGTGTGCGGGGTGACGGAGTTCGGCTTGGCCAGGCGGTTCTTGCGGACCGCGTGGTTGTCCAGGCCGCTCACGCCCTGGACCACGTCGGCCAGGTCGGCCGGGACGGAGGCGGCGGCGTCGTTGGCGAAGAAGGCGCGCTGCAGCTGCGGGTCGACGTAGGAGCTCTCGTGGGTGCCGAAGGCCTGCGAGATCTGCGCGTTGGTGCCGTGGGCGCTGACCACCTGGCGGTTGGCGCTCACCTCGGTGACGGTCAGGCCCTGGGCGGCCAGGTAGGTCTTGACCTGGTCGACGGCGGCCTGGGTCGGCCCGAACCGGGCGGTGAACTGCTCCGGCGTCAGGTACTTGCCGAACTCGGGGGTGCCGGGGGTGGCGACCGCGGTGAGGAAGCGGTCCAGGGCGGTGGTGTCACGCAGCTTCAGGCTGACGGCCACCGAGATCTGCTGCTCGGCCGGGACGTCGCCCTTCTTCTCCGAGTGGGCCACCGCCGGGTTGACGGTGTTCGGGAGCGCGACACGGGGAGCGGGGGCGGCCTGCGCGGTGGAGACACCGAGCGAGACGGCGGTCAGCGGCAGCACGGCTATCGCCGCGGCGAGGGCAAGGGAGCGGGGGCGCAACGGATCCTCCTCTGGCCGGCTGTGGGGGCCGGCAAGGGGCCAGAGCGTTCCGGAGTCGAAAACGCTGGCTAGAACATGACAGAACCAGTGGGCAAAGTGGCTCATGGTCAAGCAATTCGTTGCTAAAAAACAGTCAACTGTGGACACCCGGAATGCGGGGATTCCATACAGTGAATGGTCCGGATTCCGGAACCGGCCCCTACCGGTGCGGGGCGGAAGGGACGGACGTGGAACCGGGTGGGGCCGCGCGGGAAGCATGACCGGCGTGGGCCGAAAGGCGACGCGCGGGAATCGGGCTCAGGCGGCGCGGAACTGTGTGAAAGGCCGGGCCCGAAAACCGGTCTGACAGCCGGTCCGGCGGGTGCGCGGGGAGGCCGCGCACCCGCCGGCGGGGGTCAGGGGGTGCCGAGCCAGGCGGTGAGGGCGGTGCGGAGCTCGCCCTGGCCGGGGTCGACGGCGCCCCAGGCGGCGTAGCCGTCCGGGCGGATCAGCAGGACGGTGTCGCGCAGCTTGCCGTGCGGGTCGGCCGGGGCGGCGGCGACCATGCGGTCCGCCCAGGGCTCGGCGGCGGCCAGCTCGTCGTTGCTGACCAGGACGAACTTCCCCTCGCGCAGCGCCTCGTAGAGCCGCTCGGGGGCGGCCGGGGCGCCCTCGACGGGCTTGCGCAGCGCCGTCAGCCGCAGGTCCGGGACGCGCTTGCCGACCTGCGGGTGGGCGTCCTTCGGGGCCGGGTAGGAGATGTCGATGCCGGAGACCATCCGGGCGCCGCGCTCGGTGACCAGGTCGAGGTGGCCGCCGAGCGTGGTGAGCGCCCCGCGCAGTGCGCGGGTGGGGGCGGACTCGGCGAGGGCGAGCCGGATCAGCGCGCCGGAGGTGCGCAGCACCGTCCGGCCGACCGGGTGCCGTTCGCTCTGGTAGGTGTCGAGCAGGGCGTCGGTGGCGCGGCCCTGAAGGGTGGCGGCGAGCTTCCAGGACAGGTTGGCGGCGTCCTGGAGGCCGGTGTTCATGCCCTGGCCGCCGGCCGGGGAGTGGCAGTGCGCCGCGTCGCCGGCCAGGAAGACCCGGCCGGAGCGGTAGTTGGGGGCCTGGCGCTCGTCGCTGTGGAAGGTGGAGCTCCAGCGGACGTCGTGCAGGCCGTAGTCCTCGCCGAGGGTGGTCCGGGCGATGGCGGCCAGGCGTTCCGGCGAGGGGGTGGTGCCGTCCGGCTGCCGCTCCTTGCGGTCCCAGGCGATCAGCCGGTACCAGCCGTCGCCGAAGGGGGCGAGGAAGGAGAAGCCGGTCTCGTTGGCGCCGACGGTGATGGTGTCGGCGGGCTCGCGCTCCAGCCGGACGTCGGCGAGCATCACCGAGTCGACCACGGACTCGCCGGGGAACGGGATGCCGAGCAGGTCGCGCACGGTGGAGCGGACGCCGTCGGTGCCGACCGCGTACCGGGCGGTGAAGCTGTTCCCGTCGCGGGTCTCCAGGGTGACGCCCTCGGCGTCCTGGCGCAGGGCGGTGACCTCGGCGCCGCGCAGGACGGTCGCGCCGGCCCGCTCGGCGCGGTCCTGGAGCAGCCGTTCGACGTGGTACTGCGGCGTGATCAGGACGAACGGGAAGCGGGTGGGCAGCGAACTCAGGTCGATGCCGAAACGGTCGAACATCCTCAGGCCGGTGACCGGGCGGCCGGTGGCGATGAGGTCGTCGGCGAGGCCGCGGGCGTCCAGGAACTCCAGCGTGCGGGCGTGCACGGCGAAGGCCCGGGTCAGGTTGGACTCGGCGCCGCGCTTCTCCAGGACGGTGACGCCGACCCCGGCCGCGGCGAGGTCGCCGGCCAGTAGCAGCCCGGTCGGTCCGGCACCGACGATCAGGATGTCGGTGGCGGTCGTCGGCTTCGCGGTCATGTGTCAGCTCCCGGTGTTCGGAGGGCGGTTGGACGCCGTGTCCGGCGTTCTCCCAGACTCCATCATCCCGGGCCCGCGGGGAGCTGTGAACCGCCGGGCCCCGGCGGTGGGTGACCGCCGGGGCCCGGAGCGGATCGGACGGCGCTCAGCCGTGCCGGCGGACCTCCACGGTGCGGAACCGGTTGGCGACGAACGCGCCGTCGCAGTAGGCGGAGTTGGCGGCCGGGTTGGCGCCGGTGCCGTGCAGGTCGGAGAAGGCGGCGGTCTGGTTGGGGTAGACGCCGCCGGTCAGGTTGAGCGAGAGCGAGACGCCGGCGTCGAGCGCGGCCGCCACCAGCAGGCCCTCCACCTCGGGCGAGGTGGTGTAGGCGGAGGCCGTCATGGCGCCCTTGTCGCGGACGGTGGTGCGCAGCAGCTCGACGGCGGCGGGGGTGGACTCGACGGCGACGGCGAAGGAGACCGGGCCGAAGCACTCGGTGCGGAAGACCGCGCGGTCGTCCGGCTTGTCGGCGTCCAGCTTGACCAGCGCGGGGGTGCGGACGGTCGCGCCGGGGAAGTCCGGCGAGGTCACCGCGCGCGGGGCGAGGGCGAGCTCGCCGTACTCGCCGCCGGCCGCGGCGGCCGAGCGCTGCAGCACGCCCGGGTTGACCACGGCGCCGAGGATGGCGGCGGCGCGGGCGTCGTCGGAGAGCAGGCCGTCGATGGCGGCGGCGAGGTCGGCGACGACCTGGTCGTAGGACTTGTCGCCCTGGTCGGTGGCGATGCCGCCGCGCGGGATCAGCAGGTTCTGCGGGGTGGTGCACATCTGGCCGCTGTAGAGCGAGAGGGCGAAGGCCAGGTTGCCGAGCATGCCCTTGTAGTCGTCGGTGGAGTCGATGACGACCGCGTTGACGCCGGCCTTCTCGGTGTACACCTCGGCCTGCTTGGCGTGCTCCTCCAGCCAGTCGCCGAAGGCGGTGGAGCCGGTGTAGTCGATCAGCCGGATCTCGGGGCGGACGGCGAGGGCCTGGGCGACGGTACCGCCCTCGTGCTCGACGGCCAGGCAGACCAGGTTGGGGTCGTAGCCGGCCTCGGCGAGCACCTCGCGGGCGGTCCGGACGGTCAGCGCGAGCGGCAGCACGGCGCGCGGGTGCGGTTTGACCAGCACCGGGTTGCCGGTGGCCAGCGAGGCGAACAGGCCGGGGTAGCCGTTCCAGGTGGGGAAGGTGTTGCAGCCGACCAGCAGCGCGAGGCCGCGCGGGACGACGGTGAACTCCTTGGTCATCACCAGCGGTTCGCGCTTGCCCTGGGGCTTGGTCCAGCCGGCCCGGCGGGGCAGCCGGGTCTGCTCGGCGTAGGCGTAGGCGACCGCCTCCAGGCCGCGGTCCTGGGCGTGCGGGCCGCCGGCCTGGAAGGCCATGCCGTAGGCCTGGCCGGTGGTGTGCATGACGGCCTGGCCGAACTCGTGGGAGCGGGCGTTGATCCGGTGCAGGATCTCCAGGCAGACGGCGGCGCGCTCCAGCGGGGTGGCGGCGGCCCAGCCGGGCCGGGCGGCGCTCAGCGCGGCGATCAGCGCGTCCGGCTCGGCGTGCGGGTAGCCGATGCCCAGCTCGATGCCGTACGGGGAGGCCTCGCCGCCGACCAGGTCGCCGTCGGCGGGGTGGCCGTCGAGGGTGAACGGCTGGCCGAGCAGGGCGTCGAAGGCGGCCTTGCCGTCCGCCGGGCCGCTCTCGCCGTACGCCTTCGGGAACTCGGGGTAGGGCGACCAGTAGTCGCGCTTGGCGGCGGCGTCGAGGGCGGCGTCCAGGGTGGCCTGGTGGCGCTCGACCAGTTCGCCGACGAGGGGGTGGGTGACCGCTGCGGACATCTGTGCGCTCCTCAGGAGGGAGGACGGGACACGTCACAGGGTAACCGAACGATCGGTCGGCTCAAGAGGGTGCAGGGGACGGAATCCGGGAGAACGCGCGGGGGTGGTGTCCGGAAACGCGCGGGCGCGGTGGCCGGAAGACGCGCGGGGGCGCGTCCGTCGTGGACGCGCCCCCTGGGGGTCGGTGCGGGGCAGGGCCTACGGCACGCCCAGCTCGAAGATGACGTACCCCGCGTACCAGCCGGAGGCGACCGCGCCGAAACCCAGCACCGCGGCCAGCACCGGCCAGCTGAGCTTGCGCATCGCCACCGCGAGCGCGATCAGCAGCGGGAACGCCGGCAGCAGGTAGCGCGAGACGTTGCCGAAGATGCCGAGGCTCCCCAGCACCGAGACGATCGTGGCCAGCGTGTAGGCGGTCAGCACCAGCGGCGGGCGCAGCCGGATCAGCAGCACGATCAGCACCGGCAGGGTGAGCACGATCAGGGTGGCGAAGAGGTCCGGCACCGGGAACGCGAACGGGTAGTCGTTGCGGCCCAGCAGCACGCCGCGGATCGCGTGCCAGGTGCCCTGACCCCAGTCGAAGTAGTGCAGCCAGGCGTCGTGCTGGAGCCGGAAGTAGCCGCCCCACTCGCCCATCCGCCAGCCCACCCAGGCCACGTAGCCGAGCAGGCCGACCGGGGCCAGCAGCATCGCGGTCAGCGGGCGCAGGACGCCGCTCTCCCGCCGGTACAGCTCCACCAGCGCGGCCAGGCCGACCGCGCCTATCAGCGCCGCGGCGGTCGGCCGGTTGAGCCCGGTGACCAGGGTGATCACTCCGGCGGCGACCCACTGCTTGGTCATCACGCAGTAGCAGGCCCAGGCGGCCAGCGCGACGAAGGTGGAGTCCGAGTAGACCGCCCACTCGGCGCCCGAGCCCGGGGCGATCGCCCAGATCCCGGCCGCGATCACGCCCGCCCTGGGGCCGGCCATCCGGTCCACCACGGCGTAGATCCCGGCGGCGGCGAACAGCGAGGCCACCACCGACACCAGCATCCCGGCGCCGTACAGGCCGAGGCCGGTGACGTCCGAGGTCATCCGCATCAGGCCCGGGTAGAGCGGGAAGAACGCGGCGGAGTTCTGCTCGACGGAGAAGCCGACCGGGCCGTTGGGGATCGTGACCAGCGCCGGGTGGTAGCCGAACTGGGCCACCTGCTGGTACCACCAGCCGTCCCAGGTCGCCAGCACGTCCCAGGGGTTGGCGCCGCCGCCGAACCGGGCCGGCTTCTTGAGGTAGTCGCCGGAGAAGGAGAGCAGCTTCATGAAGACGGTGAAGCCGATCAGCTTCAGCACCGCGTAGCACCACACCGCCGGCCCGAACCGGACCACCAGGGCGCGGGCGCCTTCCCGCCAGCCGCCGCCGGGCACGCCCCCCGGATCATCGCTGCGCTGCTCGGGCACGTCGGAGGCGACGGCCGGTATTGCGTTCATTCGGACTGGACCCCACCCTGCTGGACGTGGACGATCGTCCGCCGAGTCTAGGGCCTGCGCCTCGGGGCCTGGTGTGGACCAGAGCGCTGCCGCGGACCCGACCGGACCCGATCGCGTACGGTGCGGGGCGGCCGGGGATACTCGGAGGATGGCCGATCACAGCACGCGTACCGCCTACACCGTGGAGTCACTGCTCGCGGTGACCGTCGACGTGTTCAACGAGCGCGGCTACGACGGCACCTCGATGGAGGACCTGTCCCGGGCGGCCGGGATCTCCAAGTCGTCCATCTACCACCACGTCCGCGGCAAGGAGGAGCTGCTGCGGCTGGCCGTCGGGCGGGCGCTGGACGGGCTGTTCGCGATCCTGGCCGAGCCGGCGGCGGTGCGGGGCCCGGCGGTGGAGCGGCTGGAGCACGTGGTGCGCCGCACCGCCGAGGTGCTGCTCGCGGAACTGCCGTACGTGACGCTGCTGCTGCGGGTGCGCGGGAACACGGTGACCGAGCAGTGGGCGCTGGAGCGGCGCCGGGAGTTCGACCACCAGGTCGCCGAGCTGCTGCGGGCGGCGGTCGCGGACGGTGCGCTGCGCGCGGACGTCGAGCCGCGGCTGGCCACCCGGCTGCTGTTCGGGATGATCAACTCGATCGTGGAGTGGTACCGGCCGGGCCTCAAGGGCACCGACGGGGTCGCGGACGCGGTCGTCCACCTGGCCTTCGACGGGCTGCGCGCGCGGTAGCCGCCGCCGGCCGGTGGCCGGGGCCTGCCGGTCGGTCCGGAGGCCTGGTCGGTCCGGGGGGCCTGGTCAGTCCGGGGGGACCTGGTCGGTCTCCTCGAAGATCAGCATGGTCCGGGTGCCGAGCACCTGGGGGATGGACTGGATGCTGCCCAGCACCAGCTCCCGCAGCGCGTGGTTGTCCGCGGTGTGCACCAGCAGCAGGACGTCGAAGTCTCCGCCGACCAGGGCGATGTGGGCGACCCCGGGGAGCTCCAGCAGCTGCTCCCGGACCGTGCGCCAGGAGTTCTGGACGATCTTCAGGGTGATGTACGCGGACGCGCCCTGACCTGCCCGTTCGTGGTCGACGCGGGCGGTGAAGCCGCGAATGATGCCGTCCTCGACCATCCTGGATATCCGGGCGTAGGCGTTCGCCCGGGACACGTGCACCCGCTCGGCCACCGAGCGGATCGAGGCGCGGCCGTCCTGCTGCAGCAGCCGCAGGATCGAACGGTCGACCCGGTCGAGTCTGGACATCTGTTCAGCCGACATGACCCCCCACCCTCGCCGATTGGACGCACTGCCACCAGTCGACCGCCGCTCAGGCCGAATGTCCACCACCTTGTCACGCTTCTGGTCAAGATGAACAGACGACCGAACAATCGGTAGGGAGCCCCCGCCACCCCAGGAGGTGCCCCGAGATGACCGTTCTCGACCACAGACACCACACGGCGGTGCCCGGCTGGACCCCCGGAGCCACCGCCCCGCGGACCGACCCGGCCCCCCTGCTCCCGGACGCCTCACCGGTCCGGGTGCTCGGCACCCCCGCGCTGGAGAAGTACGACCCCGCACTGCTGCGCGAGCTGTACCGCCGCCTGGTGGTCGGCCGCCGCTTCAACCAGCAGGCCACCACCCTGACCAAACAGGGCCGGCTGGCCGTCTACCCGGCGTCCACCGGCCAGGAGGCCTGCCAGGTCGCCGCCGCGCTGGTGCTCGGCGAGGCCGACTGGCTGTTCCCCAGCTACCGCGACACCCTCGCGGTGGTCTCCCGGGGCGTCGACCCGCTGGAGGCGCTGACCCTGTTGCGCGGCACCGCCCACACCGGCTACGACCCGCGAGCCACCCGCACCGCCCCGCTCTGCACCCCGCTCGCCACCCAGGCCCCGCACGCCGTCGGGCTGGCGCACGCCGCCCGGCTGGCCGGCGAGCCGGTGGTCGCGCTGGCCCTGCTCGGCGACGGCGGCACCAGCGAGGGCGACTTCCACGAGGCGCTGAACTTCGCCGCGGTGCTCCAGGCACCGGTGGTCTTCCTGGTGCAGAACAACGGCTACGCGATATCCGTCCCGCTCAGCGCGCAGTCCGCCGCGCCCACCCTCGCCCACAAGGCCGTCGGTTACGGCATGCCGGGCCGGCTGGTGGACGGCAACGACGCGCCCGCCGTGCACGGCGTCCTGACCGAGGCGGTCGAGCGGGCCCGGACCGGCGGCGGCCCGACCCTGGTCGAGGCGCTCACCTACCGGGTCGAGGCGCACACCAACGCCGACGACGCCACCCGCTACCGCACCGACCCGGAGGTCGCCGCCTGGCGGGAGTACGACCCGATCCTGCTGATGGACCGCTCGCTGCGCGAACTCGGCGTCCTGGACGACGCGCTGGTGCAGTCGGCGGCCGACGAGGCGGAGGCGCTGGCGGCCCGGATGCGGGCCGAGTTCCACGCCGACCCCGAGCTGGACCCGATGGCCCTGTTCACCCATGTCTTCGCCGAGCCGACCCCGCAACTGCGGGAACAGGCCGCCCAGTTGTCCGCCGAGCTGGCCGCCGAGGCCGAGGTGCAGCACTGATGAACCAGACGGCCACACCGACCCGTACGGCGAGCATGGCGCAGGCGCTCAACGCGGCGCTGCGCGACGCCCTGCGCGAGGACCCGGCGGTGCACGTGCTCGGCGAGGACGTCGGCGCGCTCGGCGGCGTCTTCCGGATCACCGACGGGCTGACCGCCGAGTTCGGCCCCGACCGCTGCCTGGACACCCCGCTGGCCGAGGCCGGCATCCTCGGCACCGCGATCGGCATGGCGATGTACGGGCTGCGCCCGGTCGTCGAGATGCAGTTCGACGCCTTCGCCTACCCGGCGCTGGAGCAGCTGTTCTCGCACGTCGCCAAGATGCGCAACCGCACGGCCGGTCGGCTCCCGCTGCCGATCACCGTCCGCATCCCGTACGGCGGCGGCATCGGCGGGGTCGAGCACCACAGCGACGCCTCCGAGGCGTACTACGCGGCCACCCCCGGCCTGCACGTGGTCACCCCGGCGACGGTCGCCGACGCGTACGGGCTGCTGCGGGCCTCGATCGCCTCCGACGACCCGGTGGTCTTCCTGGAGCCCAAGCGGCTCTACTGGGGCAAGGACGGGTTCGACCCGGCCGCGCCGGTCGAGCCGATCGGCCGGGCCGTGCTGCGGCGGCCCGGCACCTCCGCCGTCCTGATCACCTACGGGCCCTCGCTGCCGGTCTGCCTGGAGGCGGCCGAGACGGCGAAGGCCGAGGGCTGGGACCTCGCGGTGCTGGACCTGCGCACCCTGGTGCCGTTCGACGACGAGACGGTCTGCCGGGTGGTGCGCTCGCTCGGCCGGGCCGTGGTGGTGCACGAGGCGAGCGGCTTCGGCGGTACCGGCGCGGAGATCGCCGCCCGGGTCACCGAGCGCTGCTTCCACCACCTGGCCGCGCCCGTGCTGCGGGTGACCGGCTTCGACATCCCGTACCCGCCGCCGATGCTGGAGCACCACCACCTGCCCGGGGTGGACCGGATCCTGGACGCGGTCGCCCGGCTGCAGTGGGAGGACCGAGGATGATGCCCGTCGTGCGCGAGTTCCGGCTGCCCGACCTCGGTGAGGGACTCACCGGGGCCGAGGTGGTGCGGTGGCTGGTCGAGGTCGGCGAGGTGATCGCGGTCGACCAGCCGGTGGTGGAGGTGGAGACCGCCAAGGCCGTGGTGGAGGTGCCCTGCCCGTACGGCGGGGTGGTCACCGCCCGGTACGGCGAGGAGGGCGAGGAGATCGCCGTGGGCGCGCCGCTGGTGACGGTCGCGGTGGCTCCGGCGGACGGGGCTTCGCTGCTGGTCGAGGCGGCGGCCGGGATGCTGGCCGAGGCGGCGGCGGAGGTGGAGCGGCCGCTGGTCGGGTACGGGGTCGCCGAGCCGGGGAAGGGCGGGCGGCGGCGCCGGGTGGGGGGTGCGGTTCCTGGTCCTGTCTCCGCTGCTGTTCCGGCTGTCGTCCCGGTTGTCGTTCCGGCTCCCGCGCCGGTGGTGCGGACCGTTCCGGGCGTGGTGCCGGTGATCTCGCCGCTGGTGCGGCGGCTGGCCCGGGAACAGGGGGTCGACCTGGCCGCGCTCTCCGGCAGCGGCCCGGACGGGCTGATCATGCGCGCGGACGTCGAACGGGCGGTCGCGGTGAAGGCGGTGGCCCTGACGGCTCCGACGGCTCCGGCGGCTCCGACGGCTCCGGGGCCGGTCGCGCGGGAGGGCGTCGTCCCGCTGCGCGGGCTGCGCAAGGCGGTGGCCGAGAAGCTCGGCCGCAGCCACCGGGAGATCCCCGCGGTGACCTGCTGGGTGGACACCGATGCCACCGAACTGATGCTGCTGCGGCGGCAGTTGAATGCCGCCCCGGGCCCGAAGGTGAGCGTGCTGGCGCTGCTCGCCCGGATCTGCACGGTCGCGCTGGCCCGCTTCCCGGAGCTCAACTCCAGTGTGACGGAGGACGGTTCGGGCATCATCCGGCACCCGGCGGTGCACCTGGGCTTCGCCGCGCAGGGCCGGCGGGGTCTGGTCGTCCCGGTGGTGCGGGACGCCCACGCCCGCACCACCGAGCAACTCGGCGAGGAACTCGGTCGGTTGACCGAGGCGGCACGCGACGGCTCGCTCACCCCGGCCGAACTGACCGGTGGCACCTTCACGTTGAACAACTACGGGGTGTTCGGCGTGGACGGCTCCACCCCGATCCTGAACCACCCCGAGGCGGCGATGCTCGGGGTCGGCCGGATCGTCGCCAAACCCTGGGTGCACGAGGGGGAGTTGGCTGTGCGCGAGGTCGTGCAGCTGTCGTTCACCTTCGACCACCGGGTCTGCGACGGCGGGACGGCGGGCGGTTTCCTGCGGTTCGTCGCGGACTGCGTGGAGCGGCCGGGGACGCTGCTGCGGCAGCTCTGAGCACGGCTCGGTCGCCCTGGGTGGCGTGCTCCGCACCCAGGGCGACGGGGCGCGAATCGAGGGAGAGTAGCGCGTCCCGGGCCCGGGCGTCCGGGCTTCGCGTGATTTGTCGGATGAGCAGTTCGGGCGTGCCACGCTGCCTAGGCGCTAGCAGAGACAAGCCAGGTGGTGGCGCAGGGCGGCCGGAGGCGAAACGATTCTCTTGGGTACTCGAAACGTTGCGGTGAAGTCCCGCAGAACACTTCTGGTCCGCACCGGGCACGGATCGGCGGGCGCCGCCTCCGTCCCGGGCCTGCCGGAGCTCCCGGCGGACGCGGGCCCGGACGCGGCGGGGCCCGAGCGGCCGCCGATGCCGCTGGACCCGCCGGACCTCCCGCCGTGGATCCCGGCCGAGGCGCCGACGGCCGTCCTTCCGACGGTGCCCGCCCCGCCGGTGCAGCCACCCGTCGTCCCCGCGCCCGACTACCCGGAGCCGCCCGCCGAACCGCCTGCCGCCCCCGCGTTCCGGCCGCTTTTCACCGACGCTCCCGGCCTCAACTGGGCTGGCCCCGGCGACAGTTGGACCAGGGCCTGGGCCGCGCAGGAGCCCGCCGAGGGCCGCCCGGCCCAGCTGTCGGCCCCGCTGCCCGCCCCCGGCCTCGGCGCCCCCGGCCTCGGCGCCCCTGGCCTCGGCGCCTCCGCCGTCGACCAGCCGCTCACCGTACGGGACGTCGAGCTGATCCGGGCCAGCCTGGCGGTCGTCGAGCCGGTCGCCGACCGCGCCACCGCGCACTTCTACGCGCTGATCTTCCTGCACCACCCCGAGGTCCGGGCGCTCTTCCCGGCCGCCATGGACGTCCAGCGGGACCGCCTGTTCCGCGCGCTGCTGGCCGCCGCCCGCAGCGCCGACGACCCGGCCGGCCTGCGCGTCCACCTCGGCGCGCTCGGCCGCGGCCACCGCCGGTACGGCACGCTGACCGGCCACTACGGCCCGGTCGGCGAGTGCCTGGTACAGGCGCTGGCCAGGTACGCGGGCAGCCGGTGGGACGCCGAGACCGAGCTGGCCTGGCGCCGGGTCTACCGGCTGGTCTCCTCGATCATGATCGAGGCCGCCGAGGACGCCGCCCGCACCTCGCCGCCCTGGTGGCAGGGCGAGGTGGTCCGGCACGAGCGCCGCACCCGGGACGTCGCGGTGATCACCGTCCGGCCGGACCAGGCGTACCCGTACCGGGCCGGGCAGTACACCAGTCTGGAGACGCCCTGGTGGCCGCGGGTCTGGCGGCACTTCTCGTTCGCCTCGGCCCCCCGGCCGGACGGGCTGCTGACCTTCCACGTGAAGGCCGTCCAGGCGGGCTGGGTGAGCAACGCGCTCGTCCACCGGGCCGCGCCCGGGGACGTCCTGCGGCTGGGCCCGGCGGTCGGCACGATGACCGCCGACCACGTCGCCGGCGCGGACCTGCTCTGCCTCGGCGGCGGCACCGGCATCGCGCCGATCCGCGCGCTGGTCGAGGAGGTGGCCGAGCGCGGGACGCCGGTCGGCGCCGTCGACGTGTTCTACGGGGCCCGCCGCGTCGCCGACCTGTACGAGCTGGACGGGCTGGACGAGTTGGCCCGGCGGCTGCCGTGGCTCACGGTGCGGCCGGTGCTCTCCGGCACCGGGCCGGCCGA
Organism: Kitasatospora sp. NPDC094016; assembly: GCF_040304045.1. Taxonomy (NCBI): domain Bacteria; kingdom Bacillati; phylum Actinomycetota; class Actinomycetes; order Kitasatosporales; family Streptomycetaceae; genus Kitasatospora; species Kitasatospora sp. NPDC094016. The sequence goes on from NZ_JBEOUK010000003.1 coordinate 315,651, forward strand.
GGGTGCGCTGACCGGCGAACTCCCCGAGGTGGTGGGCCGGTTCGGGCCGTGGGCCGGGCGGGAGGCCTTCCTCAGCGGGCCGCCCGCGATGGTCCGCCGGGGCGTCGGGGTGCTGCTGCGCTCGGGCGTGGCGGCCGAGCGGATCCGGCACGACCTGGTGGGCGACCTCGCGGCGGGGTGATCGGGAGTGGCCGGCGGGTCAGCCGGTCAGCCGAGGTCCGGGGCGAGCAGCGCGCGGACGCCCTCGATGTTGGCCGCCAGGTACGCCCGCAGCCGGGGCGGGACGACGTTGACGGAGGTCACCCCCTCGCGGGTGAACGGCAGCCGGACCACCTGGTACTCGCCGTTGGGCTCGTCCACCTCGGGGCCGTGCCGCCGGCTGAGGTCCATCGAGGCGAGCCGGCAGGCGAAGAAGTGCTGCACCTTGACCCCGTGCGGGTGGAGCAGGGTGCCGTCGTCATGGTGCGTGTGGCTGATGGTGTCGACGAAGGCGGGCACCACGTCGACGATCTTGCCGCCGAGTTCCTCGTCCACCTCGCGGTGCAGCGCCTCGACCACGGTGCGGTCGCCGCGTTCGACCCCGCCGCCGGGAGTGATCCAGTACGGCTGGGGCGAGCCGGGCCGGACCCGTCGGATCAGCACGATCGAGGCCGGGCCGTACGGGTCGTCCGGGTCGAGCTCCAGCAGGATCGCCCGCGCGGTGCGCTTCACCACCGGGCGGGGCGGCGGGGTTCGGTTGTCGGGGCCCATGGCGACCTCCGGGGCTGGAGCGTTGTGCGGGAGTCTCCCGCGGGACGGTCCGGCCGAAACCCGCCCGAACCGGTGCGTCCGTTCGGGGGCGGGGAGTAACTGCGGATAGATCTTGGATAGCGAAGGTGAATCTTGAACTGATCTTCCAAATGCCGAATGATCATGATTTTTACCTTCGAATCGAAGGATTTTGCCGAGTGATCGCTGTAAGAGTGATTGCAGGGAGGTCATCCCTGTGCTGCAATGAGCCACTATCGGGCAGATCGGAGGGCTTCGCTCCGGATGCCCTTTCTGTGCATTGACTCGGGCTGGGGGATGGACGTGGCCATGGATCAGATCGCAGAGCCGTCCAGGACGGTCCGCACCGGGCGCGTCACCAGGTCGCCGACGCCCACCGCGCCGCCCGGCAGCCCGCCGCCGTCCAGCTCTCCGTCCACCTCGCCGGGCAAGGGCCGCGGCCCCACCCTGATCGGCTCCGTCCAGCGGGCACTGCGGCTGCTGGAGGCCGTCGGGGGATTCCGGCAGGGCGCCACGGCCAAGCAACTGGCCCGCGCCGCCGGACTGCCGCTCGGCACCGCCTACCACCTGCTGCGCACCCTCACCCACGAGGGCTACCTCCGGCGCTCCGACGGCCGGTTCTTCTACGGGGAGTCGGTCAACGGCATAGGCCGGGCCGACGACCGGCAGTCCGACCGGCGCGACCTGCGCGCGCGGATGCGGCGGTTACGGGACGAACTCGGGGCCCCCGTCTACTTCGCGCTCTACCGGGACGGCGAGATCCACGTCGTGGACGTCGCCGACGACCCCGGCCACCCCGCCGTCCAGCCCTGGGCCGACCTCCGCGCCACCGGCCACGCGCACGCCATCGGCCAGTGCCTGCTCGGCCAACTGTCCGAGGAGGAGCGCCGTGACCACCTCGCCCGCCACCCGCCGGTCGGGCTCACCCCGTCCACCGTCATCGGAGAGGCCGCCGTCCTGCGCCGGCTCGCCTCCCTGCGACCGACCATGCCCGTCCTGGAACGTCAGGAGTACGCGCTCGGCACCGTCTGCGCGGCCGTCCCCATCACCGTCGGGCCGATGGTCGCCACCATGGCCCTCTCGCTGCCCGTCGAACAGGCCGACCGGCTGACCGTCGTCGCCGGCCAACTGCGGCGCAGCGTGGGCGCGATGGGCCCGTCGTTCGTCCTCTGACGCTCCCCGCGCCGTCCCGGATCCCGTTCGTTCACCATTTGAAAAAGCACACCTTGTCCACTACGTCCCCAAACATGGACGATGGGGATCTAACAGGGATCGGTTGCACAAAACCGTCAGAAAACGTCCCACACACAGCAATTGACGATATAACCCAATCCCCGCACCCGAAGCCCCCGGCCCTGCCCAGCCCCCTACCCCACGGCCCACCCGGCCGCCCCCACGAGAGGTACTGGCGCCATGCAGCACAGCACAGTCCAGGGACACCTGGTGATGAACCTCGTGGTCTCGCACGAGCTCTCCTTCCGCATCGTGGTGGACCTGGAGTACGAGCCCGACGACCCCTACGCCGTCCGGTTCACCTTCCACCTGCCCGGCGACGAACCCGTCACCTGGGTGTTCGCGCGCGAGCTGCTGCTCGACGGCATCAGCCGGCCCTCCGGCGAGGGCGACGTGCACATCCACCCGGTCGGTGAGGAGCTCACCGAGGTCTGCATCGTGCTGCACTCCCCCGAGGGGGACGCCCTGCTGCGGGCCTCGGCGCCGCCGCTGGTCGCCTTCCTGGCGCGCACCGACCGGCTGGTGCCGATGGGCCAGGAGATCACCGGGCGGGAACTCGACGCCGAGCTCGCGGACATCCTCCGGGGATGTGAGAACGCGGGGTGAGCGGTGGCCGCACCGCCGCCACCGACGAAGGGGCCCGCGCCGGGTGAACCACCCGGGCGCGGGCCCCTCTCGTGTTCGGCCGGCCGGTGCCCGGCCAGGTCGTGTTCGGCCAGTCGGTGCCCGGCCACGGCCGAGGTCAGTCGTCGTCCAGGGCCAGGTGCAGCCCCCACGAGACCAGGCTGATGATCAGCGATCCGAGCAGCGCCGGCACGAAGCCCGTGACGTTGAAGTCCAGGTGCAGCTTCCCCGCGGCCCAGGAGGTCAGCCACAGCATCAGGGCGTTGATCACGAAGGTGATCAGTCCCAGGGTGAGGATGAACAGCGGGAACGAGAACAGCTTGACCAGCGGCTTGATCAGGAAGTTGACCAAGCCGAAGACCACGGCGACGGCGACCACCGTCAGGGCCTTGTGTCCCAGGTCGGCCTTGCCGCTGGCGAGTTGGATACCGTTGACGATCCAGGCGGCGACCCAGATGGCCACCGCGTTGATCACTGTCTTGATGAGGAAACCCTTCATGACGCCCAAGCCTGGCAGGCCTCGCCGCCCCGGGGGAAGCTCTCCTCGGACATGTTGGCGCTCCCGCCGGACATCTTGGCGCCCCCGGTCCGGTGCCCGTGGTGTTGAATGCCCGTGGCCCGCACGGAGGATGGACGAAGGAGGGGAGCAGCGGTGAAGCTGTTCCGGTTGGACGAACTGGACGTCGAACGCGCGGCGAACGACGGCGCCTACCTGCGCTTCCTGCGCGAACCGCGGATGTCCGCCGGGCTCTACGCGCTCTCCCCCGGCGACACCGACCCGCAGACCGCGCACGACCAGGACGAGATCTACCAGGTGATCAGCGGCCGGGCCGAACTGACCGTCGGCGCCGAGACCGCCACGGTCGGGCGCGGCACCGTCGCCTACGTCCCGGCCGGCACCCCGCACCGCTTCCACCACGTCACCGAGGAGCTCCGGGTCCTGGTGGTGTTCTCCCCGCCCGAGGGTTGACCGCCCGCGGATCGATCGGGAACCGGCCGGGAACTGGCCGGGAACTGGCAGGGGACCGACCGGGCCCGACCGGGGACGGACGGTCTAGGGTCCTGGGCATGAGCAAGAGCCTGACGGAAGAACTCTGGGCGGCCATCGAGCCGGTGTACGCCGAGATCCTCGCCCACCCCTTCATCGGCGGCCTCACCGACGGCACCCTGCCGCGTGCGGCCTTCCGCCACTTCGTCGTCCAGGACTCGCACTACCTGCGCGACTACGCCCGCGCGCTCGCCGTCTGCGCCGCCAAGGCGCCCGGCGAGGAGGACGTGCGGGCCTTCGCCGACGACGCGGTCGGCGCGCTGGCCGCGGAACAGGGCATGCACGCCGAGTTCCTGACCGCCTTCGGCGGCAGCGCCGAGCAGGCCGCCGCCGAACCGGTGCTGCCCACCACCCGGGCCTACACCAGCTACCTGCTGGCCACCGTCTACGGCGGCTCCTTCGCCGAGGCCGTCGGCGCGGTGCTGCCCTGCTACTGGATCTACGCCCGGGTCGGCGAGGCGCTGCTCGCCCAGGGCTCCCCCGACCCGCTGTACGCCAAGTGGATCGCCACCTACGGCGACGAGGCGTTCCAGTCCGTCGTCCGCCGGGTGCTGGCGCTCACCGACCGCCTCGGCGAGGAGATCTCCCCGGCCGAACGGCGCCGGGTCGTCGAGCACTTCACGACCACCTCGCGCTACGAGTGGATGTTCTGGGACGCCGCCTGGCGCGGCGAGCGCTGGCCGGTCTGACCGCTGGTCGCAGGGGGTGCGGGGCCCTTCCCGGGGGTCGTCCCCGAGGCCGGCACCCGGGTCTCCCCGGGGCCCCGGGTCGGGGTGATCTAGGGGTTCTCTCCGGGCCGACAGGCCTCGTTCCGGCACTCGTGTCCCCGTACGATCGAAGTACCGAAAGCAAGCGGGATGCGGCACCGGACGGCAGCCGACCCCACGGGGAGAGAAGGAACGGTCATGGCTGAGCTCTGGAAGTCGCTGCCCTCCTGGGTGCGGAACATCGTCATCCCGGTGCTGGTCCTGGTGCTGCTCTGGAACATCCTGGGATTCGTCTTCGGTGTCGTCGGCGCCCTGCTGAGCATCATGATCAAGGTGCTGGTCGTCGCCGGCATCGCCGCCGCCGTGGTGGTCCTGGTGAAGAAGGCCGCCAAGGGCTGAGCAACCGCCCGAGGCCCGGCCCCCCCTGGACGGGGGGCCGGGCCTTCGGCGTTCCCGGCGGGACGTCCGGCCTGCTGGGGCGTGCTGGACCTGCGGCGATCGGCTCGCTACGGTGTTGGGCGTCATGTGCAGGCAACACCGCCTGCCGACGCGGGAGCTCGGAGCACCGGGCTGAGAGGGCGCTGACCGGGACGTCGACGGACGGACCGACGGCTGCGTCGACCGCAGGAACCTGACCGGGTAATGCCGGCGTAGGGAGTATGAGGTCAGATGACCACGTTCGAAGCACAGCCGCAGCCTGCCCGCAGCACCGGGAACAGTGGCACCGGGAACAGCGGCGCCGAGGCCGGCGAGGCCGCCACCGTCACCAGCGCCGGCACCGGCTACCCCACCCCGGCCTGGCGCAAGGCCTACCGCGAAGGGTCCCGGCCCGACCTGCGGGTCCCGTACCGCGAGGTGCAGCTCACCAACGGCAGGACCGTCCCGCTGTACGACACCTCCGGCCCGTACACCGACCAGGCCTACGAACCCGACGTGCGGCGCGGCCTGCCCGCCCTGCGCGACGCCTGGATCCGCCAGCGCGGCGACGTCGAGGAGTACGACGGCCGCGAGGCGCGCCCCGAGGACGACGGGATCAAGCACACCTCGCCGCGCGGCGGGAACCTGCGCAACCTGGACGCCGTCTTCCCGGGCCGCCCGCGCCGCCCGCTGCGCGGCCGCGGCGGTGCCGCCGTCACCCAACTCGCCTACGCCAAGCGGGGCGTGGTCACCCCCGAGATGGAGTTCGTGGCGCTGCGCGAGGGCCTCGCCCCCGAGTACGTGCGGGCCGAGGTGGCCCGCGGCCGGGCCGTCATCCCGGTCAACGTGAACCACCCCGAGGTGGAGCCGGCGATCATCGGCACCAACTTCCTGGTGAAGATCAACGCCAACATCGGCAACTCCGCCGTCACCTCCTCGATCGAGGAGGAGGTGGAGAAGATGACCTGGGCCACCCGGTGGGGCGCCGACACCGTCATGGACCTCTCCACCGGCCGCAACATCCACACCACCCGCGAGTGGATCCTGCGCAACTCCCCCGTGCCGATCGGCACCGTGCCGCTCTACCAGGCCCTGGAGAAGGTCGACGGCAAGGCCGAGGACCTGAGCTGGGAGGTGTACCGGGACACCGTCATCGAGCAGTGCGAGCAGGGCGTCGACTACATGACCGTCCACGCCGGCGTGCTGCTCCGGTACGTCCCGCTGACCGCCCGCCGCAAGACCGGCATCGTCTCGCGCGGCGGCTCGATCATGGCCGCCTGGTGCCTGGCGCACCACCAGGAGAACTTCCTCTACAGCAACTTCGAGGAGCTCTGCGACATCCTCGCGCGCTACGACGTCACCTTCTCGCTCGGCGACGGCCTGCGCCCCGGCTCCATCGCGGACGCCAACGACGAGGCGCAGTTCGCCGAACTGCAGACCCTCGGCGAACTCGGCCGGATCGCCCGCGAGCGCGACGTCCAGGTGATGATCGAGGGCCCGGGCCACGTCCCGATGCACAAGATCAAGGAGAACATGGATCTCCAGCAGGAGATCTGCGACGAGGCGCCGTTCTACACCCTCGGCCCGCTCACCACCGACGTCGCCCCCGGCTACGACCACATCACCTCGGGCATCGGCGCCGCGATGATCGCCTGGTGGGGCACCGCGATGCTCTGCTACGTCACGCCCAAGGAGCACCTGGGCCTGCCCAACCGCGACGACGTCAAGACCGGCGTGATCACCTACAAGATCGCCGCCCACGCCGCCGACCTCGCCAAGGGCCACCCCGGCGCCCAGGACTGGGACGACGCCCTGTCCGACGCCCGCTTCGAGTTCCGCTGGGAGGACCAGTTCAACCTGGCCCTCGACCCGGAGACCGCCCGCGCCTTCCACGACGAGACCCTCCCCGCCGAACCCGCCAAGACGGCCCACTTCTGCTCCATGTGCGGCCCGAAGTTCTGCTCGATGAAGATCAGCAAAAGCATCACAGAGCTGTACGGCGACAAGGCCGTGAACACCGAGTACGACGCCGAGGCCCTGGCCGGCATGCGGGCCAAGTCCGAGGAGTTCGCGGAGCAGGGTAACCGGGTCTACCTCCCGCTCGCCGACTGACCAGATCTGCCTGGCTGCGCCGTTCCAGGGCCACCGGCACCCGGAACGGCGCTCTGGCCTCGCCTTTGCAGCCACGGGTTCGTCATGGCCTCGTAGCCTCCGGCTGAAGCTGCCGATAATGACCCTCGGCAGTTTGGGATGTTCATGTCAATATTGCGGCAGCGCAGGTTCTCCGATGGAGGCCTGCGTCGCCAGCCCAGTGGCTCCCGGAGGCCCCAGGCGTTGGCAATATGTCCCATATGGTGCATTTTTTGAACCAGTTTGCGCTTCCTCCGACCTGCTAGTTGTGCACGCGCATGACGGGTATGATCCAGTTCACGAAAATTGGGTGCGTGGTAGGGGAGTCGCTGCGACGATGAGCCGCATGAAGCAGACGATGATGTCCGTCGCGTCGCTGACGCTGGATGAGACGAACCCCAGGCACGAGAAGAAAACGAGTACCCTTGAAGAGTCGATTGCTGCTCTTCTGGGCAAGAGCCCCGAAAAGCTCTTGCGGCTGGCGAGGGACATTGCACACCGTGGCATGAACCCGGCAGAGCTTCCAATCGTGGTGTTCGAAGACGGCCGGCCTGTCGTGGTCGAAGGGAACCGGCGGATCGCAGCTGTCAAGCTCCTTGCGAAGCCTGCGCTGGCCCCGACTGAGAAGCTTAGGAAGCAACTCGCTGCGATTGCCCGCAACAACAACATCCCGCGGAGGATTTCTTGCGTCGTTGCAGAGGATCGGCTCCAGGCTGAGCATTGGATTCGTCTTCGGCATACGGGAGAAAACTCCGGCGTAGGGATCGTGAAGTGGGATTCTGGGGAGGTTAGCCGCTTCAGCGGTCGCTCCACCCCGACAGAAAAGGCGCGACTGCTTATTGACGCCGTCTCGTCTTGGTATCCCGAGGAACAGCAACTCAGGAATGACGCTCAGACGGTAAGGAACGGCCGGATTACGAACCTGGGTCGAATGATCGGCGACCCAGACGTGCGTAACCGGCTGGGCCTTGAGTTCGATGGAGACCTGGTCCTGCTCAGCTTCCCTAAGCAGCGGGTAAAGCCTGTTCTCTCTCGGCTCTTCTCTGACCTTGCGGGCCCCGTTTCGGTTGACCAAATCAAGAGCAAGGAAAACCGGCGTGACTACCTTAAGGTTGTCGAGGGTGACCTCCCTAAGCTTTCCGACCGACTTGACAACCCCGAAAAATTCTCCCGGAACTCCGCAGTCGAAAGCGGCGGGGTTCCGGATCAGTCGGATGGGCCAGGCACTGGCGACGACGCTCAGAAGCCAACTAGGCGCAAGAGGGTTGAATTCGAGAAAAGGCTCTTCCAGGGAGTCACATTGAGGCGGTCTAGTATTCGGACGTCTGAGACCCTGGAAGAAGCCAAGAAGATCAAGATCGACGAGATGCCCAACGTGGCTGCGATCATGATCAGGGCAGTGGTCGACATCACTGTCACGGATGTCGCTGAGCAGCAGGGGTGGAAGCGGAACCAGGACACCCTTAAGGGTAGGATCGGTGCGGTTCTGAACCAGATTGATCCCCAGAAGGCCGACCCGGACCTTCAGAATGCGTGGAGGCTGTCGCAACAGGAGGATGGTGCGCTTGTGCTGAAGACCCTGCACGCGTTCGTTCACTCTTGGCAGGCCAGTCCATTGACGACGGAGGTGCGGAAGTTGAGTTCGGCATACGGACCTTTGCTGCAGAAGATCGATGAATTCCTCGAGAAGAAGAGCCGATGAGGTATATCAGTCCGCTTAGGTATCCAGGCGGAAAGGCGCGACTGGCCCCGTTTATCTCTCAGCTGATCGCGCAACAGAACCCGCGCCCCCGGTATTACGCAGAGCCGTTTGCCGGAGGCGCGGGTTCGGCTTTGCGTCTTCTGATCGATAAGAGCGTCGAGCGAATTTATATTAATGACCTCGATCCTGGGATTGCCGCCTTCTGGCGGTGCGTTTTCCAGGATGGCCAAGAGTTCATTAAAATGATTCACTCTGAGGAAATCTCAATTGATGCATGGAAGCATCATGTGAGTGTTTATGGTAGTCCGGAAGGGAAATCTGACCGCGAGCTCGGATTTGCCACATTTTTCCTCAATAGGTGTAATCGATCAGGGATTCTTCGTGCCCGCCCGATTGGTGGCTTGGATCAGTCTGGAAAGTGGAAAATTGACGCTCGCTTCAATCGTGAGGCTTTGGCGGAACGCGTCAAGCATCTCGGCGATTTTTCGGCGTCTGTAACGCTGGCGGAATCTGACGCTCGCGATTTCATTCGGGATCTTGAGATGCACGGAACAGAGGTTCTGCTTTACGTTGACCCCCCGTACCTTATCCAGGGGGATCGCCTGTACTTGGACTCCCTGACTAGAGACGACCACGCCGAACTGGCTGAGGTTTTGCGTAATACGAATCTCCATTGGCTCTTGACGTACGACGCGGATGAGCGCGTCACCGAGGAGCTTTACAAGGGATTCCGGTGTGCCGAGTTTAGTATTTTCCACACAGCTCAAATTCAGCGAATGGGTGTGGAATATGCAGTTTTCTCGGACAGTGTGGCGTTGCCGGACGTCAGTGGGATAATCGGCGATGATAATTTCCGCCTGGTGGGATAGATGTGGTCGCAGCCCTCTAGCCCCTTCCCTACGGCATATTTCCTGATTTTTTCTGATTGACTCTGGCGTGAGTCTGCGTTCGGAATCTTCCACGCACCTGCTGAGTCGCGTGGATCCGCCGGGTCCTCGGTTCACCATGCGACGTGGGGCAAGCATCATTGGCTCCCGCCTCCCCTGTTGCCGGGAATCGCGAGTAATATACCTGGTTCCCTCTCATTTGGCGACCTAAAATTCACACGTCCGATTTGCCGTGACGGTTATGGTGCTTTTCTGTGGTGGATTTCAGGCGTCCCAGATGTTCACGATCGGCTCTGGCCACTCCGCGGCCGTCTCTACGAGGTTTGCCGGCAGTATCGCGAGCAGTAGGGACCAGCTTTCGGCGACGGCCTTCAACGCGGCCTCCCGGGCCTCGTCCTTGGTGTCGAACATGTCCTCGCCCACGGTCTCGTTGCGGGGTGGCTCGCCGACCTCGCCGACCCACTGTGAGGCGCGGCCACACCCGAACATGGGTGAGCCGGGTGGGCTCCGGCAGTCCGGTGACGCCACGGGCAGCGGCTTCCTTGATCACGTCTTCGATGGTCATGCCTGGGCTCTCCTCAGCTCGGCCATTGCGGCGTTCAGTCGTGCGGAACGGACCACGGTGGAAAGGTCGGCGGCGGTGCGGGCGTAGTGATCGGCTTCTTCCCGGGTACCCTGACGGTAGAGCACTGTGGCCAGTTGGGCGGTGTCGATCGCTTTCGAGCGGGCCCGGTTGGAGGTCTGGGAGTCCACTGATCGGCGGAGCGGAGTCGGGACACCAGGTCGGAGACGGGTCTCCCCCTGACCATCGCGAGCAGGTAGAGGGCGTGGCTGGTCCCACCGTGCAACTTGTGCTCGGTGAAGTACCACATCCACCGTGGTTCGCTGCGGAGATCGGCAACCCGACTGTAGATCGACTCCGCGAGAGCGATCTGTCGTACGACCTCGGGCTCGTCACCCTGGATGGCGTATGCCTGGGTCTTCACCGCTGCGATCATCGCGAGCGCCGGCAGGGGCTCTGGCCCGCGTCGAATGCTGGCCACGCTGCAAGGTCCGCGAGATTTGCGATCTGGCCGAACAGCCGGTCGCGGACGCGTGGTCCCATCGACGACTTGGTGGGGTCGACGGCGCTTCGCAACTCGCCGAAGGCAAGGTGGCGTGTGGCGAGTCCTCCACTTCGCCGGTCCCACTCCTCCAGAGCGAAGGTTCTCTCGGCGATATCGTCAACGTCCTTCATCCCCAGGGAAGATGGGAACGGCTGTACGTCAGGAAGGATCGAGGCAAGGGAGACGGTCAAGAAGTCTCGGCGCTTCGACTCACTCACCTCCTCGCGGTCCTGCCGGGTCCGCTTCGGGAACAGTCCCAGCTCTGCGTTCGTGGCCACGCCGAAGACTCCGCGGTGTGCGTCACGGACGTGATCGTCGGGCCAACTGATCACGCCACGTTCTAATCGGCTGATCACAGTGGTGGTCGAGTCCTACTTCCCGCGGACCGCTGCCACACACCGTGCCATGGGGCGCGACTGCGCCCCGGAGTACCCGAGCGGCGCTCTGGTCCCGGACGTGGAGATCCTGCTGGAGGTGGACGAGCAGGTTCGTCACGACCGCCTTCGCCCGCCGGCCGAGCGCGGGACGCTGAGCTACTGGCATCAGCGGGAAGAGCCGAACGTCGCCGAGAGCACCTGCGTGTAGCGGGCGTTCGGCCTTGTCCGGGTGGACGGCACCGGCCGCACTCCGGAGCAGGTGGTTGACGCGATCGCCGATATCGTGCGCTCGCACATCCCGAAACCTCGCATGGAAAGGGCAACATCCCATGACCTCAACTGAGTTCGAGGCGAAGATCCTCAACGTTGAGTCGGAGAAGATCCGCGCGCTGTTGGTGGAGGCCGGGGCCGAGCCCGCATGTACGAGCCTGTGCGTGGCGACGGTGGCGAGCGGTGCGAGCTTGACGGTTTCCGAACGTCCCGGAGAATCGGGCAGTGGGGGGGGCTTTGTTGATGTTCTGCTCGATGAAGGTCTCCCAGACACCGAGGCGCTGGCCGGCATGCGGGCCAAGTCCGAGGAGTTCGCGAAGCAGGGCAGCCGGGTCTACCTCCCGCTCGCAGACTGACGTCCGAACCTGAAGCCGCCCCGGAGCTCCCAGGGCGGCGCTTTGTCGGGGAGACAGGGAGAGCGAGATGCGGCTCAACAGCAAAGGACAAGTCACGATCCCTGCGGACATCCGCGAGAAGTGTGGTCCCCACGCCAGGGACGAGGTGGACGTGATCGAGGAAGACTGCGTCCTGCGGATAGTGCGTCGGGTCGGGGGCGGAACCCGGGGGCAGCGGCCTTCCCCAAGTGAGGTTGATCTGTCCTTGACGCTGTTCGGTTCATGGAGGCTTCGCTGAAGTTCTGCTCGATGAAGGACTGGCCGGGGTTCGGGTGCTCAGGTGACGTCGTCGGGGCTGGTGAAGGCGGGGCTGGTGTAGCCGGGGGTGGTGAAGTCGGGGGCCGGGGTGGGGACGGTGCCGGGGCTGGTGAAGTCGGGCGAGGTGTAGTCGGCGGTGGGGACGGGGCCCGGGCTGGAGAAGTCGGGTGAGGTGTACCCCGGGCTGGTGAAGTCGGGGGCGCCGGCGGGGACGGCGGGCAGGTGGGTGTGCAGGTAGGGGAGCAGGCCGCGGTCGCGCAGCGCGGTGCGCCATTCGCGGCGGGCGTCGGCGAGTTCGGCGGCGAGTTCGGGGTCGGTGCCGGCCGGGGTGGCGGAGCCGCCGTCGCGTATGGCGGTGAGGACGAGTCCGATGATGCCGATGGCCATCGCGGCGACTCCGGCGGCGAGGGCGACCCAGCCGGCGGTGACGAGGCTGCGGGCGAGGGTGAGGTCGGGGTTGGCGGCGCGCAGCAGGTAGCCGATGAGCAGCAGGGCGAGGGCGGCGGTCCAGGCGAGGACCGGGGTGAGCACGGTGAGGACGGGGAAGAGTCCGGCGCCGCCGTTGGCGGAGCGCAGTTGGGTGAGCAGTCCGGGGGCGATGGGTTCGGCGCCCGGGGGTGGCGGGGGTGTGGTGCGCAGGGTCTCGCGCAGCCGGGTGTAGTGCGTGTACTCGGTGGCGGCCGCGGCGGCGATGGCGTCGGCGTCGCGCAGGGCGCGGATGCGCAGCTGGTCGGTGGTGAGCGCGCCGGGGGCGCGCAGGGCGGTGAGGACGGTGTGGTCGCGCAGGGCTTCGGCGAGGAGGCGCTCGTATTCCGGGCGGTCCTCGGCGAGCAGCGGCGGGGGGTTGGTCATGGGGACCCCGTTCATGCGGACCCCGGTTCGCTCCGCCCCAGGGGCCGCGGGACCCTCAGGGGCGCCGAAACGGGCGCGGAGGCGAGCCGCCGGACGGGCGGCCGGGTGTGGTGTGCCTCATGTTAGGGGCGGGCGCGGCCGTGCTGACAGTCGGTTTCCGGAATTTCGCGCCCCGGCCCGCGCGCGTGCGGTGGCCCGGGCGCCGGGAACGTCCGTTCGACCGGGCCCGGTCCGCGGGCCTCAGTTGACGGGGAGTCGGGCGACGAGCAGGCGCCCTTCCATGGTGACGCCGCCGTCCATGGCCACCGCGAGGTCGTCGGCGTAGACGTAGGGGCCGGGGATGTGCGGCGGCTGGCCGTCGTCGGCGTGCACCGCGCCGGTGAGGTACGGGATGGGGCTGTGCCCGTGCACGATGCGGGTGCCGCCGTAGGTGTCGAGGAGTTCGTGGACGGCCGTCGGGCCGGCGTCGCCGCGGAAGGCGAAGCGCTTGGTGAAGCGGCGGAAGCAGTCCCACCACTCGTCGACGCCCTCGTCGGCGAGCAGGCTGTGGACGGCGTCGTTGACGTCGGGGATGGACTCGCCGTACTCCAGGTACGCGGTGGTGTCGGAGTGCAGCAGCAGGTGGCCGTCCTCCAGCGCGATGGCGGGCAGCCGGGAGAGCCAGCTGATGTGGTGGCCCTCCAGCCGGTCCAGGTCGTGCTGCTGGCCGCCGTTGAGCCGCCAGGCGGCGAGGAAGGAGGCGGTGCCGGCGGTGGACTGGACGGGTTCGTCGCCGTACCGGGCGGCGCCGAGGAAGAGCAGTTCGTGATTGCCCATCAGGGCGCGGCAGTAGCCGCCGGCGGCGGCGGCTTCGGCGGCGAGCTGCATCACGAGGTCGATGACGCCGATGCCGTCGGGGCCGCGGTCGGTGAAGTCGCCGAGGAACCAGATCCGGGAGCGGCCGGCGGACCAGTGGCCTTCGGCGTCGATCAGGCCCTGGTGGCGCAGCTCGGCGCGGAGCTCCTCCAGGTAGCCGTGCACGTCGCCGACGACGTAGAGCGGGCCGGGGGGCTCGCCGGGGCCGGGGGCGGGGTACGGGTAGCTGGGCGCGGAGGGGTCGGGCAGCGGCGGGCCGAGTTCGATGGTCGGCGGGTCGTCGCGGCCGGGGGCCTGGTGGGCGTGGTCCTGGTGGGCGGGGGACTGCTGGTCGGGCAGGGTCGGCTCGTAGCCGGGGTGGTCCTGGTGGGAACCGGCGTGGTCCTGGTGGGAGAAGAGCGGGGCGTTCTCCGGGGCGTGCACGGTGTGGTCCTGCCCGTCGGCGGGCCAGTGCTGCTCCAGGTAGCGGGCTCCGCCGTAGCCGCTGTAGGTCTCCGCTTCGTACGGCGTGCCGGGGTAGCCGGTGGCGGGCTCCGGTTCGTAGTAGGTGCCGTACGGCAGCACGTCGAGGTCCGGCTGGTGGCGGGGGCCTGAGTCGGGGTGTTCAGGCCCGGGGAAGCGGTCCTCGGGTGTCATTCGCCCATCATAGGAAGACCACTCTCCCGGCGTCGTCACCTGGTGGGTATCCAATCCTCCGGAGCGTCAGCCGGGCCGTCCCACAAGGTCCGTTTTGTCCCGGCTCGGTATGGTCTAGACCTCGCCCGGGAGTCGGGGAGGGCTGACGGTGGTGCGCGGGCTCCGGCGCAGGGAGGACGCGCGGACGATCAGCTCGGTCGGCATCAGGGTGCCCGGTGGCGGGCCGGTGCCGGCGGTGCGGAAGCGCGGCGGGAAGAGCCGGGCGATGTCGACGCCCGTCCCGGAGTCGACTCCCTCGATGGCGTCGATGAGCAGGTTGACCACGGTGGTGCCGATCCGGCGGGGCTTGAGGGAGAGCGTGGTGATCGGCGGTTCGGTGGTGGCGTAGACGTCGCTCTCGCTGCAGCAGACCAGCAGCAGGTCGTCGGGGACCCGCAGGCCGTAGCGGCGGGCGGCGGCGAGCAGGTCGGTGCCGTTGGGGTCGAACAGGCCGTAGACGGCGTCGGGCCGGTCGGGCCGGGCGAGCAGCCGGTCGGCGGCGACGGCGCCGGCGGCCGGGTCGTGCGCGGGGTAGGCCTCGTAGACCGGCTCCTGGCCGACCTTGGCGCACCAGCCGAGGTAGGCCTCGGTGGAGAGCCGGGTGTAGGTGTCGGTGCTGGTGCCGGTGAGCAGGCCGATCCGGCGGGCGCCGGCCTCGGAGAGGTGGTCGAGGATGCCGAGCACGGCGGCCTCGTGGTCGTTGTCGACCCAGGCGGTGACCGGGCAGTTGCCGGGTTTGCCGTCGCTGACGACCGGGACGCCGGACCGGTACAGCTCGCTGACCAGGGGGTCCTGGTCGGGCGGGTCGATCACCACGGTGCCGTCCAGGGCGATGTTGCCCCAGACGTCGTGGCGGGAGGAGGCGGGCAGCACCACCAGCGCGTAGCCGCGGCCGAGGGCGGCGCTGGTGGCGGCCCGGGCCATCTCGGCGAAGTACGCGAACTCCGTGAAGGTGAACGGCTCTTCGCCGTAGGTCGTGACGGTCAGCCCGATCAGGCCGGACCGTCCGGTGCGCAGGGTGCGGGCGGCGGCGGAGGGCCGGTAGCCGAGGCGTTCGGCGACCTCGCGCACCCGGCTGCGGGTCTCGTCGGGCAGGCGGCCCTTTCCGTTCAGCGCGTCGGAGACGGTGGTGATCGACACTCCGGCGGCTGCTGCCACATCCCGGATGCCGGCCCGCTCCAGACGCCGTGAGGTGGTGGGACGCCGACCGCTCTGGTTGGCTGCTGCTGTCATGGCGGACCGATCGTATGGCTCCTGACAAGGGTCTGTGACCGGCGCATCGGGAGCCCTCGGAGATACGTTTCTCCAAGAGTGAGCCGGGGTGCGCTCCTTCGATACCCGCACGAAACCAGCCGTCTTACCTCTGACATGTGCCAAAGGAACCCGGCAGAATGGCTGATCTGCGCCTGTCACCCGACCGGGCATCTCACCCCTACGGGTGAGCGCGGTCGGTATCGTTCAAGGCACCCGACCGGGGTGCCCCGGACGCGTTCCGAGATCCCGGGCACGGTGGCGATCCCACAGGTGGCGGGGGCGACCGCACCGGAGAACACGCGCCGAACACGCGCCGAACGCGTGCCGAAGGCGCGCGGACAGCATCGAGAAGGAGTAGGACCGTGACGAGTACGTCAGCGCAGGGCCCGCGGCTGCGGCCGACCCTGGACGGCATCCCCACCTACAAGCCCGGCAAGCCGGCCGGCGCCGACGCGTACAAGCTGTCCTCCAACGAGAACCCGTACGACCCGCTGCCCGGCGTGCTGGAGGCGGCGGTCGCGGCGGCCGGCTCGCTCAACCGCTACCCCGACATGGCCGTCGGCGAGCTCGGCGAGGTGCTGGCCGAGCGCTTCGGCGTGCCCGTCGAGCACATCGCCACCGGCACCGGCTCGGTCGGCGTCGCCCAGTCGCTGATCCTCGCCACCGCGGGCCCCGGCGACGAGGTGGTCTTCGCCTGGCGCTCCTTCGAGGCGTACCCGATCATCACCCAGGTCGCCGGCGCGACCCCCGTCCCGGTGCCGATCACCGAGACCGGCGACCACGACCTGGACGCGATGCTCGCCGCGATCACCCCGAAGACCCGGCTGGTGTTCGTCTGCAACCCCAACAACCCCACCGGCAACGTGATCCACCGCGCCGAGCTGGAGCGCTTCCTGGACGCCGTCCCGTCCGACGTCCTGGTGGTCGTCGACGAGGCGTACATCGAGTTCATCCGCGACCCCGAGGTGCCCAACGGCATCGACCTCTACCGGGACCGCCCCAACGTCTGCGTGCTGCGCACCTTCTCCAAGGCGTACGGCCTCGCGGGCATGCGGGTCGGCTTCGCGATCGCGCACGAGCCGGTGGCCAACGCGCTGCGCAAGACCGCCGTCCCGTTCGGCGTCAGCCAGCTCGCCCAGAACGCCGCCGTCGCCTCGGTGCGCGCCGAGCAGGCGCTGCTGGAGCGGGTGGACGCGCTGGTCGAGGAGCGCACCCGGGTGGTGGCCGGGCTGCGCGCCCAGGGCTGGGAGATCCCGGACTCGCAGGCCAACTTCGTCTGGCTGGGCCTCGGCGAGCGCTCGCAGGAGTTCGCCGTCGCGTGCGCCGAGGCCGGGGTGATCGTCCGGCCGTTCCCGGAGGGCGTCCGGATCTCGATCGGCGAGACCGAGGGCAACTCGATCTTCCTCTCGGTGGCCGAGGCGTTCCGCAAGACGCTCTGATCCCTCCCTTCTCCGTGGGGGCGCGCCGTTCGCGGTGCGCCCCCACGGCGTTCCCGGGGGTCTGGGGCGGTCGGCGGTGGGGCCCGGGGCGCTGCCGGATGGCTGGAGATCACCGGAACTCACTGGGAGCCCGCTGGGAGTTCGGCCAACGACGGCCCACGGCACGGCCAAGGCGCCCGCGCGAACCGGGCGGTGTGACCGGAATGCCCGGATCCGCCCGGTCAGTCTTCTCCCAGCCCGCGCCCAGGGCTCCGCAAGAGCGCCCAGGAAAGCTGTCCGGCATGAAGGTGCTCCCGCGACGGCGAGGCGTCGTCCTCGTCAACTCCGCGCTCGGCGTGGCGCTCCTGGGCGGTGCCGCCCTGGTGTACGCCACAGTGAACGGCGGCACCAGTGCCGCCGCCGGCAAGACCCAGATCCGTACGGCGACCGTGGCCAAGGGAACGGTCCTGGCCACCGTGTCCGGAACCGGCACCCTGGTCTCACCGACCGACGCGGCCCAGGACTTCGCCACCGGCGGCCGGCTCACCTCGGTCAAGGTCGCGGTCGGGGACGCCGTCAAGAAGGGCCAGGTGCTCGCCACCGTCGACACCACGGCCGCCCAGCAGCAGGTGGACGCCGCCCAGGCGTCCCTCACCACGGCCAACGCCAACCTCACCAAGGCGCAGGCCGGGGTGACCACCACGACCACCCAGCCGCTGCCGGGTGCGACCTCCGGCGCCGGCGGCAACGGCGGCGGTGGTGGGGACCGCGGAGCGGGCGCGAACAGCACGCCCGCTCCGCAGACCACCACCATCACCACCACCAAGGTCGACGACGCGGCCGTCGCCCAGGCCCAGCAGCAGGTCGCCACCGCGCAGACCACCCTCGCCAACGCCCAGGCGGCGCTGACCGGCACCACCCTGACCGCCTCGGTGGACGGGACGGTCGCGTCCGTCTCGGCGAAGGTCGGCGACACCGTGGGCGGCGCGAGTTCCGGCGGCTCGTCCGGTTCGTCGGGCGCCACCGGGTCGTCCGGGTCGACCGGCAAGTCGTCCACCGGCAGCACCGCCTCGGGCGGCGCGCCGAGCGGCTTCATCGTGCTGACCAACCCGACCGGGATGCA
Source organism: Kitasatospora sp. NPDC094016 (assembly GCF_040304045.1). Taxonomy (NCBI): domain Bacteria; kingdom Bacillati; phylum Actinomycetota; class Actinomycetes; order Kitasatosporales; family Streptomycetaceae; genus Kitasatospora; species Kitasatospora sp. NPDC094016. The sequence goes on from NZ_JBEOUK010000003.1 coordinate 333,750, forward strand.
GGTCACCGCCAACTTCTCCGAACTGGACTCGCTCAAGCTGAAGAAGGGCGAGGCGGCCACCGTCACCCTGAACGCGCAGTCCGACACCAAGCTCAACGCCAGTGTCCTGTCCGTCAGTTCGCTGCCCAGCAGCAGCGGCGGCAGCGCCGGCTCGACGGCCGTCCAGTACGCCGCCACGCTCCAGCTCAGCGGTGACACCAGCGCGCTGCGCACCGGCCTCAGCGCCACCGTCCAGGTGATCACCGGCGAGGCGGACAGCGCGCTGTCACTGCCCACCTCCGCGCTCTCCGGCACCGGCGCCAGCCGCACCGCGACCGTGGTGCACCCGGACGGCTCCAGCGAGCGGGTCAGCGTCGGGGTCGGCGTCGAGGGCGACAGCACGGTGCAGGTGGTCTCCGGGCTGAAGGAGGGCGACAAGGTCGAACTCCCCACCACCAGCGGCGGCAACGGCTTCCCGAACGCCTCCTTCCCGGGAGTCGGCGGCGGCCAGGGTCGCGGCGGTCAGGGCGGCGGCGCCGGGCTGGCGGGCGTCGGCGGGGGCGGCGGTGCCGCCGGTGGCGGTGGGGCCGGCCGGGGCGGTAAGGGCTGATCATGCGTCACGTCATCGACAAGCGCGTCCCGGCGGCGCCCCCGCCCGTCATCCAGCTGCGCCGGATCACCAAGGCGTACGGGCACGGCGACGCCGTCGTGCACGCGCTGCACGGCCCGGAGGACCCGGACACCGGCGGCCCGCTCGGCGTCAGCCTGAACATCCACCAGGGCGACTACGTCGCGGTGATGGGCAGCTCCGGCTCCGGCAAGTCCACCATGATGAACATCCTCGGCTGCCTGGACGTCCCGACCGCCGGCCGCTACCTGCTGGACGGCATCGATGTCGGCCACCTCGACGAGGGGCAGCTCGCGCTGGTCCGCAACCGCAAGATCGGCTTCGTCTTCCAGTCCTTCAACCTGATCCCGCGCACCACCGCGCTCGCCCAGGTCGAGCTGCCGCTCGCCTACGCGGGCGTCCGGGCCTCGGAGCGGCGCCGCCGGGCCCTGGCCGCGCTCTCCCTGGTCGGCCTCGCCGAGCGCGCCGGGCACCGGCCCAACCAGCTCTCCGGCGGCCAGCAGCAGCGTGTCGCGGTCGCCCGGGCGCTGGTCACCGCACCGGCGATGCTGCTCGCCGACGAGCCCACCGGCAACCTGGATAGCCGCTCCACCGAGGAGGTCCTCGACCTCGTCGACGCGCTCAACGCCACCGGCCGCACCGTCGTCCTGATCACCCACGAGGACGAAGTCGCGCGGCACGCCAAGCGGGTGCTCCGGCTGGTCGACGGCCGGATCGTCAGCGACGTCCGGCAGGCCCCGGTGGACGGGCCGCCGCCACTGCTGCGCGAGCTGGGGGTGTCGGCGTGATCCTCTGGCAGATGCTCCGCTTCGCGGTCGGCGGCCTGGCCGCCAACAAGGTGCGCTCGGCGCTCACCATGCTCGGGGTGCTGATCGGCGTCGCCTCGGTGATCCTGCTGCTGGCCGTCGGCAACGGCTCGTCGGTCGCGGTGAAGGAGTCGATCACCTCGCTCGGCACCAACTCGCTCACCGTCAGCTCCGGTTCGGCGAGCGGCGGCGCCCGCGCCACCTCCTCGGTGAAGAAGCTGACGGTCGCCGACGCCAAGGCGCTGGCCGCCGACACCGACTCGACCGCGATCAGGTCGGTCGCCCCGGTGGTCACCACCAGCGGGACGGCGCTGTACGGGGACATCTCGTACAGCCCCGGCTCGATCGTCGGCACCTACCCGGCGTACTTCGAGACCGCCAACCAGAAGGTCGCGCACGGCGAGTACTTCACCGACGACGACGTGCTCGGCTCGCGCAAGGTCGCGGTGCTCGGCGCCACGACCGCCAAGCAGCTGTTCGACACCGTGGACCCGGTCGGCAAGAAGATCGTCCTCGGCGGCACCCCGTTCACCGTGGTCGGCGTGCTCCAGGCCAAGGGCGGCAGCGGCTTCACCGACCCGGACGACGTGGTGATCGCCCCGCTGCCGACCGTGCAGAACGCCTTCACCGGCTTCGGGTCGGTCAACCAGATCCTGGTGCAGGCCAGTTCGGCCGACAGCACCACCGCGGCCCAGGCCGAGATCACCCGGGTGCTGCTCGGCACCCACGCGATCGCCGACCCGACCAAGGCCGACTTCCGGATCACCAGCCAGTCCTCGCTGCTCACGGCGAGGGAGAGCACCACGAAGACCTTCACCGTGCTGCTCGGCGCGGTGGCGGCGATCTCGCTGCTCGTCGGCGGGATCGGGATCACCAACATCATGCTGGTGACGGTCACCGAGCGGACCAGGGAGATCGGCATCCGCAAGGCGCTCGGCGCCCCGCGCGCGGTGATCCTCGGGCAGTTCCTGACCGAGTCGACCCTGCTCTCCGTGCTCGGCGCCGGGCTCGGGGTGGCCGCCGGGATCGCCGGCTCGCACTTCAGCATCGTCGGCATCAAACCGGTGGTGATCCCCGAATCCGTGATCGGCGCGTTCGGCATCGCCGTCGCCATCGGGCTGTTCTTCGGCAGCTACCCCGCCAACCGGGCCGCCTCGCTGCGGCCGATCGACGCCCTCCGGCACGAGTAGGACTCCCATGAGCAACGAGATCGCCACGGTCAGCAGCAGCACGCCGGCCGAGCAGGTCGCCCTGCTCGCGACCCCGCCGGACGCCCGCGACGTCACCGCCGAGCTCGCCGCCCCGCCGCGGCGCAAGCTGCCCTGGCTCAGCCTGGTGCTGGCGGGCGGGGTGATCGCCAGCGGGGCCTTCGCGGGCGGCGTCTGGTACCAGCAGAACCACGGCGGGACGAGTGGGAAGTCGTCCCGGCCCGCTGCTGCGGCCGCCGGGGCTGCGGGTGCCGCTGCGGGCCAGCGGCCGGCGGCGGGCGGCGGGTACGGGCAGAACGGGTCCCGCCGGGGTGGGCAGGGCGGCGCCGGTCAGGGTGCCGGTCAGGGCGCGGGTCAGGGTCAGGGTGGGCAGGCCGGGCTCACTCGGGGCACGGTCAAGGCCGTCGACGGCACCACCGTCTACCTGACCGATGCCAACGGCAACACCGTCAAGGTCACCACCGGCGACGCGACGAAGGTCCAGCTCAACAAGGAGGGCAAGGTCGCCGACCTCCAGCCCGGCCAGAGCGTGACCGTCGTCGGCACCCCCGACGCCGACGGCGGCTACACGGCCAGCCAGCTCGTCGAGGGCGCGGCAGCCGGTGCGGGTGGCGCGGGCTTCGGCGGCGGCTTCGGCGGTGGCGGTGCTCCCAAGAACCCGTCCGGGGGCTGACCCCGTAGCTCCCGGACGCCGCGAGGCCCTCGCCCATCCCTGGGGCGAGGGCCTTCGCAGGTGGTTCGCCCGCGTTCCTCCGGGGCGCGAAGGCCGGGGAGTTCGACCACTGCACCGGCGGCGCCTGAGCGAAACGATCCGGCGGCCCCTTGCTGCTCGCGAGGGGCCGCCGGTGTGACTGCCGTCAGTGCTGCGGGCCGGGCGGGGTGGTGGCCGGGGCGCCCGTGCCGGTGCCGGTGTTGTTCGGGTCGGTCTTGGGCGCCGGGTCGGGGATGTCGGCCATCGGCAGGGACTTCTTGGGCGTGCCGCGCAGGGCCTGGTTCATGGCGTCCTGCCAGATCGGGCCGGGGCCGTCGGCGCCGAACACCTCGCTGCGGTGCTTCCCGTTGATGGTGATGTTGCGCATCTCGACGCCGCCGTTGGGGCCGCCGAGCCAGACGGCGGTGGCGAGCTGCGGGGTGTAGCCGTTGAACCAGGCGGCCCGCTTGCGGTCCGAGGTGCCGGTCTTGCCGGCGATCTGGCGGTTGTCGTCCAGGCTGAGCGCCGCGGCGGTGCCCTTGTTCTCGGTCACGCCGTTCAGGACGGTGTTCATCGCCCGCGCCGTGTCGTCGGAGAACGCCTTCTCGCACTGGCCGGCCGGGACGGGGACGTCCTTGCCGTCCACGGTGGTGATCTTGTTGATGGCGATCGGGGCGCAGTGCGTGCCCTGGGCGGCGAAGGTCGCGTAGATGTTGGCCATGGTCAGCGGGCTCATCTCCTCCACTCCCAGGGCCATCGCGGGGACCTCCTCCAGCGGCTTGCCGCTGGCCTTGCCGGTGACGCCCAGCTTGTTGGCCATCTGCTTGACCGCGCAGAGGCCGATCTCCTGCTCCATCTGCACGAAGTAGGTGTTGACCGAGAGGGCCATGGCCTGCTTCAGCTGGTAGGGGCCCTTCTCGTTCTCGCTTTCGTTGGGCACCACCGTCTTGGGCCGGCCCTGGTTCTTCCAGGTGCCCTCGCAGGTCTTCATGGTCGGGTATTCGAGCTTGTTCGGGGCCGAGTACTCCTGGGTCGCCGGCAGGCCGGCCTCCAGGGCCGCCGCCGCGACGACCGGCTTGAACGTGGAGCCGGGCTGGAAGCCGTTGCCGCCGCCCATCGCCGCGTCCACGTTGAGGTTGACGACGGTCTGGTTCTTGTTGGCGTCCAGGCCGTACGGGCGGGTCTGGGCCATGGCGAGGATCTTGCCGGTGCCCGGCTCGACCATGGTGGCGGCGGCCGAGACGCTGTCGGTGATCTTCACGTTGGAGGTCACGGCGTTCTGGGCGGCGGCCTGCTTGTCCGGGTCCAGCGTGGTGTAGATGTTCAGGCCGCCGGTGTCCCAGAACTTCTTGCGGTCGGCGGCGTTCTGGCCGAACGCCGGGTCCTGCTTGACCACGTGCCGGACGTAGTCGCAGAAGAAGCCCATGCCGCCCTGGGCGGTGGCGGTGATGCAGCCGTTCTGCGGGTCCTTGAAGTTGAGACCCAGCGGGGCGGCCTTCGCCTCCTTGGCCTGGTCCGCGGTGATGTGCTTGTTCTCCAGCATCTTGTCGATGACCGTGTCCCGGCGCTTCTGCGCGGCCACCGGGTGCAGCTTCGGGTCGTACTGGGACGGGTTCTGCACCAGCCCGGCCAGCATGGCGGCCTCGGCGACGGTCAGGTCCTTGTTGCTCTTGCTGAAGTAGCGCTGGGAGGCGGCCTCCACGCCGTAGGCGCCGTTCCCGTAGTACGTGATGTTGAGGTAATTGGTGAGGATCTGGTCCTTCGACAGGTCCTCCTCCAGCTTGATCGCGACCTTGAGCTCCTGGATCTTGCGACCCAGGGTCTTGCGCTGCGCCTCCAGCACCGCGGCCTGGTCCTCGCCGGCCTTCTCGACGTTGACGTTCTTCACGTACTGCTGGGTCAGCGTCGAGGCGCCCTGCGAGGCGGTGCCGCTCTCGGCGTTCTTGCTGATCGCGCGGAGCACGCCCTTGAGGTCGACGGCGCCGTGCTCGTAGAACCGGGCGTCCTCGATGTCGACCTGGGCCTGTCGCATGAACGGTGACATCTGCTCAGGAGCGATGACCGTGCGGTCGCGCTCGTACACCTTGGCGATCAGGCCGCCCTTGGCGTCGAAGATCTGCGTCGCCTGGGTGAGCGGCGGGGTCTTGAAGTCACCGGGGATGTCCTCGAAGCCCTCCGCCGTGCCCTTGGCGGTCAGTCCGAAACCGCCGGCGGCGGGCAGGGCGAGGCCCGCCAGCAGCACACCGGACACCACGCTCGCCGCCAGGAAGATCGCACCGAACCGGGCCAGCCGAAGGGGCGCCCTGCGGGGCGGGGGGAGAGCCGCGCTGTCGGAGGAATTCCATATCGGAGGGAGATTCGATTCCATCCGGGAATGCTAGTCCTCACACACTCTGCGGATCGAACGTTTTTTCGCGCAAGGCTGTCACGGCTGTGCAACAGATACTCGAAACCGACTCCACCATATCAAATCGCATACGTACTAAATAGGCGCGATAAAAAAACGATCCGCCCAGCGAACGCGCGCCGACCCTCCCGCGCCCCCATGTATCCGCGCCCGGCGTCCTCCCCCTCTCGCAGCCCTGACACCACTTGGATGCCGTGAGCGGCCCGAAAGGTTGCCTACGCCCGAGAACCCGCCCCCGGGTCCTCGGGCAGCCCGCCACTCGCCCCTGCGCGCCCGGCGGCGGCCCTGGCGGAGTCCCCGTGGCGCAGGAAGTCGGCCAAGCCGACTTCCTGCGCCGAAGCTCACCCCGGCGGCCCCTTGCGAGGCGCAAGGGGCCGCCGGCGGACAGGCGTGTGGTGCTGCTGCCGATCCACAACACCTTTGTAGCGCCCATTCGTTGACCAACGGGTCTTCCTCGCAAAGATCTTGTGGGCACGGCACGGCGATTGAGTCGTCGCGCCCTCGCACGGAGAGTGCCACCGAAGCGGGTGAGTCTATGCGGGAACGTGACTGATCCTTGCCCGGTTCCCCCAAAGCTCCCTAGGGTTCTAGTCACCAACCCGCACAGAACGTGGAGGGGAAGCAATGGAGCTCACGCGGATCGCTGGCGGTGACCCGGACTGCCGCAACGACGACTGTCCGACCGTCTACACGACGGACCGAGGCACCATCGCGGTCCAGGGCTACACCGTGCAGCGGCAGACGCCTGAAGGCGAAGCGGTAGTGGAGATTCCCGAGAACGTGCTGAGGGAGGCGTTCCGTGCTCTTGGCTGGTGACGACTGGCGCACGTTCTTCGATTCGTTCGAGAGCGAGGCTTTCCGGTTGGAGACCAGGAGTACCTACGCCATGCCCGGTGAGGACGAGGAGTTCCAGCAGTTCCTGGCTACGGGAGAGCTCCACATCCCCGCAGACGACCCGTGGCTGACTCGCGTGCGGAACTTCCGCGCGAGCGGCCGTCGGATCGGACGGGTGCATGTGCTGACCAGGCCGCTGTCCGACTACCTACGCTATGAGTTCGCTGCCTACGCGTACAACGTCGAGGCCGGTGAGGACATTCGGATCCTGGACCTCACCGAGCGGGAGAATCCCGGTCTTCCGGACCAGGACTTCTGGTTGTTCGATGGTGCGAAGGTGGTTGACATGAGGTACCGGTCGGACGGCACGCAGATCGGCCGGGATCTCTTGGAGGATCCGAACCTGGACCAGTACCGGCATTGGCGTGATCTCGCGCTGTCCCTCTCGGTTCCGTTCGCGGAGTACTGCTCAGATTGACCCTCGATCCCGGTAGGGCCGGAGAGCAACGTCGAAACCTTGCAGCAGCGCTCAAGGATCTCCGACGTGCCTCCGGCCTCTCTGGTGAACGACTGGCCGTGCGTTGCGGCATGAGCCAGAGCAAGATCTCCCGGATCGAGACAGGGAAAGTCCTGCCGTCAGTCGCCGACGTTCAACAGATCATCAATGCGCTGGGCGTAGATACCGGCCTCGCTCGGGAACTGCTCGACCTGGCCAGCGTAGCCAATGCCGAATACGAGGATGTCCGTGCTTCCGTCCGCCGCGGACTGCATCTTCGGCAGCGTGAGCTGGCAGCTCTCGAAAATGGTGCTGACCATATTCGCTATTTTCTTCCGGCGATGCCGTCTGGATTGCTTCAGACCCCCGAATATATGCGTACGGCCATGAGCCCTCCCATCGACCCCGTCGATGGCGATGTGTCTCAAACGATCGCCCTGAAGATCGAACGTCAGGCGGTCCTCTACGACGAGAGCAAACGATTCGACTTCCTGCTGACCGAATCGGCCGTTCGATGGAGGCTGTGTGCCCCTTCGGTTATGGCTGACCAGTTGGACCGGATTGCGTCCGTCTCTCGGCTGTCGAACGTCAACATTGGGATCATCCCGATGTCGGCCCAAGTTGTCGACGCGCCGTTTCATACCTTCACGGTCTACGGGGCGAAGCTGGTGACCATTGAGCTGTTTACCGGACGGGTTGTTCTGCGCGACCCCAAGGATATCGATCACTATGGTCGGCTGTTTGATTTCTTCTATGCTGCGTCGCCCTCCGAAGGCGATGTCAGGGTCATGCTCGAACAATGGGCGGATGACTTCCGGATTCCTCGACATTGAGTTCATGAAGAGAATCTATGCAGGAACCTGACTGGATGTGGCCGAGACGCCTCCCGGAGCCTTAGCGTTATCGCCAGGCCTGATATCCCGGGTCGTCTGCACTCTGGGATTCGATGAGGCGCAGCAACAGGGAGGTACAGATGTCCACCACCGTTATGAGCCGACCGCGGGGAGTCCCGGTTTTCGACCGGGCGGAGTCCCGGCTGCCGATGGGCACGGCCGGGGCGACGCCGCTGCCCGAGTTGGAGGGCGAGCGTGGCCCGGAGAGCCCGTTCGCCTTCCGGTTCCTGGTGCCGGTCACCGGGGCCGGGGGCACCCTGTCGGCCGACATCGACTACGACGACGACACGCAGACGTGCACCTATGAGGGACTCCCGCCCGGCGTCTACATGACCAGCACGCCGCCGAAGACGTACGGCCCGACCCAGCCCACCGGGCAGATGGACGCGCCGGACGACCCGGGAAGCAGCGACGACTGAGATGCCGACCGCCGATGCCGTCCTCGTGCTCATGGGGGCGTTCGATCCCACCGCCGACCTCGTGATCGAGGAGCTGAATCGGCGCGGTACCCCCGTCTTCCGGGCGGACACGGCGTGGTTTCCGTCGAGGCTGGCCCTGTCGGCCAGCCTCGACGGGGCGGCCGGCTGGTGCGGGACGCTGGCCACGGAACGACGCACGCTCGACCTCTCGGCGGTACGAGCGGTCTACTACCGTCGGCCGACCGTGCCGGAGTTCCCGGAGTCGATGTCCCCCGAGGCTCGTGGCGTGGCGTCCGCCGAGGCGCGGCGCGGGTTCGGAGGTCTGCTGTCCGCGTTGCCATGTCGCTGGCTGCCGCCGCCGGGCCGTGCTGCCGACACCGAGTACAAGCCGTTCCAGCTCCGGGTGGCGGCTGAATCGGGGCTGCGAGTCCCCCGGACGTTGATCACCAACGATCCGGAAGCGGCAAGGGAATTCGCGACCGGCATCGGGAATCCCGTGGTCTACAAGCCCTTCACGCCGATCCGCGGGACGCTCGATGGCTGCTCGGTCGCCGTGTACGCGAGCGTGCTGCAACCAGGCGACGCCGATCATCCGTCGATTTCCACCACGGCGCACCTGTTCCAGGAATGGGTGCCCAAGGCCCACGAGGTGCGGCTCACCGTTGTCGATGGCCAGTTGTTCGCCGCTGAGATCCACGCCAACTCGGATGCGGCTCGGGTTGATTGGCGCAGCGACTACGACAGCCTGACGTATCGGGTCTGCGAGCCGCCGAGTGAGGTCGCGGTCGGGGTTCGGCGGATGCTCGAAAGACTCGCTCTCCCCTACGGCGCATTCGACTTCGTCGTTTCCCCCTCGGGCGAATGGACGTTCCTTGAGGTGAACCCGAATGGGCAGTACGGGTTCATCGAGCAGGCGACCGGCCTGCCCATCACCGCTGCCATCTGTGACTACCTGGAAGGATCGACCGGGCATGACCAGCGTCCTCGATGAGCAACTCCTGCGGATCGGGTTGGCCTCGGAGATCGAGCGGGGGAGCGCGGTACTGGCCTCGCGGGTGGTTGAGGCGTTCCTCAATGTCCCCCGGCATCCGTTCCTGCCGGTGTTCTACCGCGAGGAGGGGGGGCGTCTATCGGGCGCGGCGTGCAACGGACAGCTCGTGGTTGCGGGAGGTGTATGCGGACCGGGTGTTGGTGACCGAGGTCGACGGGCTGCAGGCGGAGGACGCGGGACTGGATGGTCGAAAGGGTGTGGCCACCTCCTCGTCCACGGCGCCGAGCCTGATGGCGGACATGCTCGATGCGCTGGATGTCCGGCCTGGGGATCGGGTGCTGGAGATCGGGGCCGGGACGGGCTACAACGCCGCTCTGCTCTGCCACTTGGCCGGCGCGGACCACGTCACCACGGTGGATCGCACCGAGCAGTTGGTGGCGACCGCCCGGGTGCGGTTGCGCGAGGTCGGGTTCGAGCCGAACGTCGCCCGGGGAGATGGGGCGGAGGGGCACCCCGGCGGAGCGCCGTTCGACCGGATCATCGCCACGTGTTCGGTGCGGCGGATTCCGCAGGCCTGGCTTGACCAATGCGCGCCGGGCGGTCTCATCGTCGCCCCGATCGGTGATGTCCTGGGCGGAGGCGCCCTGGTCCGGCTGACCAAGCTGTCGGACGGGCGCGCGGCAGGGCGGTTCCTGCACCGGCCCGCCGGGTTCATGCCGCTGCGTTCAGGTGCCGAGCCCAGCCCGCCGGCTCGGGCACCGCGAGCCGGCGGGCGAATCACGGAAATCAGCGCCCGAGTTCTGGACGACTGCGGGTTCTCCTTTTGGGCGGGTCTCCACCTCGCCCCCACGGTCATTCGGAACGGCCGTACCCTGCACGATCCTGCCGATGGCTCGGCCGCCCGTGTGCAGGACCATCCCGACGGCTCGTCCACGGTCGACGTCAGCGGCTCCCGCGACCTCTGGCAGGCCGTTGAAGCGGCGTACCGGAGCTGGCTCGAAGGCAACCGGCCGCGCCGTGAGTGGTTCACCGTCGAGGCGGGGCCGGAGGGGCAGTACGTGGGTTATGCGGCGCCGGACGGATCCTCGGTTCGGTGGGGGCTTTGAGGTAGCAGACCGATGTCGGAGACCGGGCCGAGGTGGGTGAGTTTGTCGGGGTTGGAGACGGCGTGGACGGCCCGGATCGCGCCGTCGGCGATGTCGAGTTCGAGGACGCCGGCGACGCGGCCGTCGGCGTCGTACTGGACAGCGCCAGGGCGGCCGTTGACGGTGGCGGGCTTCCGCGTGATGCCGAGTCTGCGGTTGCGGCGCAGGCCGCCTATGAGGAGCAGGGCGACGCGGCGCAGGCCGGTGAGGGCCTTGCCGAGGGCGCGGGCCTTGCCGCCGCCGTCGCCGTGGAAGACGACGTCGGGGGAGAGGAGCCGGAGCAGGGCGTCCAGGTCGCCGCCTTCGGTGGCTTCGAAGAACCTGCGGGCGAGTTCGTTGGCCTCCGCCTTGCGCGCCCGGGTGTCGACGGCCCGGGCCGAGGGGGCGAGGCGCTTGCGGGCGCGGGTGAGGATCTGGCGGCAGTTGGCCTCGGATTTCCCGACGGCGTCGGCGATCTCCGGGTAGCCGTACCCGAAGGCCTCGCGGAGCATGAACACCGCCCGCTCGGTCGGGGAGAGGGCCTCCAGCAGGACGAGGAACGCCATCGACAAGGCGTCGGCCAGCTCGGCGTGTTCGGCCGGCCCCGGGCGGTCGGCGGTCACCACGACGGGCTCGGGCAGCCACTCGCCCACGTACGTCTCCCGGCGGACCCGGGCCGACGTCTGGTGGTTGATGCCCAGCCTGGTCACCGAGGTGGTCAGGTACGCCTTGAGGTTGGTGATCGTGGTCCCGGCCTGGTCGGCCCGGGTCAGGCCGAGGAGAGCGTCCTGGACGATGTCCTCGGCGTCGCCCACGGAGCCCGTCATCCCGTAGGCGATGGAGAACAGCAGCGGCCGGTATCCGGTCGCGTCCGTGGTGATGGCTGATTCCGGCACTGGAACCCCTCCCTCGGTTCGCCGAGCAGGGTATCCGACGTCGCTCAGGCGGTGGTGACGCAGCTCACATGCGCATCTGTCACGGCCCGCCGGGGTGCCCTGTCTCAGAGGGCACCAGCGGACGACGACAAGGGAGCACACGATGGAAGCCCGCCTGAACCCCTTCGCCAGCCAGACCATGTCCACGTTCCTCAAGCACCTCATCGCGGCCAACAAGGTGATCGTGGAATCGACTCTGCCGTTCGCGACGCAGGAGTTGGTGAAGCTGCGCGCCAGCCAGATCAACGGCTGCGGCTTCTGCGTCGACATGCACTTCAAGGACGCCGTGCACGGCGGGGAGGAGGCGACCCGCCTCAACCTGGTCGCGGCCTGGCGGGAGGCGACGGTGTTCACCGACGCCGAGCGCGCCGCCCTGGAGCTGGCGGAGCAGGGCACCCGCCTGGCCGACGCGGCCGGCGGGGTCACGGACGAGGCCTGGGCGGACGCCGCGAAGCACTACGACGAGGAGCAGCTCGCGGCCCTGGTGTCCCTCATCGCGATCATCAACGCCTTCAACCGCGGCAACGTGATCGCCCGGATTCCCGCAGGCGGCTACCGGCCCGGTCAGCACGCCTGACCGGAGCGCCTTCCGCGGCCGGGGAGCGGTCTCCCCGGCCGCGGGCGTGGGCTTCTCGGCCGCGGGCGCCGGCTTCCCGGCCGTCGGCGCTTCCGGGGCGTTACCGTCCGTGCGCATACCATCCAGCCTGCGCTGGGGGCCTTGTGCTTAAAAAACCGACCGATAAGGTGTTAATCCAACATTCATCGATGCCGCATAGCCTCCGGGGGCTAGCCTCATGCCGAATGCCATCGTCCGACCAGGAGGCGAAAGCCCCGTGCAAGGCACAGTCACCACACCAGGCGGGTCCGCGGTGGCCGGCGGCCCTGGCGAGGCCTTCCTCCTCGTCGTCGACGACGAACCCAACATCCGCGAGCTGCTCGCCGCCTCGCTGCGCTTCTCCGGTTTCCGGGTCGCCTCCGCCGCCAGCGGCACCGAGGCCCTCGACCTGATAGCCGTCGAACGCCCCGACCTCGTCGTCCTCGACGTGATGCTCCCGGACCTCGACGGCTTCACCGTCGTCGAGAAGCTGCGCGAGCGGACCAACCGCGGCCAGATCGCCGGGCCCGTGCACGGCCACCCCGGCGACCACCTCCCGGTGCTCTTCCTCACCGCCAAGGACGGCGTCGGCGACAAGGTCCAGGGCCTCGCCGCGGGCGCCGACGACTACGTCACCAAGCCGTTCAGTCTGGAGGAGCTGATCGCCCGGATCCGCGCCATCCTGCGCCGCTCCGGCGGGCCCGCCGAGGACGGCCGGCTCATCGTCGCCGACCTCAGCCTCGACCCGATCGCCCACGAGGTCACCCGGGCCGGCACCCCCGTCGCGCTCTCCCCGACCGAGTTCAAACTGCTGCACTACCTGATGGCCAACGTCGGCCGGGTGGTCTCCAAGGCGCAGATCCTCGACCACGTCTGGGCCTACGACTTCGGCGGCGACCTCTCCATCGTCGAGTCGTACATCTCCTACCTGCGCCGCAAGCTCGACTCCGGCCCGGCCCACGGCCCCAAGCTGATCCACACCGTGCGCGGCATCGGCTACGCGCTGCGCCGCCCCCCGCAGGGCTGACCGGTCCGCTCCGTGTCCGCCCGCTTCTCCACCCGGCTGTCGGTGTTCCGGCGGTCGCTCTCCCGGCTGCCGTTCTCCCGACTGTCAAGGCTGTCCGGGCTGTCCCGGCTTTCCCTGCGCGCCCGGCTGCTGGTGCTCGCGCTGGTGCTGGTCACCACCGGGCTGGTGGTCAGCGACGCCGTCGTGCTCGGCACCGTCCGGGTGCAGCTGGTCGACCAACTCGACGAGCAGCTCCAGCGGTACGGGCTGCCGCTGTCCCACAAGGGCCCGGTCCGGGTCGGCGCCCCGGAGGCCGGGCGCCCCGCCGTCACCGGCAAACGCAGCACCCTGCCCAGCCAGTACCTGGTCCAGTACCTCTCCTCGGACGGCAAGGTGCAGGCCGTCATGCGCCAGCCCGTCTCCGACAGCGACCCGGCGCCCCAACTCGGCGGCCTCGACCCGACCCGCACCGAACCCGACGTCCCCTTCGACCTGCCCGACCAGCGCGGCCACTACAACTGGCGGGTCCTCGTGCTGCCGATCCAGACCCCCCGGGCCCCGGCCGCCGCCAGCCCCAGCGACTACGCCTCGCCCGCCGTCACCGCGACCTACGTCATGGTGGCCGTCTCCCGCGCGGACATCGACGCCACCGTCGGCAAGCTGCGCAGCTCCTTCCTCGCGATCGGCGGCGCCGTCCTCCTGCTGATCGCCGGGCTCGGCTTCTTCGCCGTCCGGGCCGGACTGCGGCCACTGCGCCGGATCGAGGCCGGCGCCGCCCGGATCGCCGACGGCGAACTCTCCCACCGGATGCCGGAACTCTCCCCCGGCACCGAGGTCGGGCGGCTCTCCGTCGCGCTCAACGGCATGCTCACCCAGATCGAGGCTGCCTTCGCCGCCCGCGCCGAATCCGAGGCCCGGATGCGGCGGTTCGTCGCCGACGCCTCGCACGAGCTGCGCACCCCGCTCGCCGGGATCCGCGGCTTCACCGAGCTCTACCGGATGGGCGCGCTGCCCACCGACGGGGACGTCAAGCGGACCATGACCCGGATCGAGAGCGAGGCCGTCCGGATGGGCGCCCTGGTCGAGGACCTGCTGGTGCTCGCCCGGCTCGACGAGGAACGCCCGCTCGACCTCGCCCCGATGGACCTGCGCACCCTCGCCGCGGACGCGCTGCACGACCTCACCGCCCTCGACCCGACCCGGCCCGTCTCCCTCACCGGCCCGTCCGGCACCGGGGCCCCCGGCGCGGCCCCCGTCCTCGGCGACGAGGCCCGGCTGCGGCAGGTGGTCACCAACCTGGTCGGCAACGCGGTCAAGCACACCCCGCCCGGCACCCCGGTGCGGATCGGGGTCGGCGGCGCGGGCGGTGTCTGCCTGCTGGAGGTCGCCGACGCCGGGCCGGGGCTCACCGACGGCCAGGCCCAGCGGGTCTTCGACCGCTTCTACCGGGTCGACGCCTCCCGCAGCCGGCACGGCGGCGGCGGCGCCGGACTCGGCCTCGCCATCGCGACCGCGCTCACCCGCGCGCACGGCGGCACCCTCACCCTGGACACCGCCCCCGGCGCCGGTGCCACGTTCCGGGTCGAACTGCCCACCAACGGTGACCGGACTTCCTGACGGCATTGTCGACACGTCAATTCCCTTGCTGACCAGGCAATGGCGGGCCGTTTTCGTTGCCGGAACGCGGCATGGAGCGTAAAGAATCCGTGTGCCTATGATCAACGCCGTCGGGCCGCCAAGAACGGCCCGGCACACGGCTTTTGCTTTCTTTCCGACCCGAAAGGGGTCATTGTGAAACTCCGCCGTACGCTGGTCTCGGCCGCCCTCGTCGCCGCCGTGATCTCGCCCGCAGCCATGTTCTCCGCGGCACCCGCCTTCGCGGAGTCGGCTTCGACGGCGCAGACCCGGAACGACACCGGCTCGATCGCGGAGCTGGAGAAGGCCGCCGCCGCCGCGGCCAAGGCCCACCAGGCCGCCGTCGCCGCCGAGGCCGCCGGGCAGACCGAGGTCACGGCCTTCATGAACAACCCGCAGCCCTACCTCGGCAAGCTCCAGGAGGCCCGGGCCGCCGCCAAGACGGCCGCCGCGGCCCACGAGAAGACCTACAACGAAGCCGTCGAGGCCTCGGCCGCGTACGGCTCCGCGAAGCCGGAGGAACTGGAGGCGGCCAGGGTGCGGATGCTGGCGGCGTTCGACGCCGCCAACGCCGCCACCGACGCGGACACCAAGGCCAAGGCCACCGTGACCGCCGCCGGCACGGCGCTGGACGACGCCAAGGTCGACGCGATGCGCAAGCTCCACGGGCTTCAGGAGGCCACCAAGACCGCGGCAGCCGCCAAGGCCACCGCGGACAAGGCCCTCGCCGACGCCAAGGCCGCCGCTGAGAAGCCGGCCGACAAGCCGAGCGAGAAGCCCGCCGACAAGCCGAGCGAGAAGCCGGTCGAGCAGCCCGCTCCGGCCCCGGCGGAGCAGCCGGCCCAGCAGCCCGCCGCCGTCACCCCGGTCTCGGACACCACCGCGACCACCACCAACAACAACGGCACCGGCACCAAGGCGACCACCGCGAGCAGCCAGGCCAAGGCGACGACCGTCGCCTCGGCCAAGGCGACGACCGGTTCGACCACCGAGCTCGCCGAGACCGGTTCCACCCCGGCCACCCCGTACCTGGCGCTGGGTTCCGGCCTGGCCCTCAGCCTGGGTGCCGCGGCCCTCTACGTCTCCCGCCGCAAGCCGGCCCGCTCCTCCTCCTGATCCACCCGGTTCGCGCCCGCTCGGGAGGAGGGCGCGAACCCCACGGCACCCCGAACCGCAGGGCAGGCCCCCTCCCGGCCCGCCCTGCGGTTTCGCGTTTTCCGGGCCCGAAACGCCCCGATCGGAGGCTCCGGCTAGGGGCGGTGCGGGAAGGCAAGGTGATCGCAGGACTCAGGGTTTGGGTCGGAGCTCACCGAGGAGCGGCGCGACCAGGTCTCGTTTGTCGATTCATCAATTCCCTTACCGTGCTCGAAAACAAAATGGAATGTGAAGAATCCGTACGCCTATGATCGGCTCTCGCTGGGCGGTCAAGGACCGCTCGGTGAACGGACTTTGCCTTCCATTCATCCCGAAAGGGGTCATGTTGAACCTCCGCCGTACGCTGGTCTCGGCCGCCCTCGTCGCTGCAGTGATCTCGCCCGCAGCCATGTTCTCCGCGGTACCCGCCTTCGCGGAGTCGGCTCCGACGGCGCAGACCCAGAACGACACCGCCTCGATCGCCGCCCTGGAGAAGGCCCAGGCCGACGCGTCCGCGGCCGTTGAGGCGGCCCGCATGCGGGCAGTCTCCGGGAGGGCCAACTTCGAGACCTTCAAGGCCAACCCGCAGCCCTACCTGATGTGGGTGCAGCGAGCCGAGGACGCGGCCGAGAAGACCGCCGCGGTGGTAGCCGCCACCAACAAGGAGGCCGAGGCGGCCTCGCTGGCGTTCGGATCCGCCAAGCCGGAGGAACTGGACAAGGCCCGGGAGCGGATGCAGGCGGCGAGCAAGGCCGCCAACGAGGCGGCCGACGCCGACCGCAAGGCCAAGGAGGCCGTGACCGCCGCCGAGAAGAAGCTGAACGACGTACTGGCCGCCGAGAACGCCAAGGTCGTCGAGGCTGAGGCGGCCGTTCCGGTGGCGATCAAGGCCTACCAGGCCGCCAACAAGGCGTACGCCGAGGCGAAGGCGGTCGACTACGCTCGGAAGGAGGCTGAGCAGCGGAACGAGAAGCCGGTGGACAAGCCGGCCGACAAGCCCGCCGAGCAGCCGGCCGCCGTTACCGAGGCAGCGGACACCACCGCGTCGACCACCTCGACCACCTCGACCAAGTCGACCACCTCGACGACCAAGGCGACCACCGCGAGCAGCCAGGCCAAGGCGACGACCGCCGCCACGGCCAAGGCGACGACCGGGTCGACCACCGAGCTCGCCGAGACCGGTTCCACCCCGGCCACCCCGTACCTGGCGCTGGGTTCCGGCCTGGCCCTCAGCCTGGGTGCCGCGGCCCTCT
>NZ_JBEOUK010000003.1:350881-375371 GCF_040304045.1 Kitasatospora sp. NPDC094016
CTACGTCTCCCGCCGCAAGCCGGCCCGCTCCTCCTCCTGATCCACCCGGTTCGCGCCCGCTCGGGAGGAGGGCGCGAACCCCACGACACCCCGAACCGCAGGGCAGGCCCCCTCCCGGCCCGCCCTGCGGTTTCGCGTTTCCGGGCCCGAAACGCCCCGATGGGGTGAACCCCCGCCGTTCACCCCATCGGCCCCTCGGTCGTGTGCCATGGTCCAGATGCCCACTCACGCACCGGGAGATCGCTGTGGACCCTGATCAGAGGTTGTGGAAGGCCTGGAAGGCCATGGCCGTCCCGAAGATCGCGCGCGCAGAGATCGGAGATGACAGCATCACCATCTCGGTCATCGGCGACCTCCGCCATGCAGCGGTGGGAGGTGGCCTCAGGAAGGCGCTGACGAAGCACCTGCGCGGGACGGGCGACACGGCGACCGAGGGCCCCGCCAAGGGGTTCGTGATCGGGCCGGAGGTCACCGGTGAGCGCCGTGGCTGATCCCGTGGTTGATCCGGTGGCTGATCCCGGAGTGTCGTTCCGGCGGGACCTGTCCGAGTGGCGGATCGCGCTGGTCGCGTGGCGGCTGTTGGTGTTGCAGGCGGCGGATCCGGTGGTGGGGGCCGGGATGGCCGAGCACTCGACGTACCAGGCGCATCCGTGGCGGCGGGTGGAGCACACGCTGGGGAGCGGGCGGCGGCTGTTCTACCAGGACGGGGAGGCGCTGCGGCGGGAGGTCGCGAGGCTGGACCGGGCGCACAAGCGGATCCGCGGGACGGCGCCGGACGGGCGGGCGTACGACGCCGAGGACGCGGCGACCCGGGCGTGGGTGCTGCTGACGCTGTTCGAATGCGTGGTCGCGATGCGGCGCCTCGGCGGGGATCCGTACGATGACGGTCAACTGGAGTCGGCGTACCAGGAGTTCACCGGGTCGGTGGCGGCCTTCGGGCTGCCTGAGGGCGAACTCCCGGCCAGTGCCGCCGAGTTGCCCGCGTACTTCGCCCGGGCGGCGCGCGAGCGGCTGGAGCTCACCGAGGCGGCCCGCTACCTGCTGGAGGACATGCTGCGCGGGGCGCCGCGGCCGCGCCGGCTGTGGTTCCTCGGCGACGCCGGGTGGCGGGTGCTGCGGGTGGTGGTGGCGCGGGCGATCACGGCGCTGACGGTGGCGGATCTGCCGCCGGCCGTGCGGGAGCGGTTCGGGCTGGTGCGGACGCGGCGGGCCGCGCTGCTGTCCTGGCTGCTGCACCGGGGCGCCGGCGCGGTCGTCCCGCTGCTGCCGGACCGGCTGCGCTACCGCTCCCCGGAGCAGGGCGGTGCCCCGGCCCGGTGGCGTCCGCCGCGCCGGGACGCGCGTGGGTCCCGGGTGGACCGGTTCTTCCGCGAGGTGCTGGACCAGACCGGCGACGGCTTCCTCACCGTCCACGACCTGCGGGCGATGGCGCACAACGTGTGCTGGCAGCTGGAGTTGGACGAGGCCGCCGAGGCGCGGGTGTACCAGGCCTTCGACGGCTGGTGGGAGCAGCTGCGCGCGGCGATGGACGCGAACGGCGACGGCAAGGTGAGCCGGGAGGAGTTCGTGGCGGCCACCGTCGCGGGCTGCGACCGGGATCCGGCCTATCTGGAGCAGGGGCTGCTGCCCGCGCTGCGGGCCGTGTTCACCGCCGCCGACACCGACGGCAGCGGGTTCCTGGAGGCGGACGAGTACCGGGCGGTGTTCGGCGGCCCGCGCGTCCATCCAGCCGAACTGTCCCACGGGTTCCGCCAGTTGGACGTGGACGGGGACGGCCGGATCACCGTGGAGGAGTTCCTGCACGGTTTCACCGAGTTCTTCACCGCCCGCGCCGACTCCACTCCCGGCACCCAGCTCCTCGGCCGGGCATAGCGGAGAGACGAGGACAGGGCCAGGGGCCGCTGGTGCCTTCAGGCGCCCACGCCGTCCGCGACGGCGTGGGCGCCGTCGTGTCAAGCGACGGATCGGCCAAGATCGCTCCGCCGACTGCCCGGTCGTTCGTTGTCAGGGCCGTCGACGGCTCCGCAGACTGTCCCCACCGCCACTGCATTCACCACTGCACCGCCGCCGCACGGCCACACGCGGCCACACACGGCCACGCCCAGCTACGTGCGGCTACACACCGTTCCGAAGGTGTCAACCCCACCCCGCCTGCGATTCCTTCGTAAGGATGATGGATACTGCTCCTTGTGAACGTGTTCACGTTCACAAGCGGACAAGCTTGTGTGGTTGGGCAGCGGTCTACAGCTATAGATGAAGTTTGTCCGAAACATGCCCTTCAACGGGGCCGGTCGGTTGGAGAGAGGGCGACGTGGAACTGGCAATCGCTCACGAGACCATCGCGCGATGGCAATTCGGCATCACCACCGTTTACCACTTCCTCTTCGTCCCGCTCACCATCAGCCTCGCCGCCATCGTGGCCGGGCTGGAGACCGCCTGGGTGAGGACGAACAAGGAGAAGTACTTCCACGCCACCAAGTTCTGGGGCAAGCTCTTCCTGATCAACATCGCGATGGGCGTCGTCACCGGCATCGTCCAGGAATTCCAGTTCGGCATGAACTGGTCCGACTACTCCCGTTTCGTCGGCGACGTCTTCGGCGCCCCGCTCGCGATGGAGGCGCTGATCGCCTTCTTCTTCGAGTCCACCTTCATCGGCCTGTGGATCTTCGGCTGGGACAAGCTGCCGAAGAAGATCCACTGCGCCTGCATGTGGATGGTCGCCCTGGGCACCGTGCTCTCCGCCTACTTCATCCTGGCGGCCAACTCCTGGATGCAGCACCCCGTCGGCTACTCGATCGACCCGGTCACCGGCAAGGCCCAGCTCACCGACATCGCCAAGGTGCTGTTCCAGAACACCACCCTCACCGTGGTGGCGCACACCCTGACCGCCGCCTTCCTCACCGGCGCGGCCTTCATGGTCGGCATCGCCTCCTTCCACCTCTGGAAGGCCAAGCGCAAGCCGGAGAGCGCCGACCCCAAGAAGACCGCCGTGATGCGGACTTCGCTGCGGCTCGGCCTGGTCCTCGCTGTGGTCTTCGGCGCCGGCACCGCGCTCAGCGGCGACTCGCTCGCCAAGGTCATGTTCGAGCAGCAGCCGATGAAGATGGCCGCCGCCGAGGCCCTGTGGGACACCCAGTCGCCCGCGCCGTTCTCGATCTTCGCGGTCGGCGACGTCAGCAAGGGCCACAACTCGGTCGAGCTGGAGATCCCCGGGATACTCTCCTTCCTCGCCCACAGCGACTTCAACTCCTCCGTCCCCGGCATCAACGACACCGCGGCCGCCGAGGCGGCCAAGTACGGCGGCGACCCCAAGGACTACATCCCGAGCATCTTCGTCACCTACTGGGGCTTCCGCCTCATGATCGGTTTCGGGATGACCTCCTTCGTGGCCGGCCTGATCGGACTCTGGACCACCCGGCGCAAGAAGTTCCTGCGCCCCGAGTTCCGCACCGGCGAGACCGAGGTGCCCCGGCTGATGCTCACCCCCGGACGGGAGATGGGTCCGTTCCTCACCAAGTGGAGCTGGCGGATCGGCATCCTGACCATGGGCTTCCCGCTGATCGCCAACAGCTTCGGCTGGATCTTCACCGAGATGGGCCGCCAGCCCTGGGCCGTCTTCGGCCTGATGACCACGGCGAACGCGGTCTCCCCCAACGTGAGCGTCGGCACCCAGATCGGCGCCCTCACCACCTTCACCCTGCTGTACGCGATCCTCGCCGTCGTCGAGGTCCGGCTGCTGGTGAAGTACGCCAAGGCCGGCCCGGTGGTGACCGAGCAGCCCCCCGCCAAGGACCCGACCCTGCGCGGACCGTCCTCGGACGACGACGCCGACAAGCCTCTCGCCTTCGCCTACTGAGGACCACAGGGGATCTGACATGCAACTCCACGACGTCTGGTTCGTACTGATCGCGGTCCTGTGGATCGGCTACTTCTTCCTGGAGGGCTTCGACTTCGGGATCGGCATCCTCACCAAGCCGCTCGCCCGCAACACCGCCGAACGGCGCGTCCTGATCAACACCATCGGCCCGGTCTGGGACGGCAACGAGGTCTGGCTGCTGACCGCCGGCGGCGCCACCTTCGCGGCCTTCCCGGACTGGTACGCGACCCTGTTCAGCGGCTTCTACATCCCGCTGCTGATCATCCTGGTCTGCCTCATCGTGCGCGGCGTGGCCTTCGAGTACCGGTCCAAGCGCGACGACGCGCGCTGGCAGCGCAACTGGGAGGAGGCCATCTTCTGGACCTCGCTGCTCCCGGCCTTCCTGTGGGGCGTGGCCTTCGCCAACATCGTGCGCGGCGTCGACATCGACGCGCAGAAGAACTACGTCGGCACCTTCTGGGACCTGCTCAACCCGTACGCCCTCCTCGGCGGACTGGTGACGCTCAGCCTGTTCACCTTCCACGGCGCGGTGTTCGCGGCGCTCAAGACGGTCGGCGAGATCCGCGACCGGGCGCGGGCCACCGCCCTGCGGGTGGGCGTGGCGGCGGCGGTGCTGGCGCTGGCCTTCCTGCTCTGGACGCAGGCCGACAACGGCAACGGCCGCAGCCTGGCCGCCCTGGTCATCGCCGTGCTGGCCCTGGTCGGCGCCTTGGTGGCCAACCGACTCGGCCGCGAGGGCTGGGCGTTCATCCTCTCCGGGGCGACCATCGTGGCGGCCGTCGCGATGCTCTTCCTGGCGCTCTTCCCGAACGTCATGCCCTCCACCCTCAACGACGGCTGGAGCCTGACCGTCAGCAACGCGGCCTCCTCGCCGTACACGCTGAAGCTGATGACCATCGTGGCCGCGGTGTTCACCCCGCTCGTGCTGCTCTACCAGGGCTGGACGTACTGGGTGTTCCGCAAGCGCATCGGCGTCCAGCACATCCCCGGGCATGCCCCGGCCGCCGCGCTCGACCAGGACTGACGCCGTGAAGCCGGTCGACCCCCGACTCCTCGGGTACGCCCGCACCACCCGTGCCTTCCTCGCCGGATCCGTGCTCCTCGGCGGGGCGGGCGCGGCCCTGGTGGTCGCCCAGGCGAGTCTGATCGCCGAGATCGTCGTCCGCGCCTTCCAGCGCCAGGCGACCCTCGGCGAACTGACCACGCCGCTGCTGCTGCTCGCCCTGACGGCCGTCGGGCGCGGGCTGGTCGGCTGGCTCACCGAACTCACCGCGCACCGGTCCGTCGCCCGGGTGAAGTCCACCCTGCGGCGCCGGCTGCTCGACCACGCCACCGCGCTCGGCCCGGCCTACCTGGCGGGCCGGCGCACCGGCGAACTCACCACCCTCGCCACCCGCGGCGTCGACGCGCTGGACGACTACTTCGCCCGCTACCTGCCGCAGTTGGCGCTCGCCGTCGTCGTCCCGGTGATCGTGCTGCTGCGGATCGTCGGCGCCGACTTCACCTCGGCCGCGATCATCGCCGGGACGCTCCCGCTGATCCCGCTGTTCATGGTGCTGATCGGGATGGCCACCCAGAGCCGGATGGACCGGCAGTGGGGCACCCTGGCCCGGCTCTCGCACCACTTCCTCGACGTGGTGGCCGGACTGCCCACCCTCAAGGTGTTCAACCGGGCCCGCGCCCAGGCCGCCACCATCGCCCGGATCACCGCCGACTACCGCCGCGCCACCCTGCGCACCCTGCGGATCGCCTTCGTCTCCTCCTTCGCGCTGGAACTGCTCTCCACCCTGTCGGTCGCGCTGGTCGCGGTCACCGTCGGCTTCCGGCTGGTGGACGGCACGCTCGACCTGGAGACCGGGCTGCTGATCCTGATCCTCGCCCCCGAGGTGTACTTCCCGATCCGCCAGGTCGGCGCGCTCTACCACTCCAGCGTGGAGGGCCTGACCGCCGCCGACGAGATCTTCCAGGTGCTGGAGACCCCGCTGCCCGTCACCGGCACGGTGCCCGCACCCGCCCTCACCGGGGCCGCCGTCGCCGTCTCCGACCTGGTCGTGCGCCACCCGGGCCGGACCGAGCCCGCGCTGGACGGCGCCGCGCTGACCCTGCGCCCGGGCACCACCACCGCCCTCACCGGCCCGAGCGGGGCCGGCAAGTCCACCCTGCTCGCCGTCCTGCTCGGCCTCGTCGCCCCAGACGCCGGCACCGTCCGGATCACCGCTGCCGACGGGCGGACCCACGACCTGGCCGCACTGGAACCGGCGAGCTGGCGGCGGCAGATCGCCTGGGTGCCGCAGCACCCGCACCTGTTCGCCGGGACGGTCGCCGACAACCTGCGGCTCTACCGCCCGGAGGCCACCGACGAGCAGCTGTGGACGGCGCTGCGGGCCGCGCACGCGCTCGACTTCGTGACCGGGCTGGACGCCCCGCTCGGCGAGGACGGCGCCGGGCTCTCCGCCGGGCAGCGCCAGCGGCTCGCGCTCGCCCGCGTCCTGCTCGCCGACGACCGGCCGCTGGTCCTCCTCGACGAGCCGACCGCCAACCTGGACGGCGCCTCCGAGGCCGCCGTCGTGGACGCCGTCCGGACGCTCGCCGAGGATCCGGCGCGCACCGTGCTGATCGTCGCCCACCGGCCGGCGCTGCTGGCCGTCGCCGACCGGCGGGTCCGGCTGGCGGGGGCGCCCGCCCCGGCCGCCGGCCCGGCCTCCGCTCCGGCCTTCGCCGCGGTCGAGCGGCCCGCGCACAGCGGGCGGCCGACGCCCGCCCCCGCCACGTCGGAGGACGAGCCCGAGGCCGCCGCCACCACCCCGAGGCTGGCGCTGTCCGTCCTGCTCGGCGCGCTCGCCCTCGGCTGCGCCGTCGCGCTGATGGCCACCTCCGGCTACCTGATCTCCCGGGCCTCCGAGATGCCGCCGGTGCTCTACCTGATGATGGCCGTCACCTCGGTACGGGCCTTCGGCATCGGCCGCAGCGTCTTCCGCTACGCCGAACGGCTGGTCTCGCACGACGCCGTGCTGCGCACCCTCGGCACCCTGCGGGCCGCCGTCTACCGGCGGCTCACCGCGCTCGCCCCGGCCGGACTGCCCGCCTTCCGGCGCGGCGACCTGCTCTCCCGGCTGGTCGCCGACGTCGACGCGATCCAGGACCACCACCTGCGCTGGCGGCTGCCGGCCGCCGTGGCGGGCGTGGTCTCGCTGGCCGCGGCGGTGGCGATGGGCGCCTTCCTGCCCGCCGCCGGGGTCGTGCTCGGGGTCGGGCTGCTGCTCGCGGGCGCGGTGGTGCCCGCCCTGGCCGCCCGCTGGTCGGCCGGTGCCGAACGGCGGCAGGCCCCCGAGCGCGGGCGGCTCGCCACCACCGTCGTCGACGCCTTCACCGGCACCGCCGAACTCACCGTGGCCGGCGCGCTGCCCGGCCGGCTCGCCGCCGTCCACGGCGCCGACGCCGCGCTCACCCGGCTGGCCGCCCGCTCGGCGGCCACCACCGCGCTCGGCACCGGGCTGATCGCGCTGCTCACCGGGCTGACCGTGACCGCCGCGGCGGCCGTCGGCGTCCAGGGGGTGCACGGCGGCGCGCTGGCGCCGGTCTGCCTGGCCGTGGTCGTGCTCACCCCGCTGGCCGCGTTCGAGGCCGTCACCGGGATGCCGCTGGCCGTCCAGGCACGCCAGCGCAGCCGGGCCGCGCGGGCCCGGCTGGACGAGGTGCTGGAGGCCGAGGCCGTCGTCGCGGAGCCGGCCGCGCCCGCCGCGCTGCCCGAACAGCCGCTGCCGGTCGCCGTGCGCGGACTGACCGTGCGGCACCCGGGGCAGGCCGTGGACGCGCTCGCCGGCGTCGACCTCGACCTCGCGGCCGGCCGCCGGATCGCCGTGGTCGGCGCGTCCGGCTCCGGCAAGACCACGCTGGCCCAGGCGCTGCTGCGGTTCCTGGAGCCGAGCGCGGGCACCGTCACCTTCGCCGACGGCCGTCCACAGGCTGTGGACAGCCGCGCGCTCGCGGGCGAGGACGTCCGCCGGGTGATCGGACTGTGCGCCCAGGACGCCCACGTCTTCGACAGCTCGCTGCGGGAGAACCTGCGGCTGGCCCGGCCGGACGCCACCGAGGACGACCTGCGCGCCGCGCTCGCCGCCGCCCGGCTGCTGGACTGGACGCTGACCCTGCCCGACGGCCTGGACACCATGGTCGGCGAGCACGGCGCCCGGCTCTCCGGCGGCCAGCGGCAGCGCCTCGCACTGGCCCGGGCCCTGCTCGCCGACTTCCCGGTGCTCGTCCTGGACGAGCCCGCCGAACACCTCGACCTGCCCACCGCCGACGCGCTCACCGCCGACCTGCTGGCCGCCACCGAGGGCCGCACCACCGTGCTGATCACCCACCGGCTGGCCGGACTGGACGACACCACGGTCGACGAGGTGCTGGTGCTGGACGGCGGCCGGGTCGCCGAGCGCGGCCGCTGGTCGGAGCTGGTCGCGGACCGGGACGGGCGGCTGCACGCCCTGTGGCGGCGGGAGCGGGAGGCGGACGGGCTGCTGGAGCCGGTCGGGGCCGCCTGTTAGGCCCGGCCGGGGCCGCCCGCTCAGCCTGGGCGGGGCCGCCTGCCCAGCCTGGTCGGGGCCGCCCGCCCAGCCTGTTCAGGGCCGCTCGTCGGGCCCGGTCGGGGCGCGGTTCCCAAGTCGCGCCGTCCTTCGGATGAAAAGCGTACAAACTAGGCTTTCTGCATGGACCCCACGCCAGAGCCCTCCGCCGCCGCGCCCGAGCCGACACCCCATCGGGTGCCGGAGATCGCCTCGCTCGGGCTGGACACCCTGGTCACCGAGGTCGCGGAACGCCTGCAGTCGGCCGCCGCGGTCACCGACCGGATGCAGCGGCTGCTGGAGGCGGTGGTCTCGATCGGCGCCGGGCTCGACCTGCACGCCACCCTGCACCGGATCGCCACCGGCGCCGCCGAACTCGTCGACGCCCGGTACGCGGCCCTCGGTGTGATCGCCCCCGGCCGCACCGGCCTGGCCGACTTCATCCACGTCGGCGTCGACGACGAGACCGCTGCCGAGATCGGCGACCTGCCCGCCGGACGCGGCATCCTCGGCGCGCTGATCGACCGCCCCGAGCCGCTGCGGCTCGCCGACCTCGGCGCCGACCCGCGCTCCTCCGGATTCCCGCCGCAGCACCCGGAGATGAAGACCTTCCTCGGCGAGCCGATCCGGGTCCGCGCCGAGGTCTTCGGCAACCTCTACCTCACCGAGAAGAAGGGCGGCGGCGCCTTCACCCCCGAGGACGAACAGGTGGTGCACGCGCTCGCCGCGGCGGCCGGCGTCGCCATCGAGAACTCCCGGCTGTACGAGGAGGGGCGGCGCCGGGAACGCTGGATCGCCGGCGCCTCCGCCGTCACCACGGCGCTGCTCTCCACCGACCAGGCCGAGAGCGCGCTCACCGTCGCGGCCGAGCAGGTCCGGGAGCTGGCGGACGCCGCGCTCGGCATGATCCTGCTCCCGACCGAACCGACGGAGGACGGCGACGGGCAGATGCGGGTCGCCCACGCCTCCGGCGAGGCCGCCGAGTTCGTCCGGGGCGAGCTGCTGCCCAGGGAGAACTTCGCGGCCCGGCTGCTCGCCGGGGAGAGCGTCTACCTGGACGACATGTCCAGCGACCCGACCGTGGAGATCCGGCTCGCCCGCGCCTTCGGCCCGTCGATGGCCGTCCCGATGGTCGCCGCCGGGCGGGTGCTCGGCGGGCTCTGCGTCTGGCGCCCGCGCGGCGCCCTGCCGTTCACCGACACCGAGAAGCAGCTCGCCGAGACCTTCGCCTCGCAGGCCGCGCTGGCCCTGCGGCTCGCCGAGGGCCAGCGCGACCAGCAGCGCCTGGCCGTCTTCCAGGACCGCGACCGGATCGCCCGCGACCTGCACGACCTGGTGATCCAGCGGCTGTTCGCCACCGGGATGATGCTGGAGAGCGCGGCCCGGCGGTCCGTGGTGCCCGAGGTGAGGGTCGGCATCGGCAAGGCGGTGGACGAGCTGGACGCCACCATCCAGGAGGTCCGCACCACCATCTACGCCCTCCAGCACGACAACCACGGCGACGCGCCCGACACCCTGCGCACCCGGGTGCTGCGCGAGGCCAGCCAGGCCGCGGCCGCGCTCGGCTTCAAGCCCTCGGTGAGCTTCGTCGGGCCGGTGGAGAGCCTGGTCGAGGAGAAGAACGGCCGTCAACTGCTCGCCGCGCTCAGGGAGATGCTCTCCAACACGGCCCGGCACGCGCGGGCCTCCCGGGTCGGCGTGGAGATCGACGCGACCGCCCACCTGGACGACACCGGCCGGCCGGTGAGCGGCGACCCGGAGTCGCTGGACCGGGGCGGGCGCCCGGGCGTGCTGCTGACGGTGACCGACGACGGCGTCGGCATCCCGGCGGGCGGCCGCCGCAGCGGCCTGCTCAACCTGACCCGGCGGGCCGAGGCGCTCGGCGGCGCCGCCTGGCACGAGGCCGGGCCGTACGGGAAGGGAACCATGGTCCGCTGGACGGCCCGGCTCTGAACCCGGCCCGATCCTCCTCGGCGGTTGGCCGGTGAAAGTTAAACGAGGGAGAACTTCCCGACCAACACCGCAAGTTGTGAACGTTCTGGGCTTTCCGTGGGTCCGTGTGCACACATAGCTTTGCACCGGTCTCGGAGGGGTAACCGGACGGGGGGAGCAGTGGACGCGTCTGGCCGCGGGAACACCGCAGCAGGGGCAAGTCGAGGCGGGTTCAGGACGGAGCGCGCCCCGGACGGGCGGTACCGCTGGCAGCTGAAGGCGCCGAACGGCCGGGTGGTGGCCATCACCGCCGCCATGTTCGAGACGCCCGGCGAGGCCGAGCGCGGCTTCGACGGATTACGCGTCGGGGCCGCCGAACTCACCGCGCGGATCACCCACGTCCGGGACGGCATCGGCTGGGTCTGGGTCGTCCCCGGGTCGCGCAGCCTGCCCGAGGTGCGTTCCAGCCGCGCGTACGAGCGGTACGCGACCTGCCAGAACGCCTTCCGGCGCTTCGTCGTGCTGCTGGCCAAACAGCCCGCGCGGGACCTGCCCGTCCGGGAGCTGCCCGCGCGTGACCGGCCCGTTCGCGACCAGTCCGTTCGTGAGCGGCCCGTTCGTGAGCAATCCGGCCGTGAGCGGCCGACGGCTCGCGACCTGCCGGGCCGTGAACTTCCCCGCAACACCGTCTCGTTGAGACGCCCCGATGGCCGCTGAGGGGCGCGGCCCCCGTCTGCTGATCGTCCCCGCACCCGAACGCTGCCTGGGCTGGGCGCTGCGCGCCGCCAACGGGCGGCCGCTCGGCGTGGGCGTGCGCACCTACCGCAGCGAGGAGGAACTCGCCGAGGCGGTACGGGTGTTGCTGATCGAGCGGGCGGCCCTGCGATGTTCGGTGGCCCAGTCCGAGGGCCGGCAGTGGGTGTGGTCCGCCTACCTGCCGGCGCGCAGCACCCGGCGGTCGGCGGTCGAGCCCGCGCCGGTGGCGCGCAGCGCCCGCGGCTACCTGCGGCGCGACCAGTGCCAGGCCGGCGCCGAGGGCTTCCTGTCCGGGCTCCAGTGGGTGGGGCAGGAGTTGCGGCGGGGCGGTCGGGACGGCCGCTGGCCGCTGTGAGGCGGCCGGGGCCCACGTGCAGTTCCGGTGAAGCGCAGGTTTCCGGCAACACCCCGAGTCGCCACCTGGAGAAGAACGTCACCGGCCTCCGACCACCCCCTTCCCCCTCCGCCGCGCCCGTGCTGACCAGTCGCTAAACCTCGTCGAACCGATGAGTCGACAATCCCGACCCGCCCTCGACCTCCCTTCCGGCGGAACCTCCGGGCCGGACAGGATCTGCACTGCCGGAGCGGCCGCAGCGGACGCGGCCACCGGCCCCGGGCTCCCAACCAGAGCACGGGTTCACGCGATGGACGTCTCTCCCACCGGAGGAAGAGAAACATGCGTAAGACCGCTGCCAAGCTGCTCACCGTTGCCGCCCTGGCGACCTCCCTCGCCACCGTCGCCTCGGGCTCGGCCATCGCCGACCCGGCCGCCGGTGTCACCCCGGCCGCCCAGGACATCGTGGGTGTCGGCTCGGACACCATCCAGGTCCTGCTGAACCAGTTCTCGGCCGACTACAACGCCTCCCTGGGTGCCGGTTCCACCGCGCCGCGCCTGTACAGCTGGGACGCGACCGGCACCTCGCCGATCACCACCAAGACCGGTGCCACCTCGATCGCCCGCCCGAACGGCTCCGGCGCCGGCATCAAGGCCCTGGTCGCCAACACCAGCGCGACCGTGGACTTCGCCCGCTCCTCGCGCGGCCCGGCGGCCACCGACGCGCACGGCCTGGACTTCGTCGCGCTCGCCAAGGACGCCGTCAGCTGGTCCGCCCCGAGCAACGGCAACGCCCCGGCGCAGCTGACCTCCGCGCAGCTGACCGCGATCTACAACTGCACCACCACCAACTGGAACCAGATCAGCGCGAGCCTGCCGAACGCCACCATCAAGCCGTTCCTGCCGCAGGCCGACTCCGGCACGCGTTCCTTCTTCCTGGGTGCGATCGGCGTGACCACCCCCGGCGCCTGTGTCACCACCGGCCCGGAGGAGAACGAGGGCACCGACGCCAACCTGACCGACCCGAACGTCGTCTTCCCCTACTCCGTCGCCCACTACCTCGGCCAGACCGTCGGCGGCCACGGCACGGCGACCGACGCCCCCGGCAGCCTGACCCTGCGCAACATCGTGGTCAACGGCGCCACCCTGACCCCGGTCACCAACAACGTGATCAACACCAAGTTCGCCAACTCCTCCTTCGGCCGCGTGGTCTACAACGTGATCCGCGACACCGAGTGGACGGCGACCGACGCGCACGGCCAGGCGCTCCAGGCGATCTTCGGCTCCAACGGCTGGATCTGCAACGACCCGGTCGCCGCCGCCGACCTGGCGAGCTACGGCTTCCTGGCCACCCCGGCCTGCGGTGTCGCCACCCTCACCTGATCCACCCTCACCTGACTCACCTCGCATCTGATCCACCCCGCACCTGATCCACCCCGCACCTGATCCACCCCGCACCATCCGGCGGCCACGGGCTTCGCGCCCGTGGCCGCCGGCCCACCGGCGGGACGTCTCGAAGGGAACGGGCCGGCTCCGGTCGGACCCGTCGGCCGGCCCTCGGACCGGTTCTCCACCCTCAGCGCGAAACCTTCCTCTCCCAAGGAGCCCAGCATGTCCCGTACCACCGGTCGGTTCCTCGCCGGCGGCGTCGCGGTCGTCCTCGCCGTCACCGCCTTCGGCGGCGTGGCCGCGGCCGACACCGCTCCCGTCCCCACCGGCAGCGCCGTGGTGACCGAGAACAACACCTTCCTCCAGGCCGCGGCGAGAAACGGTGTGTTCATCGTTCCGCTGCCGAACGCCAGCGTCTCCTACAACACCACCGCGGGCCTGGCGACGAGCCTCCCGGTGACCGGCGGCAGCGTGAACCTGCGCGGCTACTACGGCAACGCGACGCTGGGCGGCAGCCTGCTGTTCGTCGACGTCTTCACCGGCAAGAGCGTGCTCTTCAAGCAGCTCGCGTTCAGCGCCGACGACTGGCGCCTCACCGGTGTGCCGGACGGCGCCACCGACCCGGTCCTGCTGTTCAAGCCGGCCGGCCTCCAGCGGACCGAGCAGAGCGGCACCACGCAGTCGCTGACCGCCTCCGCCCTCACCGTGGACGCCGCGGGTGCGCAGTTCCTCGACAGCAAGCTGAACACCTCCTTCTTCACGAACGGTCAGGCGATCGGTTCGTTCGCGCTGACCTTCAACGGCTGAGCACCGCCCGCAGGTTGGTCCAGGCCCGTGCCGACAGGCGCGGGCCTGTTTTTCCGTGGAGGCGTCAACTCCGCTACCGAGGTGCCGCGTTGTGGTCTCGTACACGCGGGCGACCGGATCCGGCCATCTGCGGCTGGCCGAATGGACGGGTACCGGAATCGTCGGCCGCTCGATGCCCGATCCCCTGCGCCGCGGCTCCCGGCGGCGCGCAATCGCACGGAGGTGCCCGCCATGAGAGTCCGACCGCCCGACCGGAGACCCTTGGGCCGTTGGCGCCGCCGACTGCCCGCTCTCGCGATGGTGTGGTCGTCGGTAGTCGCTGTCGGCGTGCTGCCGATCGGCCTGGGGGCGCTGCCGCAGGCCGTGGCGGAGGACTCCGCCGTCACGGTGCCGGGGCCCAAGGTGTGGCAGCCGAACGACGGCGTGTACGGCCCCGAGGGCAGCGTGAGCGTCGCGCAGACCAAGAACCTGGTCAACCAGGTGGTGCACGTCAGCTGGAAGGGGTTCACCCCGACCTCGGACGCCAACGGCGACCCCTGGCTGAACGGGCCGGCGCCGCGCAGCGAGCAGCCCTTCTACCAGGTGCGGGTGTACCAGTGCCGGGGCACTGACCCCAAGGTCACCGACTGCTACGACAGCACCCTGTACAACGCCGACGCGGCGGCGGGCTTCCAGCAGAAGACGCCCGCGCCCGGGACGACCTTCCCCGACTACCCGTCGAACATGGTCGTCTCGATCACGGGCGCGGACGGTTCGGGCTTCGCGGACCTCGAGCTCTACACGGCCGACCAGAGCCCCACCCTGGGCTGTGACGACAAGCACCCGTGCTCGTTGGTCGTCGAGCCCAACTACGGCGGCGACTCCATCGCCTGGGCGGACAAGACCCGCAAGGGCGTCCTCGGCTGTGACAACCACAGCCTGGACCTGGACTTCGGCATGGCGTCCGACCTGAAGCTCAACGGCACCATCAACCGCTACACGAACATGAAGACGTCCGAGCAGTGCTCCTGGGAGCGCCGCGCGGTGGTGCCGTTGGAGTTCGCCCCCACGGCGGCGGCCTGTCCGGACCAGCACGCGGCCTTCCGGGTGGCCGGACTCGAACCGGCCAAGCGGGCGATGGCGCAGTGGCAGGCCGGGCTGTGCCAGGGCACCGAGCCGATGTCGCTCACGTACGGCTTCGCGAACGGTGACGCGCAGGCCCGCACGGACTTCCTGTCGGGCGGCGGCGACATGGCGCTGGCGTCCCGGCCGGACACCCAGGCGCCGCCACCGCGCCCGTACGTGTACGCGCCGATCGCGACCTCGGGAATCTCCGTGGTGTTCGTCGTGGACGACCCGAACACCGGTCGGCAGATCAGGAGCATGAAGCTCAACGCGCGGTTGCTGGCCAAGCTGCTCACGCAGTCCTACGCCTCGCCCGGCGCCGCGATCCCGTCGGTGAAGGGCAACCCGATCTGTATCTTCG
The DNA here is from genome assembly GCF_040304045.1 of Kitasatospora sp. NPDC094016. NCBI lineage: Bacteria > Bacillati > Actinomycetota > Actinomycetes > Kitasatosporales > Streptomycetaceae > Kitasatospora > Kitasatospora sp. NPDC094016. The sequence continues at coordinate 366,004 of NZ_JBEOUK010000003.1, forward strand.
ACGACCCGGAGTTCCAGAAGCTGAACCCGCTGCCCTCGGACGGCACGGTCTCCTGGCCCACCGGTTGCCTCTCGAACAACACCACCCCGACGGTGTTCGGCGGGACGGCGGACATGACGTACCAGCTGACGTCGTGGATCGCCTCGGACCCGGACGCGGTGCGCTTCCTGGACGGCGAGTCCGACCCGTGGGGCATGCACGTGGACAGCTTCTACCTGCGCCCCGCCTTCTCCGGCTACCCGACCGACTCCCTCGTCCGGCAGGACTCCTCGGGGATCCCGGACGCGAAGGAGGACGCCAAGCGCAACTGGAAGCAGTTCGAGTGGAACCCGATCTCGACCGGGCTGAACGACGTGGTGCGCAAGGTGCTGTGGAACCAGCCCAACTGCGTCAACGGGGACACGAAGTCGGACGGCTCGCACGACCTGTGCCCGCCGCTCAAGATCGGCAAGCGGACCCTGTTCGCCATCATGGACACCGGTGAGGCGAAGGCCTACTCGCTGCCCGAGGCCCAACTGCTCAACCCGGCCGGCGGTTTCGTCTCGCCGGACGGCCCGGGCTTCCAGGCGGCCGTCGCCGACATGACCGTCGACCAGGCCACCGGCGTGCAGTCCCTGCCGTACGGCGCGTCCGACTCGGCCCTCTCGCGCGACCAGAAGGCCTACCCGCTGACCGCCGTGCAGTACGCGATGCTCCCGACCAAGGACGTCGCGGCCGGCAAGGTGGCCGCGATGACCAAGTTCATGCGCGCGGTGACCACCACCGGCCAGGTCTACGGGTACGAGCCCGGCCACCTCGCCCCCGGCTTCCTCGCCCTGACCGCCGCCCAGCGGACCCAGGCCGGGGACGCGATCGGCCACCTGGAGGCGCAGGACGCCAAGCTGCCCGGCAACCAGGCCGCGCCGCCGAACCCGCCCGCGACCGGCGGCGACGGTTCGACGCCGGCCTCCGGTACGGGGGGTGGGCAGGGCGTCGCCCCGGTCACCCAGGTCGGTGAGGGCGGAGCGTCCGGCGGGAGCGGGGCCGCGGCCTCCGGCGAGACCGGGGACCAGGCGTCCGGCGGGTCCGGCGGCTCCTCCACCGGTGGCCTGTCCGGCACCGGTGCGGGCTCCGCGTCCGGTGGAGCGGGAACGGCGGCCGGTGGAACCGCGGCGGGCGGAGCGGCTGCGGGTGCCGGCGCGGGTGCCAAGCCCGGTGCGACGCCCAGCACGCCCGGCAAGCCGCTGTCCGTCGCGCCCGTCGCCGCCGGTACTCCGGCGCCCGACCGTTCCGGCGCCGCGCGGCTGCTGCTGCCCGTCGCGCTGATCGGCGGCCTGGTGCTGCTGGTCGGCGGTCCGGCGGTCCTCTTCCTGGGCGGGACGCCCGCCGGGGCGCGGGCGCTGGCGGAGGTGCGGAAGGGCTGGTCGCGGTTGCGCCGCCGTCCGTGACGCTCCGGCCGTCGTCCGCGACGGTCTGACGCGGTGACACAACAGAATCACCGAAGCACGACTCGGCGGGGCCGCCGTTTCGGCCCCGCCGAGTCGTTTTCGCTTGGCTGAAGTCGCCTGGCTGAAGTCGCCTGGAGTCAACGCGCGTTGCGCTCGGGATGGAATCGGCCAATGGCCCGGCCGCGCGTGATCGAAGGCAAATTCCTTCCACATCAGAGGACTTGGGTGAGAAGCCCCAGCACAGACCCGTCATCCGCCGGTCCGGCCCGGCCATCTGGAGTTCCCAACTCCGCCACCGAGGTGCCGCGTTGGGCCCTCGTACACACGCACGACCCGATCCGGCCACCTGTGGCTGGCCGAATGGGTACGCACCGGATCCGTCCCCCGCACCCGAGCACGGAGAGCAGACCATGACATCCGCCGCCGAGCCAGCGGCACCGTACGCCGGGGTGCCAGGCCAACCCGGCCACGGGCCCGACCGGGACGTCCCGCGCACCATCACCGCCCCCGCGACCCCGGGCGACCGGGTGTTCCGCGGGGTGCTGCGGGTCGCCGGGCTCTCGGTCTTCGCGATCATGGGGATGATCGCGTTCTTCCTGATCCTGCGGGGCACGGACGCGCTGCGCGCGGTCGGCTGGTCCTTCCTGACCGAGCAGAAGTGGCAGACCGCCGCGCACAACTTCGGCATCGCGGCCGTCCTGCCGAACGGCCTGCTGATCGCCGTCATCGCCCTGGTGATCGCCGTCCCGGTCGCCCTCTTCACCGCGATCTTCATCTCCGAGTACGCGCCGGTCCGGCTGCGGGCGGCGCTGATCTCGCTGATCGACCTGATGGCGGCGATCCCCAGCATCATCTACGGCCTGTGGGGGCTGTTCTTCCTCCAGCCGCGCATCATCGGCTTCGTCCGCTGGCTGACCAACCACCTCGGAGACACGATCCCCTTCCTCAAGGTGCGCACCGGCGACATCGGCACCTCCTACACCTCCTCCACCTTCATCGCGGGCGTGGTCGTCGCGTTGATGATCATCCCGATCGTGACCTCGCTCAGCCGCGAGGTGTTCTCCCAGGCCCCGCAGGGCGAGCGGGAGGGCGCGTATGCGCTGGGCTCGACCCGTTGGGGGATGGTGCGCGCGGTGGTCCTGCCGTTCGGCAAGGGCGGGGTGATCGGCGCGATCATGCTGGGCTTCGGCCGGGCGATGGGCGAGACGATCGCGGTCGCGCTGATCGTCTCGCCGAGCTTCAAGACCATCACGCACATCCTGGAGAACGGCGCCAACTCGATCTCGGCGCTCATCGCGCTGCGCTTCGGCGAGTCGGACGCGCTCTCGCTCTCCGCGCTGATGGCAGCCGGCCTGGTGCTGTTCGCGCTGACCCTGCTGGTCAACGTGGCGGCCGGCTTCGTGATCAACCGGTCCCGCTCCGGGGCCTCCACCGCGGACTGAGGCGGCGTACCGACATGACCCACCGCGTCGAAGGGACGACCCGATGACCACGCTCGACCTGCCACCGGTCGCCGCGTCCGGGCCCGGAGGTCCGACGCCCTCCGGCCCCGCCGAGGCACCTGCCGAGGCCGCGCCACCGCGCTCCCAGACCAAGGTGCGGCTCGGCGGTGTGACCCGCGAGGACGTGTTCACCGTGGCCGGCTCACTGGTCGGCTCGCTGGCGCTGAACTGGGCGCTGTACGAGCGGGTGCTGCCGTTCAGCGGCGCGTTCGGCTTCCTGGTCTGCTGGTACCTGCTGTTCCTGGCGGGCTACTTCGCGCTCGGCCGGCTCCAGTGGGGCAGGCTGATGGTGCGCGACCGGCTGGTGTCGGTGGCCTCCTGGAGCTCCGGGCTGCTGGTGGTCGCGCTGATCGTCGACCAGATCGGCTACGTGGCCAGCCGCGGCTTCGAGGCGGCCCAGCACCTCAACTTCTTCACCGAGTCGATGGAGCGGACCGCCGCGCTCTCCCCGATCACCTCCGGCGGCGCGCTCAACGCGATCGTCGGCTCGCTCGAACAGCTGGGCCTGGCAACGCTGTTCGCGGTGCCACTGGGCATCGCGGCGGCGATCTTCATGTCCGAGGTCGGCGGCCGGCTGGCGCGCCCGGTGCGGACGCTGGTCGAGGCGATGACCGCGCTGCCCTCCATCGTGGCCGGCCTGTTCATCCTCGGTGTCTTCATCATCACCTTCGGCTTCGAGAAGAGCGGCTTCGCGGCCTCGCTGGCGCTGACCGTGATGATGATGCCGATCGTCACCCGGGCCGCCGAGGTGGTCATCCGGCTGGTGCCCGGCACCCTGCGGGAGGCCTCGTACGCGCTGGGCGGCAGCCAGTGGCGCACGGTGTGGAACGTGGTCCTTCCCACCGCCCGGCCCGGTCTGGTGACGGCGGTGGTGCTCGGCATGGCGCGCGGCGTCGGCGAGACCTCGCCGGTCCTGCTGACCTCGGGCTTCACCTCGCAGTTCAACGCCGACCCGCTCCACGAGCACCAGGTGTCGCTGCCGCTGTACATCTGGAACTACGTCAAGCAGCCCTACCCCGAGATGGTCGCCCGCGCCTTCGCGGCCGGACTGACCCTGATGGTCCTGGTGCTGATCCTCTTCGTCACCGCGCGCGTGCTCGGCGGCCGCAAGCCGGGCGAGCTGACCAGGCGTCAGAAGCGCCGGATCGACCTGGAGGCGCGGCGCGCCGAGGCCGCCGCACGAGCCGCCCGGCCGTCCGACACCGTCCGTCCGGCGATGGCGCGGACCGCGTCCGCCCACACGTCGGCCACCGCCGTCCCACTCCCCGGGAACAGCTGATGACCCACCCAACCACCCTCCGTCCCAGAGGAGTCCCCATGTCGTGGGAGGCTGCCGGCCGCCCCGTGGCCCGCGCGCTCGCCCTGCTGATGTCCCTGTTGCTGCTCGCGGCCGCGCCGTTGCTGGGGCCGGGCTCCCGGGCCTTCGCGGCGAGCGTCGCGCTGAGCGCGGACGGCTCCAGCTGGGCCGGTCCGGCCATCGACCAGTGGCGCCAGGACGTCGGGTCGCAGGGCATCCAGATCAGCTTCAACCCGGTCGGCTCGGCAGCCGGCCGCAACTCCTGGACCCTCGGGCAGAACGACTTCACCGCCTCCGACGTGCCGTTCCGCACCACGCCCGACGCCGGTGTGAACGACGCGGGCCGCCGCAACGGCCAGGGCAGCGCGGAGCAGCCGACCTACGGCTTCTCGTACGTGCCGATCACCGCCGGCGGCACCACCTTCATGTACAACCTGGTGGTCGGCGGCAAGCAGGTCCGCGACCTGCGACTCTCGCCGCAGACCGTCGTCGACATCTTCACCAACAAGATCACCAACTGGAACGACCCGAAGATCACCGCCGACTACGGCAAGACGCTGCCCAACCTGCCGATCACCCCGGTGGTCCGCTCGGACGGCTCCGGCGCCACCGCGCAGTTCACCCGCTGGATGGAGCACACCCACAAGGACCAGTGGGACGCGTACTGCTCCTCCGTCAACGGCGTCTCCTGCGGTGACTACACCGAGTTCTTCCCGCCGTCCGGCCGGATGGTCGCCCAGAACGGCTCGGACGTCGTCGCCGGCTACATCAAGGCCTCCTCCGGCCTCGGCACCATCGGCTACGACGAGTACGCCTTCGCCAAGCGCAGCAACTGGCCGGTCGTGAAGGTGCTCAACCAGGCCGGCTACTACTCGCTGCCGACCGCCTCCAACGTCGCCGTGGCGCTCACCGCGGCGAAGATCCGCGGCGTCGACGACAACACCCCGGTGTCCGACCCGAACTACCTGCAGCAGAACCTCGACGGCGTCTACACCATGGACGACCCGCGCTCCTACCCGATCTCCAGCTACAGCTACGTGATCGTGCCGCGCTCCGGGGCCGCGCTGCCCCCGCCGCCCCGCTTCAACAACGACAAGGGCAGTGCCCTCAGCCGCTTCCTCGCCTACGTGCTGTGCGAGGGGCAGGGCGAGGCGGACGGCCTCGGCTACTCGCCGATCCCGCGCGGCCTGGTCAAGGGCGGCCTGCTGCAGACCAGGAGCATCCCCGGCAACGCCAGCCCGGTCGACCCGGACACCCTGTCCAACTGCGCCAACCCGACCTTCAACTCCGCCGGTGAGCTGACCGTCCTCAAGAACGCGCCGCAGCCCAGCCCCTGCGACAAGCAGGGCGCTCCGCTGGACTGCACCGTGCAGGGCGGCCAGGCGGTCAAGTCCGGTTCGGGCACCGGCGGTTCCAGCAGCGGCGGCACCGGCGGCGGCGCGGCCGGCGGCACCGGTGGCAGCGGCGGTACGGGCGGTACGGGCGGCGGCAGCGGCGGTGGCACGGGCCGGACCGGCAACGGTACGAGCGGTGGTGCGGCCGGCGGCGCCGGCGGCACGGGCGGTGGCGGCGCGGGCACCGGCGGCACCGGCGACGGCGCCGCGGCGGCCGACGGCGCGGCCGGCACGGACCCGAACGCGGCTGACGCCGCACCGGGCGACCCGGGCACCGAGGACGTGGTCGACCCGCAGACCGGCCAGGTGGTCGCCCGCGGACGCGGCGGCAGCACCGAGGTCGCGGCGAACGTGGTCGAGGTGGCCGGCAGGCCCGAGGACTGGACGCTGAGCACGCTCACCGCCCTCGAACTGCTCGCCGTGGTGCTCGTCCCGCCGCTGCTCGGCCGGCGGCTGCTGCGCCGGCGCAAGTCCTCGGACGGCGCCTCGTGACCGCCCCGGTGCTGGAGAAGCCGGCCGCCCCCGCGCGGCCGGCCACGCCCGCGGGCCCGCCCGCCGCGACCCCCGCGGCCGGGCCCGCCGCCGCCCCCGCGCGGCGCCGCCTCCTCCAGGGCGCCCGGGTGGCCAGCCTGCTGGCCGCGCTGGTGCTGGGCTTCGTCGGCTACCTGTTCACGCTCTCGCACGTCCAGGAACGGCACTTCCAGTCCACCGCGTACAAGACCTTCCGGGACCAGCTCGCCCGGGCCGTCGCCCCCACCGGGGCCGCCGCCGACGGCGCCCCGGTGGCCCTGCTGGACATCCCGGCGATCGGCCTGCACCAGGCCGTCGTGGTCGAGGGCACCACCGGCCGGGACCTCATGCGCGGGCCCGGCCACCGCCGGGACACCGCCCTGCCCGGCCAGGGCGGCGTCGCGGTGCTGTTCGGCCGCGGCGCCACCTTCGGCGCGCCCTTCGCCGAACTGTCCGGGCTCCGGGTCGGCGACAAGATCGAGGCCACCACCGGGCAGGGCAAGTTCACCTACACCGTCAACGTGTACGGCGACGGCGACCACCCGATCACCGACCCGGCCCGCAACCGGCTCGTCCTGGTCACCGGGGACTCGGACTGGATCCCCGGCTCGACCGTGATGGTCGGCGCCCGGCTGGACGGCGACCCCGAGCAGAACCCCGGCGGCCGGCCCCGGACCGTCCCGTACGACAAGGCGCTGGCCGCCGACAAGGGCGCGCTGGCCACGCTGCAGCTGTGGTCGCTCGGACTGCTGGGCGCGGTGCTCGGCGCGCTCCTGCTGGCCCGGTACTGGCGGGCCTCGGCGGCCTACCTGAGCCTCGCGCCGGTGCTCGGCGCGCTGCTCTGGGCGGTCTACGAGAACGCCGCCGCCCTGCTGCCCAACCTCTACTGAAGCGCGCCCGGAAGGCCGTACCGATGACGGATGCACCGATGACCGACACCCCGACCACCGGCCTGGGCACGGTCGACACCCCGGCGACCGACCCGGCCGCCGACACCCTCACCCTCCCGCCGCTGCCGCCGGCCCCGCACCCCGGCGGCGAGCCGCTGGCCGGGCTGGAGACCAGGGAGGTCTCCGCCTGGTTCGGCGCCCGCAAGGTGCTGGAGCGGGTCTCGCTGGCGATGCCGGCCGGCGAGGTCACCGCGCTGATCGGCCCGTCCGGCTGCGGCAAGTCCACCTACCTGCGGATCCTCAACCGGATGCACGAGATGGTGCGCGGCGCCGCGCTCGCCGGCGAGGTGCTGCTGGAGGGCGACGACGTCTACCGCCCCGGCCGGCGCCCCGCCGAGGTGCGGCGCCGGATCGGCATGGTGTTCCAGCGGCCCAACCCGTTCCCGGCGATGTCCATCCAGGACAACGTCGCCAGCGGCCTGAAGCTGGCCGGGATCAAGGTCTCCAAGGAGGAGCGCCGGGACCTGGTGGAGACCAGCCTGCGCCGCGCCGGGCTCTGGGACGAGGTCTCCACCCGGCTGCACACCCCGGGCGGCGCGCTCTCCGGCGGGCAGCAGCAACGCCTGTGCATCGCACGGTCGTTGGCGGTCTCGCCGGACATCCTGCTGATGGACGAGCCGTGCTCCGCGCTCGACCCGACCTCCACCCGGCGGGTCGAGGAGACCATCGCCGAACTGCGCGGGCGGCTCACCATCGTGATCGTCACCCACAACATGCAGCAGGCCCAGCGCGTCTCGCAGACCTGCGCCTTCTTCCTGGCCACCCACGACACCCCGGGCCGGATCGTGGAGGCCGGGCCGACCGCGCAGGTCTTCGGCAACCCGCGCGACCAGCGGACCTCCGACTACGTGAACGGCCGCTTCGGCTAGGCCCTGTCCAGGGCTCCGGCGGCACGCCTTCAGGGCAGCCGCAGCAGCTCCTCCAGCACCGCCGCGACGCCGTCCTGCTCGTTGCTCACGGTGTGCAGCGGCACCGCCGCCAGCACCTGCGGGTGCGCGTTGGCGACGGCGTACGCGGTGCCGGCCCAGTCCAGCATCTCCAGGTCGTTCGGCATGTCGCCGAAGGCCACCACCTCGCTCCGGTCGATCCCGTGCCCGGCGCACCAACGGGCCAGCGTGCTGGCCTTGGTGACGCCGGGCGCGCTGATCTCCAGCAGCGGGATCGGCGCCGAGCGGGTGATCTCGGCCAGGTGCCCGGCCACCTCCCGGGCCTGGGTGAGGAACGTGTCCGGGTCGAGGTCGGGGTGCTTGGCCAGCAGCTTGAACAGGCCCCGGACCGGCCCGCCGGCGCTCAGCAGCTTCTCCGCCGGGCCGACCGCGTGCTCCAGGTCGTCGCCCCACATCGGCACCGCGTACTCGGGCTCGCGGGCCCACCCGTCCGGGTACTCGAAGGCGAACGCGGTGCCGGGCAGTTTGGCGCGCAGCACCTCGACCACCGCCAGGGTGGTCTCCACCGGCAGCGGGAACGACTCCAGCAGCTCACCGCGCCGCACGTCCACCACCGCGCCGCCGTTCGAGCAGATCGCCACCCCGTGGCCGCCGATGTGGGCGCTCACCTGCTGCATCCAGCGCGGCGGCCGCCCGGTGACGAACACCACCTGCACCCCGGCCGCCTCCGCGGCCGCCAGGGCCGCGGCGGTGCGTTCGCTGACGGTGCCGCCGGCGCACAGCAGGGTGCCGTCCAGGTCGGTGGCGATGAGGCGGGGGGCGGTACGGGCTTCGGTCACCGGTCCATCTTCGCCCATCGGTGCCACACCGGTCACCGGCGCGGACGGACCTCGTCGCGGCCCCGCGGCGCCGCGACGCCGAACCGGCGGGACCGGGCCGCCGACCCGCCGGACCTGTGGCTTTCGGTCCCCGAGGCGCCGTTTCCGGCCTATTCGCCCGCCGGCCGGGGTGTCCCCGGGGCGCGACGGGCAGGAGTGTGCACGGCCACCCCGTCGGCAGGAAGAGCCATGCCCACTCGCCAGCTCCGAGACGAGCCTCCCCCGACCATCCCGCCCGCCGCCTCCCCGGCCGGCTCCCGGGACGTCTCCGCAGGCGCTTCCGCAGACGCTTCCGCGGACGTTTCGCCGGACGCCTCCCGCGAGCCGGTCCTGCTCGGCGACGTCCTCTTCCACACCCTCGCCGAGATCGCCCGCCGCGCCCCCGAGCCCCGCCTCCCGGCCCAGCGCACCCGCCCGCACCCTTAGGCCCAATGCCGGTGACTTTAGGTTGTTGCCGGCTGGGTGATCGTGACGGTTGCCGGTATTGGTGGTGGCCAGTTGCGGTGCTGGGCGCGTTTGAGGG